>JAEUNL010000008.1 GCA_016791115.1 Rhodocyclaceae bacterium
GTACATCAGCTATTACCACCCGGCCGACTACATCAAGGCGCTGGCCGCCGCCTACGAGCGCGAGCAGAGCGTGGCCGCGAAAGACGCCATCGCGCAGATCCTGATCAACAGCCGCATGTGCTTCGAGGGACGGCGCCCGATCTGCCAGGACACTGGCATCGCGGTGATCTTCCTCAAGGTCGGCATGAACCTGCGCTGGGACGCCGCGATGTCGCTGCAGGAAATGTGCAACGAAGGCGTGCGCCGCGCCTACAACCACCCTGACAACAAGCTGCGAGCCTCGGTGCTGCTCGACCCGGCCGGCGCGCGCAAGAACTCCAAGGACAACACGCCGGCCGTGGTGCACACCGAGATCGTGCCCGGCGATCATCTCGAAGTCATCTGCGCCGCCAAGGGCGGCGGCTCGGAGAACAAGACGAAGATGGTGATGCTCAACCCGAGCGATTCGATCGTCGACTGGGTGCTCAAGACCGTGCCGCTGATGGGTGCCGGCTGGTGCCCGCCGGGCATCCTGGGCATCGGAATCGGCGGCACGCCCGAAAAGGCCATGCTGCTCGCCAAGGAATCGTTGATGGCGCCGGTCGACATCCACGAACTGAAAGAGAAGGCCGCCAGTGGCGCCGCGCTCAGCCGCATCGAAGAACTGCGTCTCGAACTGCTGGAGAAAGTCAATGCGCTTGGCATCGGCGCGCAGGGGCTCGGCGGTCTGACCACGGTGCTCGACGTCAAGATCATGGACTACCCGACGCACGCCGCCAGTCTGCCGATCGCGATGATCCCCAACTGTGCGGCCACACGCCATGTGCATTTCCACCTCGACGGCAGCGGCCCGGCCAGGCTGGAGCCGCCTTCGCTCGCCGACTGGCCCAAGCTCACTTACGACAGCAGCAAGGGCAAGCGCGTCAATCTCGACACCGTCACGCGAGAGGAAGTCGCCGGCTGGAAACCCGGCGACGTGCTGCTGTTGAACGGCAAGCTGCTCACCGGCCGCGACGCCGCGCACAAGCGCATGACAGACATGCTCAACAAGGGCGAGAAACTGCCGGTCGACTTCACCAACCGCTTCATCTACTACGTCGGCCCGGTCGACCCGGTGCGCGACGAAGTGGTCGGCCCGGCCGGCCCTACCACCGCCACGCGCATGGACATGTTCACCCGCCAGATGCTCGAGCAGACCGGCCTGCTCGGCATGGTCGGCAAGGCCGAGCGCGGCCCCACCGCGATCGACGCCATCCGCGACAACAAGGCCGTGTATCTGATGGCCGTCGGCGGTGCGGCCTACCTCGTCTCGAAAGCCATCAAGACCAGCAGGACGGTGGCATTCGCCGACCTCGGCATGGAAGCCATCTACGAGTTCGAGGTCCAGGACATGCCGGTCACCGTCGCCGTCGATTCGAAGGGCACCTCGGTGCACCAGACCGGCCCGAAGGAATGGCAGGCGAAGATCGGCAAGATCCCGGTCGCCGTCGCCTGATCGGCCGGTCCCGCGCCGCAAGGTTTCCGTCTGGAGGCGATCACATGAGTTCCTGGAGTTGTCCTCACGATCTCGACAACATCTGCCAGCGCGTGCAGGGTGCAACCTGTGACCCGGGCATGCGCGGCTGCGTGCTCGAAGGAAAGGTCAGGTTCGCACGCGACGAGATGAATTTGCCACGCAAACCGGTGAAGTCGCTTGCACCTGCGGCCCCGGAACCGGTTGCCGAACCATCCAGGAAACGGCTATTTTTCTGAAACGCCGGCCCACGCCGAGCGTCGCGCTGGCCGCGGCGCTGGAAGCACGGCTTTTCTGCCGACTGTGTTCTCCCGACTGCCCACTTTCGGCCGCGGCAAATCGTCTCGACAGCCAGAGCGGCGCCCCGGCATCCGCACCGGGCACCATCTTTCGCGGCTAATCGAGTTCCAGACGATCGAGTATCTCGCGCAATTGCTGCAACTCGGGCTGGTGCAGCACGGCAAGCGCCTCCACCAGTTCCCGCCCTTTCGGGCGGAGGTGAATTTCCACCTGCCGACGATCCTCCCGACCAGGTACGCGCTTCACCAGCCCTGCCTTCTCGCACCGATCCACCAGCGCGACAACGCCATGGTGCATTGCCTGAAGCCGCTCTGCCAGCTCCCCGATCGGCGCCCATTCCCGCCCCGGTGCGCCCATCACATGCAGCAGCAACTGGTATTGCAATGACGTAAGGCCATGCGCCTGACAAATGTCTTCGCTGACGCGATGGAAACAGCGCAAACGATAGCGAAATTGCGAAAGACGCTCGTATCCCTGCTTGTTCATCCGGTTCTCCAGGAAGGCGCCCCGCGACAAGTACTCGAACAATCTTCATGACTGCTTGACGTCCATTGCTTCAATTTGCTATATATCATGTCATGATATGTTTTGATCTGAATCTTGCGGCCAGCTAGCCGCGGCGGGAGAAGTGGCATGACGATCATCGGTCTGGCTCGCACGATGCTTTCCACCAGCGGCGGCGGTTTCCATATTCATGGATCGCGGCCCCGTTTGCACCCTTCGTTCTTCGTCTTCACCCTGCTCCTGTCGCTGCTACCGCCCGCCATGCTATACCGTGCCGGCACGAGCCATGGAGCCCTGTTCACCCCAGGGTTCGATGACAAACCCTGGATGGCGATCGCCATCGCTTGTTTCTGCGTCGAAATGTTGTCGGTGAGCGGAGCAGCATGGCTCGCCCGCGAGCTCGCCCTCGTCAACGGAGGGTACATGAGTCGCCACGATGCCTGGGCGTTGGCAATCGTCTCGCGCATTCCGCTATGGCTGTCATTCCTGAGTTTGCTGGCGCCGAATCTTCCGCTAATTCTGGCGATGGTCCTGCTGGGCCACGTCGCCGAATGCGCGCTGATCGTTCACGGGTTCGCCACGATCTGCCGGCCTTGCGAGGAACTGACTTCGATCGTTGTGACTCAGACCGTCGTGGGTACCGAACTGGTGGTGAAGGTGCTCCTATTGCTGCTCATCATGTTGACGACTTAGCACCGCCCGCAATCGGGTTCGGCGCCGTCGAGAATCATATGAACGAGCCGAGGGCCTCGCGTGACCCCGCTTGCTTGTTCCCCGTATTCGAACCAAGAATGGTGGCCTGAACATTCACCGGACATGTCCGCGGCAGCAACGCATCGCCCATCCTGCTGAGACAGCGACTACCGCCGGGCCACCGACCAGCCCAGGCCCGTCACGGAAAGTTGGCGGCTCCGCGTCGTCCGGCCCGCGCTCCAGCCTCATTTGACCGAGCCTTGTCGGGGACCAATGGATCACAGACCGGTCGACTCCGTTTTCCACGCCGGCCCTGTGGGCAGTGGACGGACTCGACGCCATCGGGAAAGTCGAGGCCGGCCTCGAAAAGCCAGCCCCGAAACACGCGCCGTGCAACTTAATGCCGGGTCACGACGACCTCGAGATACTCCCCCGGCACCACTAGAGAGCCATGCCCCGCGATGTTCAACTCGTCGAGCAAAGCCGTGATGTCCCTTTCCAGCTCACGCGCAGCCGGCACATCGAGCGCAGCGAACGCCTTGTGTGTCGGTCCGTAGTAGTCGCGGAACATCTGCACCCAGTGCGCGGCCGAGCGGTAGCGGAAATTGAAATGGCGCCGCTCGCAGCGGATGTTGGCGGCGTGTGAACCGAACAATTCGACGATGTGCGGCTCGGTGCCCCATAACGCGGGTGACTTGAGGCCCGCGGGCGGTGGAAGGTAGGCGCCGATGACTTTGAACAGGCGGCCAATGAAACCTTCAGGCGTCCAGTTCGCCAGGCCGATACGCCCGCCCTCGCGCACGACGCGAAGCATCTCGCGCGCCGGGCGCGCGTGCTCCGGAGTGAACATGGCGCCGAAGGTGGACAGCACGACATCGAAGCTGCCGTCGTCGAACGGTAGTTCCTCCGCATCGGCCACCTCGAAGCGGATCGACAACCCTTCGGCACGCGCGCGCTCGCGACCCTTCTCGAGCAACTGCGGCACGTAATCGGTTGACGTGACGTCGGCAAAGCGGCGCGCTGCGGCAAGCGTGGCGTTGCCGTTGCCCGCGGCCACGTCGAGCACGCGCTCGCCGGCGCGCACGTCGGCGGCTTCCGCGAGCGCTTCGCCGACGATCTGCAGCGTCGTGCCGATAACGGCGAAATCGCCGCTCGCCCAGGTCGCGCGCTGGCGCTGCTTGATCGCGGCGAAATCGGGGCTTGAAGTTGAGGCTTCAAGAACTAGACTCATGGTTGTCTCCTTGATGTTGGGGAAAATGGCCTGCGAGGCAGACCCGGCGCCGGGAAGGCGATCGTCGCTTCGTTTGACGACGAGATCATTGTCCGCGGTCGACACCCTCGAAGCTTGATCGCGCGTCGTCCGCGTTTGTTCTTGCGTCCGCAATTTCGAGCGCGGCCCGCCCGAAGACATCGAACAAGACACGATCTGCCCAACCACGCCGCACCTTTCATGAACCACGATCCGCTGTCCGACGTGCTGCGCAGCGTCCGCCTGCGCGGTGCCATCTTCTATTACGTGAGCTTTCGCGATGAATGGGTCGCGGAGACACCCGCCTCGCCGGAACTCGCCGATGCGTTGATGCCGGGCGCGGAACACGTTCTGGCCTACCACCTGGTCGCCCGCGGCGCAGGCTGGGCTGCGGCCGACCGCGAGCCACCGGTGCGCCTGGCAGGTGGCGACATCGTCATGTTCCCGCGCGGCGATCGCCACGTGATTTCGAGTGCGCCGGGCATGCGCGCCAAACAGGATGACAGCGACTGGCGCGTGACGACGCGCGATGATCCGAAGCCGATCGCCGTCGCCTACCATGATGGCGTGCTGCGCCCCGGCGGATTTTCTCCGGCCGAGGAGGCGAGCACCGTCGTCGTTTGCGGATTCGTCGCCTGCGATTTGCGTCCGTTCAACCCGTTGATCGAGGCGCTGCCGCGATTGCTGCATGTGCCGTCGTGCGGCGTCGGTGCGTGGGTGGCGCCCGTGCTCGACCAAGCCGTTTCCGAATCACGGCTCCGCCGGGCCGGCAGCGCGGCGGTGCTGGAGCGGGTCAGCGAAATGGTTTTCGTGGATGCGGCGCGCCGCTATCTCGAATCCATGCCCGAGGGCGGCACCGGCTGGCTGGCGGCACTGCGCGACCGGCACGTCGGCAAGGCGATCGCACTGATGCACGAGCGCCCGGCCGAACCGTGGACGATCGACGAACTGGGCCGACGAGTCGGCCTGTCGCGCTCGGCGCTGCATGAACGGTTTGCCGAACTGGTCGGCCACCCCCCAATGCAGTACCTCGCGAATTGGCGCATGCAGCGCGGTGCGAGCCAGTTGCGGGAAACCAATGCAACCGTCGCCACGATTGCCCTGGACGTCGGTTATGAATCCGAGGCTGCCTTCGCGCGCGCCTTCAAGCGTTCGGTCGGACAGTCGCCGGCGGCTTGGCGGCGCAACCAGCGCGCGCCAAACCAGGCTTGACCGCATCGATGCCGTGGCACCCCAGGATCCTGCCCGATCTACGGCTTGGATCATGAAACCGGTGCGCGATGATCTGCCCGTGCCCCGTCTTCAGGCACCATCCCTGGGCCACGGGTTCCCTCAGCTGCATGCCTCAATGCGCCCAGCAAAGTTCCTCGCATTCCGGTTTCGCCGCGACCGCCCCTGGATCGACGCCTTCCTTGGATAGCAGTGCCTATCGGTTGCAGCGACAGGAGCGGAAACCACCGAGATGGGAAGACTGAAGTAGTGGCGGCTCGTTTCGAGCAGCTTTGCGATGGCTTGCGGTTTCATCGATAACGCCCTCGTCGAAAGTTGGCAGGAAAACGGCTTCTGGCACCGTTCGCATCGAGAGGATCTCTCCGCAGCGTGACCGGCGCGTGTCGCCATTCGTGTTCGATTGTCTTCGGCTGTACCCTGGATTGCCGCGAATCGTCGTCCACGTTCGCGTGCATCCACGCCCCGCGGCGGGAGTCATGCAACCCTGCGTGTCGCGCAGGTGGCGCCAGGATGAAATCCGTCCAGCCTGCGCATACTCGTTGTCTGACGGCGGGCTATGGCCAAAGGTTCCGGGAGAATTGTGAACGCCATGTAAAGTTCCCGGGCGTGCTGTCGCGCGACGACGACGATTTGCCGAACGGCAGCAAAGAAGTTCGACAGCATGGGAGCCACGATCCTTCGCGCATGCGCACCCGCGACCGACTATTGCGCCACGACGCCCCGCTTCCATCGAAGCGCCCGCACGCCGAGCAAGTCGCCGCCCTTGGAGCAACCCGGCCTGCAAGGTAATATCCACGCGGTATCAAGGCGGGATCTGCAATGAGGGAATTTCTTTTCGACGTCAACAGCGCTTTCATCGCGGCGGTGCTTTCGGTGCTCATGGTGCTTGCCATCGAGGCCGGTTATCGCATCGGGAGGCGCCGCGACGGCGTGACGGACGAGGCCTTCAAGTCGCATGTCGATTCGATTGCCGGCGCGCTGCTCGGCCTGCTCGCGCTGCTGCTCGGCTTCACGTTGTCGCTGTCGTTGCAGCGTTACGACAACCGCAGCGAGGCGGTGGTCGATGAGGCGAACGCGATCGGCACCACGTGGCTGCGCAGCCAGATGCTGCCGGCGGCCAATCGCGGCGAGATGCAGGCCATGCTTCGAGAATATGTCGACCTGCGGGTACACGCAAGCACCGTGACACTGGCCGACCACACCGAGCGAGCAACACTGTTCGACAGGACGGGCAGCGCACAGGCCGCACTGTGGGATCGCGCACGACGCATCGCCGATCAGGATCCGGACCCGGTCAGGGTCGGGCTGTTCATTCAGGCGCTCAACGAGATGATCGACAGCTTCGGCCGGCGCGACGGCGCGCTGAACCGCCATGTACCCGAACTCGTGCTGCTGTTACTGTTCGCAACCTTCCTGATGGCCGGTGCAATCGTCGGTTATGCGTCCGGCGTGGCCGGACACCGCACGGCCTTCGTCACCTACATCATGATTGCGCTGATCGTGGTGCTGGTGTTCGTGATCCTCGACCTCGACCGCCCGCGCCGCGGCCTGATCCAGGTCAGCCAGAAGAGCCTGCTCGACCTGCAGGCATCGATGCGCACACAAGCACCAGTTGCCCCCGCAGCGGCAGCGGTGCGCTGACTCCAATCCGGACCGTCGATGAACGACAAGAAGCCCGACACCCCGCGCCCGGTCGCAATCCGGGCCACCGATGCGCCGCCGCGCACGCGCAAATCGGTCTATCCGGCACCCTTTGCCGAACGCATGGCGGGCCGGGAAAAGCGGCCGCTCGGCGACCTTTTCGGACTGACGAATTTCGGCGTCAACCTGACGGAGCTTGCACCCGGCGCGATGTCCGCGCTGCGTCACGCACACAGCTCGCAGGACGAGTTCGTCTACATCCTGCAGGGGCGGCCGACGCTGCTCACGGACGAGGTGCGCACGCTGCTCGCACCTGGCATGTGCGCCGGTTTTCGCGCCGCCAGCGGCGATGCACACTGCCTGATCAACGAGACCAGCGAAACGGTGTTCTTTCTCGAGGTGGGCGACCGCACGCCAGGCGACCATGCCGAGTATCCGGACGATGACCTGCGTGCCGAGATGATCGACGGCACCTGGCAGTTCAGCCACAAGGACGGCAGTCCGTACTGAACGCCGCCGCCGCGCGCCTGTGGCATGATGCGCGCCCGAACGCAGAACCCAGGAGGCCGACATGCCACTCGTACGCATCGCACTGAGAAAAGGACGCCCCGCCGGCTTCGGCAAGCAGGTCGGCGAGATCGTCTATCGCTCGATGGTCGACACCATCAACGTGCCGCAGAAGGATCATTTCCAGATCATCGGCGAGCACGATGCCGACAGCCTGATCTACGACCCGGATTACCTCGGCATAGCACGCAGCGACGGTGTGGTGTTCATCCAGATCACGCTCAACGAGGGCCGTACGACCGACATGAAAAAGGCGCTCTACGCGACCATCGCCGACCGCCTGCACGCGGAACTCGCAGTCCGCAAGGACGACGTGCTGATCAACCTCGTCGAGGTGAAGAAGGAGAACTGGTCCTTCGGCAACGGCATCGCCCAGTACGCCTGAGCGGCCGAGCGTGCGAGCCCTCGGTCCCTGATCGACCGCCCTGCCGGAAAGCGCGCGGATGGCCACGCACAGGGCGTGCATCGCCGCAACCCGCTACCCACGCGGCGCCGGGCCGGGTCAGGCTGGAACCCGCCGCGACACGCGCCTCGCAGGCCGATTGGCCTGTTCGGGGCATGACATTTCAGAGTTGAACGTTCGCGGTTTCATGACGTGGTCGTGACCGACTGCGCGGCGCGCCCTCTCCTGCTGCAGTAAGCTTGGCGGAGTTTCCCGGATTGCCCGGGAGAACCCGGACCCGGAGCTCCGACGTGCGTACCACCTTCGCCCTCGCCGCCATCTTCGTTCTTTCGCTTGGCACCACCGCCCACGCCCAGGGCGTATACAAATCGGTCGGACCGGATGGCAAGGTGACCTATTCCGACCAGCCGCCGTCCGACAAGGCAGCGCGCATCGACGGCGGCGTTGCGCCGGTCGCACCACAGGCTGGAACATCCGCCACCGAACCGGCCACATCCCGCAGCACGGGCGCGAAAAAGGCGTTGGCAAAGTCGCAGCCTGTCGCGGAGTCGACTCCGGCAATCCAGCCGGTCGACCCGGCGCTGGAATCGGCCATCATCGGCGTGCTCGGTTATGAGGATCTCGTGATGCGCGCCGAGCAGATCTGCACGCGCGTGCTGCCAACGTCCTACCAGCGCTACGGTGGCGCTGCCGATTCGTGGAAGGCGCGCAACGGGCCGCTCGTCGCGCAGGCGCGCCGCGCGCTGACTGACACCGCGAACGCGACCGCCCGCCAGTTGATCGAGGCCGGCATCCGAAACAAGAACGCGGGCCTGCTGGCCCAGGTGGAAGGCGCCCCTGCCGCATCCAGGATCACCTGGTGCGATCGCTCGTTCGACGAAATCGCCAAGGGCGTGATGGACGCACAAAACAATCCGAAGTTCATGACGCCGCTGGCGAACTACCGCGCACGCTGAACGGCAAAACATACCCGCCTCGCACCGCTTGCCATCCCACACCGGCCCGCTGAGCCGTAAACGCCGATCCATTCCAGGCAGGTGACTTGCCGGATCGGATGCCCGACCGGTCATCATGCAGCCAGCGCCCCGCCACAGTTTGATATGCTGCGTCCAGACGAGGGGCCAGACCCGGGATTCATCGGGTAACAACAACGATACGTGCTGCGCAACGACATGCAGACAATGACCGGAACGAACGCGTTCGCTACCTTGAACGGCGACCGGGTCACCTGGGACAGGGTACGGGGTGACCGACTTGCACTCCTTTATCGGCAATCGCTGCAGGCTGCGGTCGTCAGCCTGTTGGTCGCCTGCCTCGTCTGCCTGACTTTCTGGGCCGAGGGAGACCGCGTGCGCGTCGCGACATGGCTGGGTCTGGTCATGCTCTCATCCGTGGTGCGCATGGCGCTGTTTGCGCGCTACCACCGCAAGGCGCCCGGCAATGCCGAGATCCTTGCCTGGGAGAAACCGTACCTCGTGACGCTGCTGATCTCATCGCTGATCTGGGGCGTAGGCATCGTCTGGGCAATGCCGCGCGAATCGCTGCTGCATGAAGCCGTAGCCTTCGGCTTCCTGATGGGCATGGCCGGCGGCGCACTTTCGGTTTACTCGGCGATCCGATTGCTGGCGCTGGCCACGATCACGGCCATCCTGCTGCCGCTGACGCTGTGGATGCTGGCTGAAGGTGGCGCGATCCGCCTCAGCATGGCCGTCGCCGCGGTGCTCTACTTTCTGTCGGCGCTGCGGGCGACCAGCGTGCTGTCGAGTTCGTTGCAGCAGAACTTCGAAAAGACCTATGCGCTGCACGAGGCGAAGGAAGCCGCCGAGCGTCTGGCAAGCACCGACGTGCTGACCGGCCTCAGCAACCGCCGCGCGTTCTTCGAGCACGCAGCCATCACTTTCCACTACTGCCGGCGCAACAACAAGCCGGTCGCCGCGATGTTGATCGACATCGACCAGTTCAAGCGCATCAACGATACGCGTGGGCATGCCGTGGGCGATCTCGCCCTGCAACACGTGGCGCAAAAGCTGCGGGCGGTGCTGCGCAAGTCCGACCTGTGCTGCCGGCTCGGCGGCGAGGAGTTCGCGGTGCTGCTGCCGGATACGCAGCTCGCCGACGCGCGCCACGTCGCCGAAAAACTGCGCGTCGCGATCGCGGATCAGCCGCTGCCCTTACCGGGGGCGAGCATGCCGCTATCCGTCACGGTAAGCGTGGGCGTCGCGGAAGGCTGCGGCGAACTCGAAGCCCTGCTGGAACGTGCGGACACGGCGATGTACGCCGCCAAGCATGCCGGGCGCAACCGTGTCGCGACGCCACGCGAGAGCGGCGACAGCGCGAACGACTGAGTGTCGCGTGCGCCGTCAGGTCGGGCCTGGGCGCGTGCCTGTCGCGGCCTGCGGTGGCCGCAGGCACATTCTTGCTATCCTCGCGCCGTGTTCCGGCAATTGCGCATTCTCCTGCTGCTGCTCGTGCTCGCGACTGTCGCCGTCGGCGCCTGGCGCGAAAGGGCGCGCGCCACCGACTGGCAAGGCTCGCTGCAGGTGGCGGTGTACCCGATCGCAGCGGACGATTCGGCGATCACGCGTGACTACATCGCAAGCCTCACCGACGGCCACTTCGAGGACATCGAGACCTGGATCGAGGGTGAAGCACGAAGCTATGGCGTGGCGACACTGCGCCCGGTCGACATCACGCTCGCAAGGCGAGTCGATAATCTGCCCCCGGCGGCGCCGCCGACCCGAAGCGGAATCGATGTCGTGCGCTGGAGCCTCGCATTGCGCTACTGGGCGTGGCGCAACGACCAGGATCACAGGCCCAAGCCGCAGGTCAAGCTGTACGTCATCTTCCACGATCCGGCACGTGTCGGCTCGGTACCGCACTCCCTCGGCCTGGAGAAGGGCCTGATCGGCGTCGTGCATGCTTACGCCAGCCGCGTGCAGGCGGCGCAGAACAACGTGGTCATTGCCCATGAACTGCTGCACACGCTGGGTGCGAGCGACAAATACGACCCGGCGAGCAACCTGCCGCTGTACCCGATCGGCTATGCCGAGCCGCAGCGCAGGCCGCTCCATCCGCAGTCCCACGCCGAGATCATGGCGGGCCGCACGCCGCTATCGATCGCCGAGGCGCTGATGCCCGAGAGCGTCTTCGACACCGTGATCGGTGCCGCCACCGCAGCCGAAATCCGGCTCACCCAACCGCCCCCCTAAACACTCCCACGCCGAGACGGGGCTGCCCTGCAAGGCGCATGTTCAGCGGCACTCCAGGCATGCCGTGCCACGTACCGCATGGATCGGACCTCCTGGCGGTGCCATGCCGGAAATCGCCAGCCGGCGCGCCTTGCGAAGCAATTGCCTGACGGATGCAAGCACGCTCGCCAAGGAAAAAAAAAGGCCACGGGATTGCCGTGGCCTCGGTTTGCCGGTCGCGCAGGGTGGCGCGCGAACGGGGCGAAAACTACTTGGGTGCGACCGCGCCCTTGATCTGCTCGATGCCGGCCTGGTCGTCGAGCGTGGTCAGGTCGCCTGGATCGCGCCCTTCGGCGATTGCCTGGATCGAGCGGCGCAGCACCTTGCCGGAACGCGTCTTGGGCAGCTGGTTGATGATGTGAACGCGCGCCGGGCGGCCGATCGCGCCGAGCGCAGCATCGACCTTGCCCATGATCTCCTTCTCCAGTGCGGCGCGCTGTTCCGCCGTTTCGGCCTTGGACGGATCCTTCAGCACCGCGAATGCGAGCGGCATCTGGCCCTTGAGCTGGTCGGCGATGCCGACCACGGCGCATTCGGCGACTGCCGGGTGGCTGCCGATCGCCTCTTCGATCTCGCGCGTGCCGAGACGATGGCCGGCTACGTTGATCACGTCGTCAGTGCGCCCGAGGATGAAGAAATAGCCGTCCTTGTCGCGGATGCCCCAGTCGAACGTTGAATAGAACTGCGCGTTCGGGAAGCTGGTGAAGTAGGTCTTGACGAAGCGTTCGTCCTGGCCCCACACGGTGGTCAGGCAGCCGGGCGGGAGCGGCGGCACGACGGCGACGACACCTTTCTCGTCGGCACCAGTGATCTCGGAACCATCCTCGCGCAACAGCTTGACGTTGTAGCCGTAGGCCGGGAAAGCCGGCGAGCCGGGCTTGGTCGGCGTCTTCTCGACACCAGGCAGCGACGAGAGGATCGCCCAGCCGGTTTCTGTCTGCCAGTAGTGGTCATATACCGGCAGGCCGAGTTCGCCTTCGATCCAGCGGTGCGTGGTTTCATCGAGCGGTTCGCCCGCAAGGAACACGTGGCGCAGCGAGGAGATGTCGTACTTCTTCAAATAGGCCGGATCCTGCTTCTTCAGCACCCGGATCGCGGTCGGTGCCGAGAACATCACCGTCACCTTGTAGTCCTGCACGATCTTCCACCAGATGCCGGGATCGGGGCGGATCGGCAGGCCTTCGTAGCAGACCGTGGCCATGCCGCAAATCAGCGGACCGTAAACGATGTAAGAATGGCCAACGACCCAGCCGATGTCGGACGTCGAGAAGTACGCCTCGCCCGGGTTGCCGCAGTAGATGTGTTTCATCGTCGACGCCAGCGCGACGGTGTACCCGCCGGTGTCACGCTGCACGCCCTTGGGTTTGCCGGTGGTGCCCGAGGTGTACAGGATGTACGACGGATGCGAGGACTCGACCCAGACGCAATCGACCCTGGTTTCCATTTCCTGCGCGCGCAGGGTAGCGTAATCCATGTCGCGGCCGGCAACGGTCGGCATTTCCTTGTCCAGCCCGCGATTGACGATCAGCACCTTCTCTGGCGGCGTGGCAGCGAGGCGCAGCGATTCATCGACCAGATGCTTGTAGGGCACGGCCTTGCCGCCGCGCATGCCGGCATCGGAAGTGACCATGACCTTCGGGGTGGCATCGTCGATGCGGGTGGCCAGCGAATTCGCCGCAAAACCGCCGAAGACCACCGAGTGGATCGCGCCGATGCGCACCGTGGCCAGCATCGCGAAAATGGCCTCGGGAATCATCGGCATGTAGATCAGCACGCGATCGCCCTTGCCAACGCCGAGGCGCTGCAGCACCGCGGCCATGCGCTGCACTTCGGCGTGCAGTTCGCGGAAGGAGTAGACCTTCTCGGTATTGGTTTCGGTCGAGACGAAGATCAACGCCGGTTGGTCGGCGCGCTCGGCGAGGTGGCGATCGACCGCGTTGTAGCAGAGGTTGGTTTCACCGCCGACGAACCACTTGGTGAAGGGCGGCTTGGAATAATCCAAGACCGACTGGAACGGCTTGTGCCAATGAACCAGATTGGCCTGCTCACCCCAGAATGCCTCGGGCTGTTCGATCGACTTGCGATGAAACTCGGCGTAATTCATTTTCCCCTCCATCGTTGATCTTGTGGATAACACGGAGCGGAAATGCTACGGAGCAAGGCTTACGACTTGCTTGCATCCCCCTCCGCGTCTGCCTTGACCCGTGCCTCGATGACCGCAACCGGAATGCCGAATCCGTATTCCTGCTCGGCCAGACGCAACAGCGGAACCAGATCCCGCAGCAGGTCGGGCAATTGCGCGCGCACCTCGTCGGCGGCATCCGATCGCAACATGACCAGCGCCTGTTCGACCCCGACAGCATAGCGCGACTTCCCGCCGGAACGGACAATGCCCCCCGTCCCGACCACCTGGTTGCCGCCCGCAGCACGCCCGGACGCGACGCGATCCTGCCCGACTGCGATCAGGTCCGACAGGGTTTCCGTCTTGTCCGCAATACTATTTGCCAGGCCGACGGTGAGACTGATATGGATCAATTCGCCGCGATAATTCATCGCCAGTCCGGCGATGGCCTGACGCAGGCGGTTGGCAAATGCGCCGCAGGCCTCGAGATTGATCGAGGGCGAGACCACCACGAACTGGCACTCGCCCTGCTGCGCGACGGTGTCCTCGCGCCGCACGCGCGTGCTGAGAATCTTCGACAGCTTGCGCACGATCAGCATGCTGACCTGTCGGCCGTGACGGGATATCAGCTCGTCGAATCGATCGACCTCCACCACCATGACGGAAAGCTCGCTGTTGTGGCGACGTGCCAAGGCAAGCGCCTGCTCGCCCTGATGCTTGAGGTATTCGTTGGTTGCCAGCCCGGAACCCGGATCGACGGTGGCCTGCTTGGCCAGCGCTTCGCGGCTTTCCTCGAGTTCACGCCGCGCCTGGGCAAGACGGCACAGCGCATCGATGCGCGCCAGCAATTCGACGTTGCCGATGCCCTTGTTGATGAAGTCGGTCGCGCCCAGTTCCTTGGCACGAATGCGTGCGGCGTCCTCCTCGTCACCGGAAATCACGATCACCGGGATTTCCTGCACGCGGCTGACCTTGGAGGCGCGAATGCGCTGCAGCAGTTCGAAGCCGTCGAGCTTCGGCATGCTGATATCGGAGATCACCACCTGGATCGATGGATCGAGCAGCAGCGTCTGCCAGCCCGCTTCGCCATCGGGTTCTTCCCGAAAATCATACGTACCCTTGATGTGCTTGATGATCGACGCACGGACGATGCGCGAGTCGTCGATGATCAATACGCGAGGAAGCGCCGGCGCGTTATCGCTCATGGGTGATTGAAGTCGATTTTTCGAAATTTGGGGCACCGGGCCCGGAATGAATTCGATTATAACCCTGCCCGCCTTTATTGATAGCGCCGAAAGTTAATCGGGTGCCGCAAGATTTCGTTGCAACGTATTGCGTAACAGAGAATTTCTGCGCAAGGCATTGCAGGCAGGGGTTTACGCCGACGATGCCGTGCCGATATAGTGCCGGCCATGCCGAAACACCGCCCCCGTTCCCGCCAACATCTGATCGCCGCCTTGTTCGGGGCTGCGATTCTGTTGGGCGTGAATCCCGCCGCGCTTGCCGAAGAGGCGGAGACGCCCGCGAAGCCATCCTTTATCGAACGCGCTTCGGCCGGTGCACACGAGATGGCGATGAATGCGCTCTCGCTGCTCGGCGTCAATTATCGCTACGGCGGCGACTCTCCCGATAGTGGATTCGACTGTAGCGGCATGGTCCGCCACGTGGTGCGCAGTGCGCTCGGACTCGATCTGCCGCGCACCGCACGCGAAATGTCGCGGATCGGACAGCATATCCAGCTCGACGACCTAAAACCGGGCGACCTGGTATTTTTCAATACGATGCGCCGCGCGTTCTCTCACGTGGGCATCTATCTTGGCGACAACCGATTCGTTCATGCCCCGTCGAAGGGTGGCGAAATCCGCATCGACGACTTGAACAATCGCTACTGGGTCGCACGCTTCGAAGGCGCGCGCCGCCTCCCAGCCGAGGCGCAATAGGGCAATCTCGCCCCAATGATTCGCAGCCCCTTGGCGTTGCGCAGCACGGCCGCATGGTCAGGCGAGCAAGAAACCCTAACGACTTATTCAAATGAGAATGGATTGCGATTCGGAATCATTCTTGTTAAAGTCACGCCACTAACCTCCACCCGCTTTCGACGGAGTTTTCGCATGAAACTGCGTGTTGTAACTGTCCTGCTCGGCTGCCTCGCCGCCGTTCCGTTCGCCTCGGCCAATGCCCAGGAAAAGGTCCTCAATCTCTACTCGGCCCGGCACTACCAGACCGACGAGGCGCTCTACGCCAATTTCACCAAACAGACCGGCATCAAGATCAATCGCATCGAGGGCAAGGAAGAAGAACTACTCGAACGAATCAAGAACGAAGGTGCGAACAGCCCTGCCGACGTGTTCATCACCGTCGATGCGGCGCGGCTCGAAATCGCCGACAGTCTCGGATTGTTCGCTCCGGTGAAATCGAAACTTCTCGAGGAACGCATTCCCGACAACCTGCGCACGCCGACCTGGATGGCGTTTTCCACGCGTGCTCGCGTGATCGTCTACAACAAGGTTGCGGTCAAGGCCGAAGACGTGCAGTACTACGAGGATCTGGCGTCGCCCAAGCTCAAGGGCCAGGTATGCTCACGATCCGGGGCACATCCCTACAATCTCTCGCTCGGCTCGGCCCTGATCTCCCATGACGGTGAAGCCAAGGCCGAGGAATGGGCGCGCGGCGTCGTCGCCAACTTCGCCCGCTCGCCGAAGGGCGGCGACACCGATCAGTTGCGCGCAGTCGCGGCAGGCGAGTGCGGCGTGACGATCTCGAACACCTACTATCTGGTACGCTTGATGCGTTCCGACAAACCCGAAGACCGCAAGGTCGTCCAGGCGATCGGCGTCGCATGGCCAAACCAGAAATCCTGGGGCACGCACGTCAACATCTCTGGTGCGGGCGTCCTGAAGAACGCGCCGAACAAGGATGCCGCGCTCAAGTTCATGGAATACCTCGCAAGCGACGAGGCGCAGGGCTACTTCGCCAACGGCAACAACGAATGGCCGGTGGTCAAGAGCGCCGTGGTCAAGAATCCCGAACTCGACGCGCTGGGCAAATTCAAGGCCGACACACTGCCGATTGGACAACTCGCGAAAAACACCGCGCTGGCCCAGAAGATTTTCGACCGCGCCGGCTTTCGCTAAGCGCCAACCGTCAGAGGACACGAACCCCGCCTCACGCGGGGTTTTTCATGCCCGGCGCGATTGCGCAATCTGCCGCGACAGCACGATGAGCGGCAACACGCCGACCGCGACGATCGTAAGCGCCGAGGTCGAAGCCTCGGCAAGGCGCTCGTCAGCCGCCAGCGTATAGGCCTGGGTCGCGAGCGTATCGAAATTGAACGGCCGCATGACCAGCGTTGCCGGCAGTTCCTTCATCACATCCACGAAAACCAGCAGGCCGGCGGTCAGCAGGCTGCCGCGCAGCAGCGGAACATGCACGTGACGCAGGGTCTCGCCCTGCGTATGGCCGAGGCTGCGCGCGGCATCGTCCATGCTGGGCGTGATCTTGCCGAGACTGGCCTCCACCGTCTGCAGGGCCACAGTGAGGAAACGTGCGAGGTAGGCGAACACCAGCGCCGCAACACTGCCGGTGAGCAGCAAGCCAGGATTGCTGCCCGTAACGTGGACGATCAACTGCGCCAGCGCATTGTCGAGCCGCGTGACCGGAATCAGCACACCCACCGCAATGACCGATCCGGGGACGGCGTATCCGAGTCCGACGACGCGCGTGGCGAGCAGGGTCGGCACGCTCCGGTAGATCCTGTTCGCATAGGCCAGCACAATTGCGAGCATTACAGCCAGAGCCGACGCCAGCGCAGCAAGCGTGAAACTGTTGCCGGCCAGTTGAACGAACCGGCTGCCGAACTGCGCATCCCCTTCGGTCAGGGCCATTTCGAGCAACAGCCCGCCCGGCACCAGAAAACCCAGCGTCAGCGGAACCATGCAGCCGGCGAAAGCGAGTGCCGCGCGCCAGCCGTGCAGCGGCCGTCCACCGTGCGGCTTGCGACGGCCCGTGGTGTTGTGAAAGCGCGCCCGCCCGCGGGTCACGCGCTCCAGCGTCAGCACGAGCACAACGAAACCGAGCAGCAGCATCGACAACTGCGCGGCGGCGATGCGGTCGCCGAGCGAGAACCAGGCGCGGTAGATGCCGGTAGTGAACGTCTGCACCGCGAAGTAGGACACGGTGCCATAATCGGCCAGGGTTTCCATCAGCGCCAGCGCCACGCCGCCCGCGATCGCCGGCCGCGCCAGAGGAAGCGACACGCGGAAGAAGCTCTCCCACGCCCCGAGGCCGAGCGACCGCGAAACTTCGAGCATGCCGCCCGCGCGTTCGAGAAACGCGGTGCGGGCGAGCAGATAAACATACGGATAGAGCACGAGGATGAACATGACGATCGCGCCGCCCGTCGTGCGCACGTCGGGAAACCAGTAGTCGCCACGTCGCCAGCCGAAGGCCTCGCGCAGCCACGTCTGCACCGGCCCGACGAACTGCAGCAGGTCGGTATACGTGTAGGCCATGACATAGGCGGGCACCGCGAGCGGCAGGACGAGCGCCCAGTCGAACACGCGCCGGCCGGGAAAATCGAGCATCGTGGTCAGCCAGGCCGCGCCAACGCCGAGTGCCGCTGCACCGAACCCGACCCCGATACACAACCAGAGCGTCGTCATCACGTACTCTGGAAGCACCGTCGACGCGAGATGCGACCAGGTGTCGCCCGTCCCGCCGAGAAAGACGTTCGACCCGACCGACACGACCGGCGCGGCAACCAATGCCGCGATGAGCATCGCCCCTGCGACCAACCAGGATGGGCGGCGCGGAATGCCTGCGTGGGCTGACGGGGTACCGATCGCTGCAGCGTTCGAACTCATCGAAAGTCGGAAGAAGGCAATGCGGACGAAACCGGAAACAAGCGGGAGCCGTCCGACCAGATTGCGAATTATAATCGACTGCAACTCCCGGCTTCATTCGACACGATGCCCCTGCTCGAACTTGTCGACGTTTCCCAGTCCTACGGAACCCACAAGGTCGTGGACCGCCTCGATTTTTCGCTCGAGCGCGGCACGATCGGATGCCTGCTCGGGCCGTCGGGTTGCGGCAAGACGACTGTGCTGCGATGCATCGCGGGTTTCGAGCGCGTCTCCGGGGGCGAAATCCGTCTCGAGGATGCCTGCGTCAGCGGGCCGGGCATGCACGTTCCGGCGGAACGGCGGCGCATCGGCATGGTGTTCCAGGACTACGCCCTGTTTCCCCACCTGACGGTCGCGCAGAACGTCGCGTTCGGGCTGCGCGGCGAATCGGGATCGCAGGCGCGGGTGTATGACCTCCTGCACACGGTCGGGCTGGCAGGTCAGGACCGCAAGTATCCGCACGAATTGTCCGGCGGACAGCAACAGCGCGTCGCGCTCGCACGTGCGCTCGCCCCGCGCCCGCAGTTGCTGTTGATGGATGAGCCCTTCTCCAACCTCGACGTCGACCTGCGCGAACGGCTGGCAACCGAAGTCCGCGAGATCATCAAGTCGGCCGGCACCACGGCGATCCTGGTCACGCACGACCAGCACGAGGCCTTCGCCATCGCGGACGAGATCGGCGTCATGCACGAAGGACGCATCCAGCAATGGGACAGCGCCTACAACCTTTACCACTGCCCGGACAATCGCTTCGTCGCGGATTTCGTGGGCCAAGGCGTGTTCGTGCCCGGAACGGTCACCGACCCCGAAACAGTCGAGGTCGAACTCGGCCGCCTGCGCAGCCGTGTGCCCATCGAGTGCAGCCGTGGCTGCGGTGCTTGCGGCCGCGGCTGCAGTGTCGATGTGCTGCTGCGCCCGGACGACGTCATTCACGACGATGGCAGCAACCTCCGGGCGGAGGTCGTCCACAAGGCGTTCCGCGGCGCGGAAATCCTCTACACCCTGCGCCTGAACAGCGGCGCGCGTGTGCTGTCGCTGGTGCCGTCCCATCACAACCATGCGCTGGGCGAGAAAATCGGCATACGGCTCGACGTCGACCATGTCGTGGCGTTCCGCCAGCCCGAGGCCGGGCCGCGAACCGAAACGCTCATCGAGCCGGATTCGATTCCCTTGCTCAAGCGCGCGCAGGGAATCCGGGCGGCTTGATACCTTGGCTTGGCCCCGACCCCGTCTTTCCGCCGCCATCGCGCGCGCTGAAGGAACCGAACGGCCTGTTGTGCGCCGGCGGCGATCTCGAACCGGCTCGCCTGCTTGCCGCTTACCGGACCGGAATATTCCCCTGGTATGGCGAAGGCGAGCCGCTGCTGTGGTGGTCGCCCGACCCGCGCATGGTGCTCGTGCCGGCCGAGTTCCGCATCTCCCATTCGCTGCGCAAGCGGCTTCGCAAGCCGGATTACACGGTGCGCTGCGACACATCCTTCGAAGCCGTCATGTCGGCCTGCGCCGCACCGCGCCAAGCTGCGGGCGGAACCTGGATACTGCCGGAAATGCGGGCCGCCTACCTGCGGCTGCACCGGCTTGGCCACGCACACAGCGTCGAAACCTGGATCGACGGTGAACTGGTCGGCGGTCTGTACGGCGTCGCGCTCGGCCGCGCGTTCTACGGCGAATCGATGTTCGCACGCGTGACGGATGCGAGCAAAATTGCACTTGCTCACCTCGCACGTTATCTTGTGCACCGGGATTTTGCCGTTGTCGATTGCCAGATGAACACGTCGCATCTTGCCTCGCTCGGAGCCCGCGAGATTCCGCGCTCCGATTTCGTGGCCGGCCTCGCACGCTGGACGCGCGAAGGCGACGCGCCCGGCGCATGGCCGGACGATGCGATGAAAGATGCATTTCGCGCCGCACCATCCGCCGCACCATGACGCTGCTCAAGGATCTGCCCTACACGCTGCTGCAGTTCTACGCGACGGCGCCCTACTCGTGCTCCTACCTGCCAGGGCGGATCGCGCGCTCGCAGGTGGCCACGCCATCGCACATGATCGACGTGGTGCTCTACGGAGAGCTGGTGCGCAACGGCTTCCGGCGCAGCGGCGTGTTCACCTACCGGCCATATTGCGACGCCTGCCGCGCCTGCGTGCCGGTGCGCATACCGGTGGCCGATTTTTCGCCCAACCGCAGCCAGCGGCGCACCTCGTCGCGCAATGCCACGCTCGGCGCGCGCGAGCTTCCGCTGGTGTTTCGCGAAGAACACTACGCGCTGTACCAGCGCTACCAGGCACAACGCCACAGCGGCGGCGGCATGGACCAGGATTCGCGCGAGCAATACGCGCACTTCCTGCTGCAGAGCCACGTCGACTCGCGCCTCGTCGAGTTTCGCGAAAACGGCGTGCTGCGCATGGTGAGCATCATCGACGTGCTGTCCGACGGCCTGTCTTCGGTCTATACGTTCTACGATCCCGATCTGCCCGAATACGGCTACGGCACCTACGGCATCCTGTGGCAGATCGAGCAGTGCCGCCTGCTGGAATTGCCCTATCTCTACCTTGGCTACTGGATCCGCGACAGCCGCAAGATGGCGTACAAGGCACGCTTCCGCCCGATCGAAGGGCGGGTCAACGGCCACTGGCGCAAGCTGTCCGGCAGCGATCTCGACTTGCTGGACTGATCCGGCCCCGATCGCCGGTTCCGGCGCCCCGAAATATTTTTGCAATCGAGGCCAACCGCACGCCCTGCGCTTGCGTTTAGGTCTATGCTCCGGCCCTCGCCGCAGTCCTGACCCGACCGAACTGCGTCGGCTGATACGAAGAATCATGCTGCCGCGCCGCAAATGAATACCCCGCAAACCGATCATCCCTCCCACCATTTTTCCGACGCGCCTTACCTTCGCCTCGTCTTCGCACTGATCCTGCTGGTCGCCGCGGCGATGCGCTTCGCCAACGTCGGCGTGCTGCCGCTGTGGCTCGACGAAGGCTATTCCTGGTGGGACGCGCAGCAATCGCTCGCCGATCTCTGGAACCTGGTTCCCCAGTGCGACCCGCATCCACCGCTTTACGCGATGCTGCTCAAGCTATGGGTCGGCGCCTTCGGCGACACCGCCACCGGGCTGCGCGCCATGTCGGCCATCGCCGGCGTGATCACCACCGGCTTCGTCATGCTCGCCGGTCGTGAACTCGGGCTGCGCCATGCGCTGATCGCCGGGCTGATCTTTGCCACCGCGCCCTTCCAGGTGCAGTTCGCGCAGGAAGCGCGGCCCTACGCCCTGCTCGCCATGGCCTCCTCCATGGTGTGCTTCGCGGCAATGCGGCTGCTGAGTCCGATGCGCGGCACCGAAGACCGCTCGATCGGCGCCTGGGTCTCGCTGGTCGCCGGCGGCGCGCTGATGCTGTGGTTCAACAACACCGCGTCGCTCTCGCTGGTGGCCTTCGCCGTCGCGCTGCTGGTGCTGATGGCCGTCGATCGCGGCTCGCGGCGCCTGTTCAAGCCGATGTTCATCGCCGCCGTGCTCATCCTGCTGCTCTGGCTGCCCTATCTGCCGACCTTCATCGAGCAGGCGCGCGGCGTCAGCGGCGATTTCTGGATCCAGCGCCCCGGCTGGTGGCAGTTCCGCCAGGAACTGCGCTGGGCGCTCGGCGTGCATTCCGACACCGCACTCGCGGTGATCATTGCGCTCTGGGCGCTCGGCCTCGGCCTGTTGGCGCGCGCCGGCATGTGGCGCGCGGCGGTCGTCATCGGCTGCCTGTCGGCCCTGCCGGTACTGCTGAACTACGTCGTCAGCCACATCGCGACGCCGATCTACCTCGCGCGCGCCCTGATCGGCATCGGCCCGCCCTTCGTGCTCGGCCTCGCCGGCGTGTTCGCGGCACGCTGGCATCGCGCGATGCCGCTGCTGCTCGCCGCGCTGCTCGGCTACCAGCTCTGGCTCGCGCTGCCGATGCAGGGCGCCACCGGACGCAAGGAACCCTGGAATCGCGTGGTGCAGCAGATCGTCGACGACGTCGAAGCCGCCGGTGCGCTGACATCGGAAGTCACTGTCCTCACCGTGCCCAACGAAATGGTGCTGCCGCTCGGGCACGCCCTGCGCGACGCCGAAGTCGACGTGCAGATGCGCGGCATCCCGGGCGACTATCCGCAGCCCGGCATCGCGAATGCGCGCTACCCCTCGGGCAAGTGCGCGCCCTCGGTCGTCGGCATGGACCTGTCGCCGACGGTCGAAGCCGTTGCCGGCCGCAAGGCGATCTTCTTCATCACCCGCCGCAACAACTCCTACGACCCGAAGAACGAGGTCATCGCGCGTCTGCGCGCCGAAGGCTGGAACGTGATGGAAACCCACACCTTCGAACCCGGCGCGATCACCATGTACCGCATGATCCAGGGCGATCGCTGAAGAGGCCGGCAACGCCCGCAATCACAAACAAGCACAACCCCGGCGGGCGCATGGACTGGCGCTCTCCAACAATACCGGCCCGCGATGCGCGTGGATCGGACCTCGTAACGCTGCATGACCTGGAAGCGCCATGCCATGCGGGTTGTGGCAGGTGGCGTTTCGGATTTCAAGTGCGGCTATCCTGCGTGCATGTTGGACTGACGAAGCCCACCGGCATGGCCGCGCGCGCTCCAGCCGAACCGGACGTCCGTCGGTGCATGAACCGCCGCGCCGGTCTCGCCCGGCGGGCGAGTCACTTACTTGCGTCGCCCAGTACTTTCCAGTCAATACTCAAACAGATTCAGTTGGTTATCGGACTGATCATTGAGATTGTGTAGATCAGGGGGCGCAAGCACTCGTGCCAGCGAGGTTTGCTCGAACAAAGTGACGCTCAAGATCTGTAGCAATTCACTGAGGCTGGCCGCGCTGTTCAAGCGCTTGCGCACGATGGCAATGAGCACGTAGACCGCCACCGCGATCCACACTTGGGTCTTGACCGCATTGGGCGAAGTACCGAAGAAGGACTTGATGCGCAGATGCTGTTTGATCCACTTGAAGAAGATCTCGATCTGCCAGCGATGCCGGTACAGGGCACTGACGGTGGCGGCGGGCAAGCCGAAGTGATTGGTCAGCAACACGATCGAGCCGGCTGCGTCTGCATCGCGCACGCGGATGCGTCGCAGTGGCACAGGATAGGTGTTGCGCACGACCTCGCGCGCGAGCGTTACGGTCTGATCGCAGGCAATGAGGCTGCGATCGGCTACGCCATGCGAATAGCGCCGACGCACACGCAAATTGCGCTTCGCGCGCATCAGGAAAAATGCCCCTTGGCAGTGCAGGTGGTACGGCCGGGCGAAGTCGAGGTAGCCGCGATCCATCAGGTAGATCGCACCCGGCTCGGGGACGAGCAGATCGAGCATATGGATGTCATGGAGATTGGCCGCCGACACATGCACCATCGTCGGAATGGCGCCGCGTACATCGAGCAGCGTGTGCAGCTTGATACCGCCTAGACCAGGCGGCGTTGCCCGTGCCCAAGGAAACACCGACAGGCACAACTCGATCGTTGTCGAATCGAGCGCGTAGGCTGTCTGCGCCAGTTCGACACCCAGCGGCTCGTCGGCGTAAAGACGCCGTGCCGTGCTGATCAACTGCTGAGCGAACTCGGCGTAAATGCGCCAGTCGCGCTGTTCATTGGCATCAGCCAACGTACTGCGCGCGATTCCGCCACGGATGCCCAAGTGGTAGAGCTTGGCGTGATGTGCGCGAAGGCAAATCTCGATCTCGCGCAGGCTCTCGCGGCCGGCCAGTTGCGCGAAAGCCATGCAAAGAAACTGATCGAGACACGAGAAGCGTTTGACGTAGCGTTCGCCGTCGTACCGCTTGACCGCACGGCGAAGCGCATGCAGCGGCAAATGCTCCATCAACTGCGCGAACACATAGCGTCCCGGGTGCATGGCGGCGTCCTCCTGACGTCGCCAGATTGGCGCAGCCGAAGCTGAAATCGGCAACAGCCAGAAAGACGCCATTAGGACCACCGTTTCAGGGACTTGCGAACAGCCGATGCAAGTTTCCCCGGACAGTACTGGCGAAGCAAAAAAAGTAACTTGCCGCCGGGCGACCCCCGGCTCAGCGCATGGATACTCACTCCCCCGCCTGCCCGGCCCACGATCCGCATGGATCGGCGCGGGTGGCGACGGCAGGCTGAAGATCGCCTGTCCATGCGGGTTCCAGGCTGGCGCTTTGCAGGCGACGGGTGTCAGCCGATTCCGGGGTTGCCCTCGACGCCGACCAGTTTCGGCAGGTTGAGACGGCGCGTCGACACGGTCTTGCGGTCGCGCAGCCATTTCGCGACGACGTCCCAGACCGGTTCGCCGCTGGCGCCTTCGGCGACCGGGGCCCAGCCGGCGACCTTGTAGGTCTTGCCGGCTTCGATCGGCTGGTCGCCAAGGCGCATGTCGGCAATGCGGCTGCCGATCTTCGCGTTGGGGTTGCAGGTGTAGCGCATGCCGCCGACGCGCACCATGTCGCCGCCCTGCTGGTAGTACGGGTCGGGGTTGAAGAGGTTGTCGGCCACGTCTTCGAGGATGGTCTTGATGGTCGCGCCGCTCATCTCGGTCAGCGTGGTGTGCGGGTAGGTGATGGCCGTCTGGTCCATCAGCGACTCCATCGTGATGGCCTGCCCGGGCAGCAGCGTGGCACCCCAGCGAAAGCCCGGCGAGAACGCGATCTGCGCGCCTTTCACGTCGAGCAGGGCATCGAGGATCAACTGGTCCCACGCGCCGTTGAAGTTGCCGCGGCGATACAGTAGCCCTTCGGTGACAGCGAGCTTTTCGTTCAGCTTCGCGGCGAACGGCGCCCGCACCTTCTCGATGTGGGCGACCATGTCCTTGTCGGCGGCGAGCAGGTTCGAGAACACCGGCAGCAGGCGGTAGCGGTAGTCGCGCACCTTGCCGTCGCGCACGTCGAAGTCGAGCACCGAGAGGAACTTGCCGTTGCAGCCGGAATTCATCACCAGCGTCTGGCCGCCCGGGTTGCGCACGATGCTCGGCGCGGGCACGCCGTCGTGGGTGTGGCCGCCGAGGATGGCGTCGATGCCGCTGACGCGGCTCGCCATCTTGAGGTCGACATCCATGCCGTTGTGCGACAGCACGACGACCACCTGCGCGCCCTCGGCACGCGCCCGGGTCACGACCTTCTGCATCTCGTCGTCCTGGATGCCGAAGGTCCAGTCGGGAATCAGGTGGCGCGGGTTGGCGATCGGCGTATAGGGAAACGCCTGGCCGATCACCGCAATGCGCACGCCGTTCATTTCGCGCATGGCATAAGGCTTGAAGACCGGGTCGCCGAAGTCGCTGGTCTTCACGTTCTGCGCGAGGAATTCGATTTTGCCGGCGAGTTCGTTGTCCACCAGTTGCCGCACGCGCTCGGCGCCGTAGGTGAACTCCCAGTGCGCGCTCATCATATCCACGCCCAGCAGCTTGCAGGCGTCGACCATGTCCTGCCCGCGCGTCCACAAGGCGGTGGCGGAGCCCTGCCAGGTATCGCCGCCGTCGAGCAGCAGCGCGCCGGGGCGGCCTGAGCGCAGCTTCTTGACCAGCGTGGCGAGGTGCGCGAAGCCGCCAACCGCGCCGTAGGTTTTCGCCGCCTGCAGGAAATCGAGGTAAGTCAGCGCATGCGCCTCGACGCTGCCGGGCCGGACGCCGAATGCCTTGAGCAGATGCTCGCCGACGAGGTGCGGCGGCTTGCCTGCGGCCTCGCCGATGCCGATGTTGAAATCCGGCTCGCGGTAGTACATCGGCATCAGCTGCGCATGGCAGTCGGTGAAATGCAGCAGATGCACGTTGCCGAAGCGCGGCACGTCGTAGAGCCGCTCGCCGTCGCCGGCCGCGAATGCCCGGCGCGCGTCGAGCGCCATGCCCGCGGCCGTCGCCACGGCCAGGGCATGGAGGAACTCGCGGCGGCTCATCGACATGCGATCAGGCTCCCCGGCAGCAGACACAAGGCCAAGACGCGAACTGCAGGAATCAGTTGTTCACCGGCGAGGCCGGATCGAGCAGCAGCGCGACCAGATCCTTGATCTGCGCCTCGGTCAACACACCGTGGTAGCCGAAGCGCGGCATGTTGGTGCACAGGTTGTAGGCTTTGGCGTTGAAGATCTTGCCGAAGGTGTACTTCTGAACCTCGGGCGAATTGCCGCGGCTCTTGCCGTAGTGGTAGAGGCTGGGGCCGATGGTGCCGAACGACAGCTCCTTGGGTGCAAGCTGATGGCAGTTGTAGCAGTTGCCGCCGGCCGGCGCGCCCGCCTTGTCGGTCCAGGTCATGCCGCGGCCGTCCTGCGCGAGCTTCTCGCCGTTCTTCCAGTCGCCGATGAACTTGCCGTCGGCCGGCCACTTGATCGCCGCCATCTGCTCGGCCTCGAGCCTGTCGATTCCGCCCGGTCCGCCGTGCGGCGGATTGTTGTTGAATTTGGTGCACGATTGCTGGACCGCATCCTGGTCGAGGCGGTCGAGCTTCGCGATGCCTTTCTCGTGGAAATCGCGCTTGAGGATTTCCACCAGCCGCTTCTCGGCCGCGCCATCGTCCATCGTGGCGCAACCCGCCAGCCCGAGGCCGCACAGGAGCGCTGCCAGCGCATGTCGTTTCATCGATCTGTCTCCTGTCGAATGGGTTCAGCGCTTGATGCCCGGGCCCTCGTAAGGGCTGCCCGAGGCCATCTGCGCGAGATAGGAAATGAGTGCGGTGACGACCTCCGAACCATAGCCCGGCTCGGGGAAGCGCTGCTGGCGGAAGCAGTCGTTCATGCGCCATTGCATGCTGCGGAACTCGCCCTGCGAGACGCGGTAGGCCGGCCATGTCGCATAGGCGCGCGAGGCGCCGATGTGCGTCGTGAGATTGGGCAGATCCTGCAGGCGGATGCGTCGCCCGTTCTCGGAATGGCAGGTGGCGCACGAAAAGTCGTAGGGCCCGGCGCGGTACAGGAACATGCGCTTGCCGAGCGCGTAGGCTTCCTTCTCCTTCGCATGTTCCAGCGGCGGCGCGATCGTCACGCCCTTGGACTGCCCGACGACATAGGCGACGAGCGCCTCGAGGTCGGACTTGTAGGCGTCCTGCCCGAACGGCCGCGCAATCACCTCGGCCTCGTTCATGCCCTGCAGGTTCACCATGCAGGAAACCAGCCGCGACTCGAGATCCTGCACCTTGCCGGTGTCGGCAAAGAAGCGCGGCAGCTTCGCGTAGGCGCCCTTCACCACGCCCGGCCCGAGGCCGAGGTCGCAACCCTGCAGCGTCGCCTTCTTCGGCCCGCGCGGGGTCTTCCACATCTCCTCGCCGCGCAGTTCGTAAAGCTCGGCCGGGTTGCCGTCCGCAATCATTTCGCGGTAGCGCTCGATCTCCTGGATCGTGGCGTCCTTCTCTTCCTTGGTGGCCGCGCCGTCCTGGGCACAGGCCAGCGGCACCGCCGCGCAGAGCAGTGCCGCCATCAGCGACTGCCCGATCACACGCCTGAATCTCATCCGTCCCTCCCTGGAGTCAACGGGGTCCGCGAGGGCCCCAACGGCCAACTGCGTCCGGGTTTCTCGCGGCGCAACGCGTGGCGACCCGGCGATCGCGCTCAGGCGATCACGGCCTCGTCGGTGCGGCTGTCGCCCTTGTTGTCCTGCCAGTTGATGACCACCTTGTCGCCGGCCTTTGCACCCTTCACCTTGAATGCGAAGACAGGGTTGCGCGAGATGGCGGTGCCGATCTGCGCATCGACCACCAGCTTGTCGCCGACCGTCGCGGTCAGGTGCTTGATGAAATGCGCGGGCACCAGATTGCCCGCCGAGTCCTTGCGCTGACCGGTTTCCATCGCGTGGTTCACCAGCACGCGGATCTCCGCCACGTCACCCTGCATGCTGGCGCGTATCTTCATCGGATCGCCCATGATTGCCTCTCTCTAATCGGGATGTTGATGGGTGCTCAGCCGCCGCAGCCGCCGATCGTGACCTTGACTTCCTTCGCCGCCACGTAGAACTTTCCACCCGCATGCGCCACCGCACGCACGTTGGAGGTCTGCTGCATCTTGACGCGTACCGAGACCGACGGCATCGCACCGCCGGCGAGGTCGAAACTGGCGCACAGCGGATTGGGATTGTTGTCGATGAAGATCGACAGCTTCTGGGTGTTCGGCACGTTGCTGGTGACCTCGATCGGCACGACGGCACCGTTCTCGGCGATGTCGGGCGCCTTCATCACGATATCGGCGCTGTCGACCGGGTTGGCGATGCCCAGCCCGCTCATCGCGTCGCCGACCTTCTTCGCCTCGAACGCGCCCGTGTTCCAGCTCGCCGCGAGTACCTGGCCGGGCCTGAGTGCGCCTGCCGCAATCGCGGCCAGCACGGCGCCGCTCGCCCCTGCTCCCTTCAGGAGCAGCCTGCGTAGGGGATTCATCGTCTCGTTTCTCCTCTTGGGTTGTGCATGACGCGGACTGCGATATTGCCGGCCTGGTCGCAACGCAGCAAGCCTTGACTGTACGCGGAATGTGCGCTCCGCACCGCATCGCCCGACGGGAAACGACGACGCGTCCCGCGCGACAACACGGTCCGTCTGGATGCCATTACGGCTTTTTAGCCGCCTGCCAACGCAATTGGAATACCACCACGCAGCCCCCATGAGGGGTAACCCCCTCGGGCTATTGCCCTTGGCGTGAGCGGACGGGCAACCTGCCGCCCTTGGCCCGGGGCTTCGCGCCGGCGGGACGCCAGGTCCGCAGCCAGCCCCTGTTCAGCGAGGAGCGCCCCACCATGCCGCCACGCAGCAATCCGCCCCCTTTCATGAGGATGCGACCGAACCGCCATGGCGCCGCCGGCAGGTTGCTGCGCGCCGCCGTCGCGTCCGTTGCCATCGCCGCGCCGCCGCTCGTGGCGGCAGCCGCGCCGGGCGATACGGAAGCGCCGGGGGCAACGACCTCGCGCACGACGACGGTACGCATCATTCGCTTGCCGGCGATGCCTGGCGTGAGTTACAACGATGCGGTCGAGTCGCTCAAGCTTCGTGCCAACAGCCGCAACTTCAAGTTCGTTGGCGTCAGCCCGCTGTCGAAGGAAGTGGAAGCGATGACCGGCATGCCGACGCCGCGCACCGAGATCTTCAGCTTCTGCGACGCGGTCACGGCGCGACAGTTCATCGACGTCAACCTCGACTTCGCCGCATTCCTGCCCTGTCGGGTCGCCGTGCTCGAAGACGCAAACCGCAAGGTATGGATCGTTTCGATGATGATGGACATGGCCTGGCTCGAGGGCGAACGGGGAAGCGTCGCCGTACCTGCCGGATTGCGCGCGCGTGCCGCCGAGATCATCGATATCCTCAATGACATGATCAACGCCGCGGCAAAAGGGGAATTCTGAACGCACCCCGAATCCAGGGGCCGGACATTCAGGGAAACTGGTAGTGCTCGGCGGTCATCAGGTCGACACCGCAGGGCAGCGCCTCGATCCAGTCGAGAAAACGCCCGATCATCGGGCCTTCGAAGCGCGAGCCGTGTTGCGGCACCAGCATCGACACATCCAACTTGCGCACCATGTCCACCCAGAAGCGGCAGATCTTGTTCGAGATCATGTAACGCCGGTGGAAGGCCTCCATGTAAGGCACATGCGCGTCGAAGTCGCGCACCGGCTCGGCCGCCAGTTCATGCGGCACCAGCGAGGCGCCCATGTCGCCGGTGAACAGGATTTTCGACACCGGGTCGTAGAACTGGAAGTTGCCCTCGGAATGCAGGAAATGCGCCGGCACCGCCTTGAGCACGGTGCGGCCGAGCGGAATGTCGCCACCCGGGTCGGGAATGCCGACGATCCGCCCCGACACGTCGCGGCCCGTGGTGAAGTGCGGCACGAAACGCGTCCAGAGCTGCGAGATCAGCACCCTGCAGTGGGTCGCGACGAACCACTTGTTGACCGAGGCGATAATGTCCGGATCGGCGTGCGACGCCAGGATGAGGTCGAGTTCGCGGGACGGCACGTAGCGCTGCATCGCCATCAGCAGGCCGTTGTAGGTGATGTTGCCGCCGGGGTCGACCAAGGCGCCGTGGCCGTCGTCGACGATCAGGAACTGGTTGGCCTGCACTGCGGCATCGTTCTGGTCATCGACCAGGTCATAGAACGCGATGCAGGCGTGCCCGCCACGGTTGTACAGCTCCACTGCCATCGCGCGCTCCAATGCCGGCCCGGCGCCACCCCACGGATGGCAAACCGTTGAAGTCACGAATTTTCACAAATGGCGCAGGGCGGAAACTGATCCAGATCAAGATTGACAGACATCAGCAAAGGCTTCTTCAGCCGCCGCTAATGCTGAATTGCCGGCGGCGCCACCTTGATCACTTCCTCGATTGTCGTCAGGCCGGCAGCGACCTTCATTGCCCCTGAAATCCGCAAGGCGCGCATGCCTTCGCGATAGGCCTGGTCGCGTACCGCGGCGACGTCGGTACGCTCGTGGATCAGCTTCTTGATTTCCGGCGACAGCATCATGATCTCGTAGATGCCGATGCGCCCCTGATAGCCCGTCATGCGGCATTCGAGGCAGCCGACCGGGTGGAACACCTGCGAGGGCATGCCCGACTTCCACGGCACCACGAGCTGGCTCCACAGTTCCTCGTCCTCGGCACGCATGCCGCCGGCGCGTTTGCAGTGCGGACACAGCGTGCGCACCAGACGCTGCGCCATCACGCCGAGCACTGTCGCGTTGAGCAGGTATGAGGGCACGCCGAGGTCGAGCAGGCGCGTGATCGCGGTCGGCGAATCGTTTGTGTGCAGCGTCGACAGGACAAGGTGTCCCGTCAACGCCGCCTGGATCGCCATGTCGGCGGTTTCGAGATCGCGTATCTCGCCCACCATGATGATGTCCGGGTCCTGCCGCATCAGCGCGCGCACGCCCTGCGCGAACCCCATCTCGATGCCGTGCTGGACCTGCACCTGGTTGAATGAGGGTTCGATCATCTCGATCGGGTCCTCGATGGTGCACACGTTGACCTCGGGCACGGCCAGTTGCTTGAGCGTCGAATAGAGCGTGGTCGTCTTGCCCGAGCCGGTCGGCCCGGTCACCAGGATGATGCCGTTCGACGCGCCCGTCATGCGCGACCAGCGCACGCCGTCCTCGTCGGAAAACCCGAGTTCGCTGAAATCGCGCACCAGCACCTCGGGATCGAAAATACGCATCACCAGCTTCTCGCCGAAGGCCGTCGGCAGGGTCGACAGGCGCAATTCGACTTCCTGCCCGTGCGGCGTGCGCGTCTTGATGCGGCCGTCCTGCGGGCGGCGCTTCTCCACCACGTCCATGCGTCCCAGGATCTTGATGCGCGAGGTCATCGCGTTGAGCACCGGCATCGGGATCTGGTAGACCTGATGCAGCACGCCGTCGATGCGAAAGCGGACGATGCCCAGTTCGCGCCGCGGCTCGACGTGGATGTCGCTGGCGCGCTGCTCGAAGGCGTACTGCCACAGCCAATCGACGATGTTGACGATGTGCTGGTCGTTGGCGTCGTACTGGCGGTTGGCCTTGCCCAGCTCGACCAGTTGCTCGAAATTCGAAATGCCGGAAGTGGCCTCGCCCGACTTCATCGCCCGCTTGACCGACTTGGCGAGGTTGTAGAACTCGACGATGTAGCGCTCGATCACCTGCGGATTGGCAATCACGCGCCGGATGTCCTTGCGCAGGATCGGCCGCAACTCCTTCTCCCACTCGCGCACGAACGGTTCGGCGGTGGCGATCACCACGTCGCGCGGCGTCACCTCGACCGGCAGGATCTTGAAGCGCGTCGCGTAGGCATTCGACATCACCTCGGTGACGCCGGAGAAATCCACCTTGAGCGGATCGATGTGGTAATAGGGCAGTCCGCTGCGCCCGGCCAGCCATTCGGACAGATCATCGAGCGTCAGCAGCCGGTGCGGCGGCTTGGCCGACTTCCACTTCTGCTCGGCAACGATGATCAGCGGATGGGTGTCGCCACGGAAATAGCGCCGCTCATGCTTGAGTTGGCCGCCGTCGTCGACGCTGACCATCCCGTCGGCCATCAGCAGGTCGAGCACCTCGGGCAGAGCAAGGCGGCGTTCGAGATCGCCGCCCTTGTGTTCCGGCTGATTCATGGGCCACCCAGTTCGCGAGACTGCGCGCACTATAGCGCGAGCTGCTCGGCAGCCTCAATCGATCGGGATGTAAAGTTCGGGCAGGAGCGCCTCGCGCCATTGCGCGAGCTTGTCGGCGAAGGCGAGCGTGTACGCCGGGCTGGAGGACGGCAACACGCGCGTCTCGAGACCCTGTTCGGCGAAACCGCGCACGAAGCGCCCCGCCGTCTTGCCGTTGAAGCAGACGCGACGCAGGCTGGTGGCAATCTGCGTCACGCACGAAAAATCGTTGGGCTGCGCCTCGCGAATCGCGGAATCGAGGCTGCCTTCGCGCTCGCACAGGCCATACACGTCCCACACCGCCACACCGCGTGCACGCAGGGCATGCTGCTTGGCCGCGTAGTCGAGTTCGGTCAAGGGGGCGTCGAGCACCGCCGCCAGCAGGCGCCAGAACTGGTTCTGCGGATGGGCGTAGTAGTGCCGCGCGGCGAGCGAGGCCTCGGAGGGAAAGCTGCCGAGGATCAGCACCCGCGCGCGTTCGTCGACGATCGGCGGCAGGCCGCGCAGGCGTGGCGCCGACGCGGCCTGTCCGGACATCAGCCCGGCAGGATGATGCGCGAGGCTTCGCCGGCCATCTCCAGCATCAGCTGGTTGACGCGCTTGACGAAGCCCGCCGGGTCGTCGAGTTGTCCGCCTTCGGCGAGCAGCGCCTGGTCGAACAGCACCGCCGTCCAGTCGTCGAAGTGCGCCTGCTCGTCCTTGAGCCGCAGCACCACCGGATGCTCGGGATTGATCTCGAGGATCGGCTTGGCGGCCGGCGCGCTCTGCCCCGCGGCCTTCAACATGCGCTGCAGGTTGGCACTCATGTCGAACTCGTCCGCCACCAGGCAGGCCGGCGAATCGGTCAGGCGGTGCGTCACGCGGACTTCCTTGACGCGCTCGCCCAGCGCGGTCTTCATGCGGTCGATCAGCGGCGCGAGTTCGCCCGCCTTTTCCTCCTGCGCCTTCTTCTCGGCTTCGTCCTCGAGCTTGCCGAGGTCGAGCCCGCCCTTGGCCACCGACACCAGCTGCTTGCCGTCGAACTCGGTCAGGTGCCCGACCACCCACTCGTCGACGCGGTCGGACAGCAGCAGCACTTCGACGCCCTTCTTGCGGAAGATCTCGAGGTGCGGGCTGTTTTTCGCCGCGTTGAAGCCATCGGCGGTGACGTAGTAGATCTTGTCCTGGCCTTCCTTCATGCGGCCGATGTAGTCGGCCAGCGAAACCGTCTCGTCGGCAGTATCGGCCAGCGTGCTGGCAAAGCGCAGCAGGCCGGCGATCTTGTCCTTGTTGCTGCGGTCTTCGCCGACGCCTTCCTTGAGCACCTTGCCGAACTCGCCCCAGAACTTCGCGTAATCCTCCTTGCGGTCTTCCGCGAGATCTTCGAGCAGGCCGAGGACCTTCTTGGTGCAGCCGTTGCGGATCGCCTCGATGTCCTTCGATTCCTGCAGGATCTCGCGCGACACGTTGAGCGGCAGGTCGTTGGAGTCGACCACCCCGCGCACGAAGCGCAGGTAGAGCGGCATCAGCTGCTCGGCGTCGTCCATGATGAACACGCGGCGCACATAGAGCTTGACGCCATGGCGCGCGTTGCGGTCCCACATGTCGAACGGCGCGTGGGCGGGAATGTAGAGCAGCTGCGTGTATTCCTGGCGCCCTTCGACCCGGGCGTGGGTCCACGCGAGCGGCTCGTCGTAGTCGTGGCCGACGTGCTTGTAGAACGCCTTGTACTGCTCCTCGGTGATTTCGCTCTTCGGCTTGGCCCACAGCGCGCTCGCCTGATTGACGGTTTCCAGCTCGTCGGAGAGCGTCTGCGCCTTGGCTTCCTCGTCCCACTTTTCCTTGTACATCACGATCGGCTGCACGATGTGATCGGAGTACTTGCGGATGATGTCGCGCAGCTTCCAGCCCGAAAGCAGGTCGTCCTGCTCCGCCCGCAGATGCAGCGTGATCTCGGTGCCGCGCGCAGGCTTGTCGACTGCCTCGACGGTAAACTCGCCGGCGCCGTCCGATTCCCACTTGACGCCTTCGCCGGCCGGCAGCCCGGCGCGGCGTGTCACCACGGTCACCTTGTCGGCGACGATGAACGAGGAATAGAAGCCGACACCGAACTGGCCGATCAGGTTGGCGTCGTTTTTCTGGTCGCCGGTGAGCTTGCTGAAGAATTCGCGCGTGCCGCTCTTGGCAATGGTGCCGAGGTTGGCAATGGCCTCCTCGCGGCTCATGCCGATGCCGTTGTCGGCGACGGTGATGGTGCGCGCGTCCTTGTCGAACGCAACGCGGATCTTCAGTTCGGCTTCGTTCTCGAACAGCGCCGGATTGTCGAGCGCCTCGAAGCGCAGCTTGTCGCAGGCATCGGAGGCATTGGATATCAGCTCGCGCAGAAAGATCTCGCGGTTGCTGTAGAGCGAATGGATCATCAGGTGAAGCATCTGCTTCACCTCGGCCTGGAAGGCCATCGTCTGCCCGGCCGGGCTCTGGGTGGTGGTGTCCATGTCTGAAGTCCGTTATCGGTTTTCGGAGATTGCCGGTACGTCGGCGATGCGACGACACTGCTTTATGGGGGCGATGTACCGGAATTCAAGTACCGGTATCAACCTACCCCGCACGCCCCATGGATCGGGCTTTTCGAGCCATGCATGGCTGCAGGCAAGACAGGGCGGGCCTCCCAAGCCATGCATGGCTGCGAGGAAGCAACCATGCGCCTTCCAGGCCATCGCCCTACTCGTACCGGATTTCGAGGATCTCGATTTCGCGCAAGCCGGCCGGGCTCTGGAAGCGCACCGCGTCGCCCTCGCGCGCCTTGAGCAGCGCACGGGCCAGCGGCGAGATCCAGCTGATGCGGCCTTCCGAGGCGTTGGCCTCGTCCACGCCGACGATCTGCCAGGTTTCGTCGATGCCCGATTCGGCGTCGCTGATGGTCACCGTGGCGCCGAAGAACACCTGTCCGACGTTCTCCTGCTCGACCGGATCGACCACCGTGGCGGTTTCCAGCCGCTTGATGAGGAAGCGGATGCGCTTGTCCATCTCGCGCAGGCGCTTCTTGCCGTAGATGTAGTCGCCATTCTCGGAGCGGTCGCCGTTCGAGGCAGCCCAGGAAACCACCTGCACCAGCGCCGGGCGGTCGATGCGGACGAGCTGGTCCAGCTCGGCCTTGAGCCGCGCCCAGCCGGCACGCGTCATGTAATTCTTGGTGCCGGGCGGCAGCGCCGGGATCTGTTCGGGATCCTCGTCGTCCGCGTCGGATTCCTTGACGAAGGCCTTGCTCAATGGTGTTCCCGCGATCGAATCAGGGCCGAAATGGTAGAGCGCGCCCGGGCGGGCTGCAAGGCCGCGCGAGGGCGCGCTCCGTGAAATCGCTCGGAATGGCGCAACCGCGCCGGGTGTTTCAGTGATAGACCGCCGGCTGCGTCATCAAGGCTTCGTACTGGTCGATGAAGTCGCCGAAATCGTCGGCCTCCTCGGCCACCTCGACGACGTCGGAGAACTCGCGGCGGAAACGGCGTGCGGTCTCGTCGCGCATCAGCATGCCCAAGCCCTTGCGCTTGTCGATGACTTCCACCGCATCCACCTGCGGGTACTCGACGACATACAGAACAGGGTTGTTGAACACGATGCGCATATCAGACTCCTCTTCCGGAGACGCCCTGCGGAAATCCGCCGCGCCCCTCGGAACCGAACATGGGGGCACGCCGTGCCGGTTCAAGTGGCCGGCGGATGGGGAGCGGCTGTTGTCTTTCCGGGGTCTGGCGCTTACCATTGCCTTGAGACGTGCCGATCCGCCGGCCACATTCCTTATCGGTCGCATCCGAAGGAACTTTAGCCCCGCCCACCTGCCCGCCAGCGCATCCGCATACCATGTCCGAATCCATGGAAATCACCGAGCAAGAATCCGATCTGCGCGCCAAGCTGCACGCGCTGCAGGTGGAACACCGCGACCTCGACCAGATCATCGCCCAATTGCAGGCCGTGCCGCCGCCCGACGAACTGATGCTGCGCCGGATGAAGAAGCGCAAGCTGTTGCTGAAAGACCGGATCAGCGTGCTCGAACGCATGCTCGAGCCGGACGAGCCTGCCTGAACGCCGCGCCGGACCCACTATCAATCAACGCAAGGCCGCCGGGAGCGCCGGACACGCACAGCGAGGCCCCATGAACGACTCCAGAAACCAAGCGGTGCCACAGGACGTCGAAGGCCTGCCCTTTCCCAAGGTGCGCAGCGTCGGCTTCGGTGCGCCCTTCCGCTGGCTGTCGCGCGGGCTCGACGACCTCAAGGCCTGCCCCGGACCGAGCCTGTTCTACGGCGCATGCTTTGCCGGCATGGGCTACGTGCTGACCTTCGTCTTCAGCCACGCCTACGCCTACATGTCGGGCCTGATCTCGGGGTTCCTGCTGCTCGGCCCCTTCCTCGCGCTCGGGCTCTACGACCTGTCGCGCCGCCGCGAAGCCGGCGAGCCGCTGCAACTTGCACCGACCCTGACGGCCTGGCGCCGCAATGCCGGAAGCATCGGCATCTATTCGATGATCCTGATCATCGTCTTTCTCGTCTGGGCACGTGCCTCGATGGTCGTCTTCGCGCTCTTCTACACCTCGGAAATGCCGAGCATCGCAGGATTCATGCAACAGGTGATCTCGCTCGAGAACATCGAGTTCCTGGTGGTGTACTTTTTCGTCGGGCTGCTGTTCGCGTCGATCGTGTTCGCCCTCAGCGTGGTCTCGATCCCGCTGATGCTCGACCGCGGGCAGGATGCCGTGACATCGATGATCGCCAGCAGCTTTGCGCTGATCCGCAACTTTCCGCAGGTTTCGCTGTGGGCGGCGTTGATCGTGGCGAGCGCGGCTATCGGATTCGCCACGCTGTTTCTCGGCCTGATCGTGCTGATGCCGATCGCCGGCCACGCCACCTGGCACGCCTACCGCGACCTGATCGAGCCGCTGCCGCCCGACTGGAAGAACTGATCAGGCGTCGAGCAGTTCCAGCAGCACCGGCTGGTGGTCCGATGCGTCGGTCTGCCGGTTCACGCGCACGTCCCGCACACGCGGCGCGAGATCGGCGCTGACGCACACGAAATCGCAGCAATAAGGGTGATCCGGCCAGTCGGCGCCGTGCAGCCCGACCGTGTGAGCATGCGGCTCGCCCGGATGCGCAAGCGGCCACGCGTCGCGCCAGGCAGGTGTCGTGTCGTCGATGGGCGCCTGCAGTCGCCCATGTTCCGCCGCCTCGGGCGGGTAATTGAAATCGCCGCACAGGATGGCGCTGTCCGGCCGCGGATAGACGGCGAACGGCGCATCGCTCGCGCTGCCCGATTTGTCGGCGCGCGGCCGGCGGGCATGCGCGCAGGCCTGGCGATGAAGGTCGCGCAGTGCCTCGACCTGCGCCGCACGCTGCAGCGCCGAGTAATACTCGAGATGCGTCGTCATCACCCGCAGCGGCCCGCCGCGCGACATCACCACCGCCTCCACGCATGTCCGCTGCATGCTCGGCACCGCCGGATCGGGCGGCCAGGGCAACGGATGGCGCCACACCTGCAGCACCGGCAGGCGCGACAGCACCAGGTTGCCGAAGCGCCGGCGCTCGCCCTGCGCATCCGGCAGGTCGGTGCCGGCGCCGAACAGCGCCGCGTAACCGGGAAAAGCCAGCGACAGCAGCGCCACCTGGTCCTCGCCGCTCGACCCCGCCAGCTCGGCAAAATTGACCGCCACCTCCTGCAGGCAGACCACGTCGGCGTCGCCAGTCTCGCGCAGCACGCGCGCGATGCGCGCAAGATCGACTCGGCCGTCGCAGCCGCGGCCCCACTGAATGTTCCAGGTGATCAGTTGCATCGCCCGCTCCCCCTCGTGTTCCAACCGCCTCAGCCCTGCGGGTCGGGCACGAACTGTCCGGGGAAGGGATTCGGATGCGGACGCGGTGCCGAGTAGCGGGGCTCGCGCGGCACAATGCCGCGCGCCAGCAGGTTGCCGTATGAATCGTAATGGATGACGATGGTTTCCGCCGGAGTGCTGCTGGCGCGGCGGAATTCGGTGTAGCGCGTCGGATCGTGCTCGCGCGCGCCGTGGCCGGTGCCGAGGCGCGATTCCGGTTCCGCCGGCGCACGCGCGGATTCCGCGCGCGCCATGTCATTTGCCGCGCCGGCTGATTGTGCGGCAGACCCGGCCGAAGCAGGCGCCGATGCGGCCGGCGCCTCCTTCGCGCGCGCGCCGAGGCGACCGTCCTGACGCCATACCTGGGGCGCCACCACCTCGTGATACACCGCGACGCCGATCACGCCGACGTTGTCCGGCCGCCCGGTGCGCGCGGCATAGCTGTCGGACAGCCGCGTGAAGGTGAATTGCGCCACGTCGTCCAGGCTCTTGCGCCAGCCGCGGATGTCCGCCGAACCGCCCGCATCGAGCACATAGCCCGACTGCCGGAACGCTGCGGTCTCGCCGCTCACCGCGTTCACGCCGTCGATCGACAGCACCGCGAGCAGCCTGCCGCCGCTGCGATTCACCAGCCGCACCGCGTAGGCCTCACCGGGGTTGCCGGCCACCCACAGCTTGCCCTGGTGATGCCAGGCCGGCAGCACGCGCCCGTCGGCACGCGAGACGATCTCCACATCCAGCGCCGAGGCGTGTGCAGTTTGCAGCGCGGCAACGCCAAGAAGACAAAAAGCCATACCTTTGAGGAAGTTATTCATGGTTTTCTCCACGAAATCGGGCAACATTGCGGCCATGCAAACGATCCCCGGGCACCAAAGGGGTTAAGAGGGCCGCCGGCAACCGCGTTCGCCGACGACCGCGGCCTGCAGCAAACAGCAACCGATAACCGGCGACCGCCCCAAGAAGCGGTCCCCCGATGGACACCGAGAGAACGAGCCGGAACATGCCCGGCACTTACGCAATGCCGATGCGTTTGCTGCGCCAATACCTGATGCCCGAGTCCGCGCAGTCTGACGGACCCGCGCTCACCCCCGACGAGCTGCAGAAGTGGGTGGCCGCCCTGCCTCAGGACAAGCCGCTCGAAGCCGCCCGCGCGCTGGCCGACGTGGCCGAGCGCATCCGCCTGCGCGAGCCCAGCGTGCGCAAGCGCATCCGGCTCTACGACCTGATGCACGAAACCGCCGGCCAGGTGATGCAGGTGATCGAGGCCAAGCTCGGCCGCGCCAGCCTGCCGCTCTCCCCGCTGTCGGAAGCGCTGCTCGAACAGGGCAACCGGCTGCTGCGCGAATTCGGCGTCGGCTACACGTCCATCGCCATCGACGTATCGGGCAAGTGGGTTGGCCTCGGCTATGCGCGGCCGCTGCGCAATGCCACCCTGCGCGGCATGCAATCGCACGCGCGCCGCCTCATGCTGTGCTATCGCGTTTATTCCGAGGGCTCGCGCACCGCGTGGGCCTCAATGCACCAGCTCTATCGCATCGCGCGCGACGGAGGCTTCGTCGCCGAGACGCTCGACGGGCGCGGCGTGCCGATCGAGCAGATCTACCGGCGCGCGCTGCTGATCGCCTTTGCCGATCCGGCGCGGCTCGCGCCCGGCGAACTCGACCGCGTGCGCTTCTACGTCGAGCGCTACGGCGATCTCGCCGCATTCGCGACGCCCGACAGCATCGCCCCCGGCAAGGCCGCCAAGGGCGGGCTGTTCCTGATCCGCCCCAGCGACACGGTTGCCGGGCGCTCGCTCGCCAAGTGGCACGTCACCGAACCGGCACCGCACGACCTGATCCTCGACTGCAGCGCGCTCAACGCCAAGGTGGCGGAACACATCGTGGGCCTCGAATCGAACATCGTGCCGGCACAGCTCGGCCTGCCGATCGTGGCGCGCCAGCCGCAGTATCTGGCGATGCTCAAGTCGATGATGGGTGGCTGGGGCGCGCCGTCGATGCGCCGCTTCCATCGCGCGCGCTTCCATCCGCGTGTCGATCTGGTGGCCGGGTTCGAGGGGTTGTGGACCTTCCTCAGCGGTCCGGCTTACCGGCGCCGCCAGCACGAACGCCACGACGTCGAGATCGCCGCCGACGAAACCTCGGAATGGGCAATCCTCAACGAAAGTCCCGGCGGCTTCGCGCTGCGCCTGGTGGCCGGCGGCAACATGAAAGTCGGTGTCGGCGAGGTGGTCGCCATCCGGCCGCACGAACGCGGCACGGTGCAGGCCTGCATGACGCGGCGCGCCCTCTCGGCGCGCGGCCGCAAGCTGGTGATGGGCCTCGAGGTGCTGGCATCTCGACCGGTGCCGGTGACGATCTCGGTCGCCGAATCGCAATCGCGCCAGCGCGGCGCGCGGCGCGACGTGCGCGCCATCCTGCTGCTCAAGGTGCCGCCGCACGACAACGCGCCGGCGCTGATCGCCGCGCCCGACACGGTGTGGCCGGGCATCGAATTCACCGTCACCAACCGCGGCCGCAGGACGCGCCTGCGCGTTTCACGCCGTCTCGAGAAAACCGCCACGGCGGAACTCTATCTGCTGGAACGCGGCAGCGACTGACCGGCGCCGCGCCAAGGCGCATGGATAGGCGATCTGCACGGCACACACCCTGGAAGGCGCGCCCGCATTGGCTCTGACGGCATGCCACCCTGCAGTCAAGACCCCATGCGGTCTTGCGGCCTATTGCCCGTGACTCAGTTGCGCAGGTCGGACGGAATCCCGTAATCCGGATAGCGTTCGCGGAAGCGCGCCAGCGACGCGCGCCATTCGCTGTCGCGGCCCGCGCGGCGCAACGCGCGGATCTCATTGATCCAATCCTCCGGCGTGCGAAACGCTTGTTCGCGCGACGCCTGCGTCGGCGCAGCAGCTTTTTCCGACCGTTCGCCCTCGTCCACCCCGCTGGCGCGCGACTTCGCACGCAGGCCCGGCGCCGGCTCGGCCTGCGGCCTGGCAAGCGGCACCGCGGCGCCATCCGCCGCCGGCGCACCGGATGGTGCGACGTGGCGCTCGACGGCCTCGCCGGCCCCGATGCCTGCCGGCGCGGGCGCTCGGCTCGCCGGAAACGCCTGCGGTGCCGGCGCCACAACAGGCGCGGTGGGCGGGGCCGCAGCGCGGGCCGCGCCGGCCGGCGGCATTTCCGACGCCTGGTCTGCAACGCTGCCCTGCGCTGGCGGCGCTGCAGGTACAGCGTTCGTCGATCTTTCGGTCGAAGCCGCGGTCGACGCCGCCTTCGTCTCCACCTTCAGCCCTGCCGCCGACTCAACTGCCGGCCCCGGCGCGGCATCGCGCCTCATTGCGCCGGCCGCGGCGGCCCGGCCCGGTGCTGCCTCATCCGTGTCAGCGGCGGGTTCGCCGGGTGCGCGACGCTTGGCCAACGGTTCGGGCACGGCCTCGGGGTGCGCCGATTCGCGCATCGGCTGCACGCGCTGTGCCGGCACCGCCGGCGTTGGCGCCGTGCCCGGCGCGGGTTGTGCCGGCTTCGCGGTCGACGCCGGGGCCGCGGCCGGTGCGGGTGCGTCGCGTTGCGCCGCCTCTTTCTCCTGCTCCTCGTGCACCATCAGCGTCAGCGTGGCGCTGACCACGACCACGGCGGTCAGCGAAACCGGCACCACCAGCCGCCGCCACCACGGCAGCGCCGGCCGTGCCGCGCGGCGCGGTTCGCCCGCCGCGGCACGCGCGGCGGCGAGAATGCGCGCATCGAGCGCCGGCGGCGGCCCGCCGGCGGCGTCCGCGTGCTCGCGATAGGCACGCGCAAGCAGCGCGTCCTGCGGCAGGTCGTCCGCCGCTCCGCTTGCACTTCGATCGCGCGTGCTCATGCCGCCATCCTCATCGCCAGTCTTTCAATCCTTCACGCAGCTTGGCCAGCGCGTAACGCATGCGGCTCTTGGCCGTCTCGCGGTTCACGCCGGTGACGCGGGCGATTTCCTCCAACGTCAGTTCGGTTTCCTGCGCCAGCAGGAAGGTTTCGCGCTGCGGCGCCGGCAGGGCCTGGATCTCGCGCGTCAGCGCCTCGCCGAGCCGGCGCCGCTCGACGTCGTTCTGCGGCTCGTCGATCGCGCTGCCCGCGACGTGATCGAGCGGGTCGTCCTCGTCCTCGCAATCACCCGCCGCAACCGTAGACGGCGTGCGCGCGCCGGCGCGCCAGTGGTCGACCAGCCGGTTGTGCGCGATGCGGTACAGCCAGGTGGTGAACTTCGCGCTGACTTCATAGTTGCCGCGCGCATTGATGACCTTGAGCCAGATGTCCTGATAGAGTTCCTCCGCCACGCCGGCCGAACCGCACTGTTGCGTCAGCCAGCGGTACAGCCGGCTGCGGTGACGCTGGTAGAGCCGTTCGAAAGCCTGCGCATCGCCATCGCGATAGGCCAGCATCAGGGCTTCGTCACTGCGCTCGACATCCATGACGCGCAAGTGTAGCCGAAGGCCCTGCAGGTGATTGAACGCTGCAATGCCGGCGAAGGGGTCAGACACGCTGGCCGGCTGCAGACCCTCGCGCAACCATTTGGCACCGCCCGCGTCTATGTCGGACACCCAGGCCGAACGGAGATTCCCCATGAACAACACGCTGATCGCCGCCCTGCTTGCCCTCGTGCTGTTGTGCGCCTGCTCGGCCACGCCGGCGCAGAACCCGCCGATCGAGCGCCTGAAATTGCCCCCCGGCTTCGCGCTCGAAGTTTGGGCGCGCGTGCCGGAGCCGCGTGCGATGACGCTGGGCGCCGATCGCACGCTGTTCGTCGGCTCGCGCGGTGCCGGCAAGGTGCACGCGATCAAGTTCGACGAAACGCTGCGCGCGGGCGCGGTCAGCACGGTCGCCGAAGGGCTCGACATGCCGGTCGGCGTCGCCTTCCGCGACAGCGCACTGTACGTCTCGTCGATCGGCCGCATTCTGCGCTACGACGGCATCGAGGCGAAGCTCGCCAGCCCGCCGCGCCCCGCCGTCGTCAGCGACCGGTTTCCGGGCGACAAGCACCACGGCTGGAAATTCATCGCCTTCGGGCCGGACGGCAAGCTCTACGTGCCGGTCGGCGCACCCTGCAACATCTGCGACCGCGACGCCGACGGCTACGCCAACATCATGCGCATGAACCCGGACGGCAGCCAGCTCGAGGTCTACGCGCGCGGCGTGCGCAACAGCGTCGGTTTCGACTGGCATCCGCAGACGAAGGCGCTCTGGTTCACCGACAACGGGCGCGACTGGATGGGCGACGACCAGCCCTCGTGCGAACTCAACCATGCGCCTAAGCCGGGGATGCATTTCGGCTACCCGTTCTGCCACGCCGGCACGATTCCCGATCCCGAGTTCGGCAGCCGTCGCAAGTGCGGCGAGTTCACGCCGCCGGCGGCCAACCTCGGCCCGCACGTCGCGCCGCTGGGCATGCGCTTCTACGCCGGCACCCAGTTCCCCGCCGACTACCGCGACCGCATCTTCATCGCGCTGCACGGCTCCTGGAATCGCGCGAAGAAGAGCGGCTACCAGGTTGTGACGGCACGCCTCGACGGCGATCGCGTCGTAGCCGTCGAACCCTTCATCACCGGCTGGCTGCAGGGCGAGTCGAACTGGGGTCGTCCCGCCGACGTGCTGGTGCTACCTGACGGCTCGCTGCTGGTATCGGACGATCAGGCCAACGCGATCTACCGCGTGCGTTACGCACCCGGCTGAGCGCTCTACAATCGCGCATGGCTTCGCATTCCGCATCCGGTTCGCCACACCACGGGCACGCCCATCACGACGGCGAAGGCCACGGCCACGCCGGTCACGCGCACCATGCTCATCATGCCCACGAGGGTCACGGCCATGCCCACGACCACCACCCTGCCGGCGCGCCGCGCCGCGCGCTCGGCCTGGCGCTGGCGATAACCCTCGGCTTCGCAGCGGTCGAGGCGGTCGCCGGCTGGATGGCCGGCTCGCTGGCGCTGCTGTCCGATGCCGGCCACATGGTCACCGACGCGCTCTCGCTCGGCGTGGCCCTGCTCGCTGCGGCGGTCGCGCTGCGCCCGCCTTCGGCGCGCCTGTCCTACGGCTACGCGCGGATCGAGGTGCTGGCCGCGCTATTCAATGCCGGCTTCATGTTCGCGGTGATCCTGATGATCGGCTGGCAGGCAGCCGAGCGGCTGCGCGCGCCGCAGCCGGTCGATGGCGCCACGGTGATCTGGATCGGCGCGCTGGGGCTGGCGATCAACCTGCTGGTGGCGTGGATCCTGTCGCGCGACGGCGATGCTGCGCACAACCTGAATACCCGCGGCGCCCTGCTGCACGTGCTGGGCGACGCCCTCGGCTCCGTCGCCGCGCTGGCGTCGGGCTTGGTGATTCGCCAGACCGGCTGGACGCCGATCGACCCGATCCTGTCGTTCGGCATCTGCGCCCTGATCGCCGGCTCGACCTGGCGCCTCGCGCGCGAAGCCATCCACACCCTGATGGAAGGGGTGCCTGCGGGGCTGTCGACGCCCGCGATCGGCCGGCGCATGGCCGCGGTCGCCGGCGTCCTGGAAGTTCACGACCTGCACATCTGGTCGATGGATGCGCGCCGGCCGGCGCTGTCGGCCCATGTCCGCGTCGCCGACCTCGCCGACTGGCCGCGCCAGCTCGATGAACTCCGGCGCCTGCTCGCGCGCGAATTCGCGATCGAACACGTGACCCTGCAGCCCGAAGCGCAGCAGCACGTCACGGTGCTGCTGCGCGACATCGCCGGGCGCCGCAGCCTGCACTGATCCGGCGCGCAGCGCTATCCACAGCCCGGCACGGCGCTGAGAAGCCCGTCTGGGCGCGGCCGGACGGCCATTCCGGCCGCATGTTTCCACCGCCACTCCCGGGCTTGTCCACAGCCCGCCCACCGATCCGATCCGTGTTTCCCCCAGGTTATCCACAGGCGGGAAACGCACGATAAATCAACCTGTTACGTTCAAGAATCGGAAAAACTCCTGTACTCTCAAATACCTACTATATCTAGTGGTTTTATTTCGTTGAATCCACAAGTTATTTTTGCAACTTATTGTTTTTACTGTGAATAAAATTTACGCAGGAGACTTCCATCGCGGCGTTTCCGGGGGTATGCTTTGCACCTTCTTCTGGGCCGTTCTGGCCCGCCCCAAAAACAATTCGACCATCGAGGAGTCAACGGACTATGGCGACCGACATCATCAAGCAGACCACCACCGCCGACGCACCCAGCGCCGCCAATCTCCCCGAGCAGGAAATCTCGGGCGAGGTCCTGCTCGAGAAATACGCCAAGGGCAACGAGCAGACGGTGGGCGACGTGCGCGCGCGCGTGGCGCGGGCGCTTGCCGCTGTCGAAGCCGAAGACAAGCGCGCCTTCTGGGAGCAGAAGTTCCTCGAGGCGCAGGAAGCCGGCTTCGTGCCGGCCGGCCGCATCAACAGCGCCGCCGGCACCAAGCTCACCGCCACGCTGATCAACTGCTTCGTGCAGCCGGTCGGCGATTCGATCACCGAAGCCGTCGACGGCCGCCCCGGCATCTACACCGCGCTGGCGCAGGCCGCCGAGACCATGCGCCGCGGCGGCGGCGTCGGCTACGACTTCTCGTCGATCCGCCCCAAGGGTGCGCACGTCAAGGGCACGCAGTCCAATGCCTCCGGCCCGGTGTCGTACATGCGCGTGTTCGACCGCTCGTGCGAAACCGTCGAATCCGCAGGCAGCCGCCGCGGCGCGCAGATGGGCGTGCTGCGCTGCGACCACCCGGACATCGAGGACTTCATCCACGCCAAGGATTCGGGCGACCTGACCAACTTCAACATCTCGGTCGGCGTGACCGACGTGTTCATGAAGGCGGTCGAGATCGACGGCGACGTGGAACTCGCGCACAAGGCCGAACCTTCCACCGATTTCAAGGAACGCGGCGCCTACCAGCGTAACGACGGGCTGTGGGTCTACCGCAAGGTGCGCGCGCGCGAGCTGTGGGACCAGGTCATGCGTTCCACCTACGACCACGCCGAGCCGGGCATCCTGTTCCTCGATCGCATGAACCGCGACAACAACCTGTATTACTGCGAAACGATCGAGGCCACCAACCCCTGCGCCGAACAGCCGCTGCCGCCCTATGGCTGCTGCGACCTCGGCTCGATCAACCTCACGCGCTACGTCAGGGTGCCGTTCACCGAGCAGGCCGAGTTCGATTTCGCCGGCTTCGCGAAGACGGTCGAAATCTCGATCCGCATGCTCGACAACGTGCTCGACGCCACCCACTGGCCGCTCGAGCTGCAGCATGACGAAGCGATGAACAAGCGCCGCGTCGGCCTGGGCTTCACCGGCCTGGGCGATGCGCTGATGATGCTGCGCCTGAAGTACGACACCGCCGAGGCGCGCGCCATGGCCACGCGCATCAGCGAGTTCATGCGCGACACCGCCTACCGCTACAGCGTCGAGCTGGCCAAGGAGCGCGGCGCCTTCCCGCTGTTCAACGCCGACCTGTATCTCTCGGGCGGCAACTTCGCCTCGCGCCTGCCGGCCGACATCAAGGACCTGATCCGCAAGAACGGCATCCGCAACTCGCACCTGCTGTCGATCGCGCCGACCGGCACCATCTCGCTCGCCTTCGCCGACAACGCGTCGAACGGCATCGAACCGCCGTTCTCCTACACCTACACCCGCAAGAAGCGCATGGGCGACGGCACCTTCAAGGAATACGCCGTCGAAGACTACGCATGGCGGCTCTACCGCCACCTCGGCAACGACGTGAACAAGCTGCCGGATTACTTCGTCACCGCCCTCGAGATCAGCGCGCAGGCCCACAAGGACATGGTCGCCGCCGTCGCGCCCTATGTCGACACCTCGATCTCCAAGACGGTGAACGTGCCGGCCGACTACCCCTATGCCGACTTCGAGGATCTCTACATGACGGCCTGGAAGGCCGGCCTCAAGGGGCTGGCCACCTATCGGCCCAACAGCGTGCTCGGCAGCGTGCTGTCGGTCGAGCCGAAGGCAGAGGAAAAGAAGCAGCCCCAGGACGTCGTCATCCACGACGCCGCCAACACGCGCCTGTCGATCAAGAGCCTGCCCGCACCGGTGCTCTCCAGCCTGCGCTGGCCCGGCCGCCCCGACCTGCCGGACGGCAACACCTCATGGACCTACATGATGAAGGTGCCCAACGGCGAATTCGCCATCTTCGTCGGCCAACTCGAGAACGACGCCCACCAGGCGCACCCCTTCGAAGTGTGGGTCAACGGCGCCGACCAGCCGCGCGGCCTCGGTGCCGTCGCCAAGACGCTGTCGATGGACATGCGCAGCCAGGACCGCGCCTGGCTCAAGCTCAAGCTCGACACGCTGGCCATGACCGTCGGCGAGCGCAGCTACGAAATGCCGCTGCCGCCACATGGCGAAAAGAAGCTGGTGCCCGGCATCGTCTCCGGCTTCGCGCAGGTGGTGCGCCATCGCTGCGAAAAGCTCGGCGCGCTTGCCGAGAGCGGCGCCACGCCGGTGCTCGACACCCTGTTCAGCCTGCAGGAACCGAAGACCGGCACCGACGGCACGCTCTCCTGGACGGTCGACATCAGCAACCCGGCCACCGGCGAAGAATTCGTGCTCGGCCTCAAGGAAATCACCCTGCCCGCGCTGGACGGATTCTCCGCCGGCGTCACGCGCCCCTACTCGATGTGGCTCTCGGGCAACTACCCGCGCGCCCTCGACGGCCTCTCGCGCATCCTCTCGCTCGACATGCGCGTGATGGACCCGGCCTGGATCGGCATGAAGCTGCGCAAGCTCCTGAACTACCCCGAGCCGCTCGGCGACTTCATGGCCTTCGTGCCCGGCACGCGCCGCCAGCAGAACTACCCGAGTACCGTCGCCTACATCGCCGCGCTGATGATCCACCGCTACGCCATGCTCGGCGTGCTCGACGACAAGGGCTACCCGCGCCGCGAGATGGGCATCCTCGAAGCCCCGCGCAGCGAGAACGAACCCAAGCTGATGCAGGGCGGCATGTGCAACGAATGCGGCAATTACAGCGTCATCCGCAAGGACGGCTGCGACTTCTGCACCGCCTGCGGCGCCGTCGGGAGTTGCGGCTAGCGACACCGCAACGGGATCGGAGCGCAGAACTGCCAAGGAGAACAAAAATGAAGTTCCCGGCATTGGAAGACGACACCCAAACGGTCGAGGTCACCCGGGTGTCGAAGAACGGCTTCTGGGTATCGCTGCCGGAAGAGGACGTGTATCTGCCCTTCGATCACTTCCCGTGGTTCCGGGATGCGCCGCTGGGCCAGGTGCTCAACGTGCAGCAGCCCACCGACCACAACCTCTACTGGCCGGACCTGGGCATCGATCTCTCGCTCGAGACGATCTCCTACCCCGAACCGATGGGTCTGGTCGCCAACGACGGCATCTGGCGCCTCGCCGACTGAACAGGACCGCGTGACGCCGCAACGATTAACAGGAAGCAGCACCCGCAGCAGGAAAAAGCCCCGCCACAAGCGGGGCTTTTTCGCTCTGCATTCATGATCCTCATAAAGGTAGGAAATGACAGGAGATATTTCGTTGGCTGTTGGCGTTTCGATCTTGTCGCTACTCGTAAGCGCGATTTCCCTTTGTGTCAGCCTTTACACCGTATGGCGTACGCGACTTGCGCCATTCAAGCTAACCATCAAGATTTCGGGCCGCGTAGCATTCGTCGGAAACATCAATGAAGAAGCTTCACCAACGTTGATCGTTCCTCTTGTCTTCTCGAATTCTGGCGCGACACCATCATTTCTTGAAGACTTGGCGATTGCTTTCCGTCCACGCACTAAGGGTAGAGATAGGCTATTTCGCGCGATGTTCGAACAAGCAAATTCTCCCAACTATGCCGCTGAGAAAGTGAATTCTCCTGAATGGCCCGCGTTTCATTCATTTCGAATGAAAGGAGAGGAGGTCCAAACGAGACAAGTCGTTTTCGTGGAGTATCGGCCGGACGCAAGGGCACGGTTTCAAACAGGAAATTTTGAAATTGTTGTTTACGCTCGTCACTCTGCCTGCAACGAGGCGTTTGTCCAAGCATGCGTTGCGCCAATAACTATTGTTGCAGAAGATCTCGCGGCACTCTATCCAACCTACAACAGATCTCCATCTGGGCATGTACCGCTTCTTAGCAAAATGACCGACGACTGCAGCGAAGCGTTTACGAAGCTCGTAGAACGAGTCTCGGATTTGCCCAAGTAAGCCGCTCGATATTGCGCCGACTCCCAAACATTCAATTAAATTCGCTTCGCATTTTGTGCCTTTCCCCACAAATCCACCCGTCAAGCTGCACTCGATAAGCCGAATGCTACGCCGCCGGGCGACGATGTCATTCTGAAGGTTGACGACGGAACTCGCACGAACGAAGCAATCAACGTGGAAGAGATCTTTCCCGCGCGAGTTGCTCGACGCGCAACTTGATGTAGATCGACTTCGCAGCAGCTTCGATTCCATTCGATTCGGCAAGTGCCCTCGCCCACGGCGCCTTGACGAGGCGTCCGCTCTCGAGTTCCGTGAGCGCCCGTTCGTAATCGCCGTCACTCGGAGCAAGGCTTGCGTTCGTCGCACTGCCGGTCGTCGTTGTTGGCAAGGCGTTTGATTCACTGCTGCCGCACTTTCGATCAACCGACTGTGTCCTCAATATGGCCAATTCCTGGGTAAGCCAAGCGTGTTCGTCGAGTCCGGGCTGGGGCTGTCGCAGGAACAGCGCAGGAAAAAATACTAGCTGTGCCACAGTCGCCGCATCGGCCTTCCCCTTGGCCGCGCCAATGGACTCCAACTCAATTTGGTTCAATCGCCCGTACAACCGCAGTGTCTCGATCGCAATTTCATCACAGCCGAGTTCCGGACCAGTTGCCAGGAGCGACTTCGGCAATTCGTCAGCGTATGCCGTCGACGTAACGAGTAAGGCAAACATTAATGCGAACTGCCCGATGGTCATGGAGTCTCCAGCATCACGAACTTAGTTTCCGGAGAAAGCGCTCAAGACTTCATACCGGATGGTTTTGTCATCGACGCTAAGAATCTTCAGTTTTGCGCCGTCGAAAGTCACCGTATCGCCGCCACCATCCGGAACAAGGTCAACTTGTCGGATCGCCTTGCTCAGGTCGTTGTTCACGAACTCGCGATAGATTAGGATAGGGTGCTGCTGCCCGTTGCCGACAAACACAATCTCACGCTTGCGGTCTACCGAGCCATAGCCAACAGGTTCCTCCTTTACTACGTACCGGGCTGGCGCAATGTCTAAGCTACCCCAATTATTGATGGTGTCGAACTTAGTCTTGTCAAACTGACCGTCCCTGTTTGTGTCGTCAAAGCAGAAGTTGGTGGTCCCCTTGCTGCGGAACAGCCCAGCATTGAATCCTTGGTTGTGAAAACAGGCCCCCGACGGACCGGTAAGTAGACCCTTTGCGCCAACCGGGATTTCAATCGAATAGCCGCTCGAGCCAAAGCTTGCCGACTGGCTGAATCCATTCACCATCACAGCCACACGCTGGTAGGTGGTGTTCAGGCGCACGTGAGTGATAAGTGGCTGACCAGCCAAGCGTGTGCGCACGATACCGGGCAAAGGAAGGGACTTGCTCGTCACCACGCTGCGGGTATCCGCCTTCAGAATGGAAGCGGTTGGCACGCAACCGGCCACCAGAAGAGCACTCAGTGCCGCAATTAATATGAATTGCTTCGAGTTCACTGTTTTGACTCTACATTCTTGTGTTGCGCAACTTTAGTGGAATTCTTGGTGTAGGCAAAGCCCGCAATCGCCATTGCAACTATTGGCTGAGGCCCGAATTCTTTTATCCACATTGGCGAGCACAGCCCGCGTAGGGCGCAGTCGCTATTGCGCCGAATGCAAACATCCGGTGCAATGCGCTTCGCTTATTGACACCCTACTCGATCAAACCCGCTGACCGTCGCGCCCCACCTTTTCCCGTGCGAGCCGCCGAGCAGCGCAGCGGCGGCGGGGGCAGTCGGGCTTCGCTGTTTGAGCGAAGCGAGTTTGCGAAGCCCGCCCGCCGACGCGAGCAGCGCAGGGCACCTTGCGCAAAGCGCAAGGCGGCGAACCCGGGTCGCCTTCTTTGGTTACTTTCTTGGCGAGCAAGAAAGTAACTCGCCTGCCGGGCGAGACCGGCGCAGCCCTGGCACCGCGACATGCGGCCATTCAACGCAACGGAAATCGTGCATCGACGCCGCTGCGTGGTTACTTTCCTGGCGAGCAAGAAAGCAGCTCGCCTGCCGGGCGAGACCGGCGCAGCGTCGTCACCGCGACATCCGACGATTCAAACAAACGGAAAGTGCGCTTCGACACCGCAGCACTCCACCCAGCCCGAACGCGAAATCGACGCGCACAAACACCCTGCCCCACAACCCGCATGGATACTGCCTCTCCAGCCACCCTGCTCCACCACCGCCATTCCATGCGGCACCCGGGCATGCCTTGCCCGCAACGTCCATTCCGCGCGCCTTCCAGCCCACCCCAAGATCTGCCAACACACGCCACCGACCAGCGACGCCGGAGCCGGCTGCTATAGTCGGCGCATGCATTACCCGACCCCGCAAGCGCGCCCTGCAATGTGCAACCGCGCATGGACCTGAACGCGCCGCTGCTGCTCTACTGCGAACGCCTCGGCCCGGGCCTGTGGGCGGAGCCGCTCAACGCCGTGTCGAACCTGGCCTTCTTCGGGTTCGCGTGGAAGTTGTGGCGGGAGAACCGCGGCGGCGAACCGCGCATTGCCGCGCGGCTGCGCCTGCTGGCCGGATTGATCGCGTTGGTCGGCGCGGCGAGCCTGACATTCCATACGCTTGCCACACGCTGGGCGAACCTGCTCGATGTCGGCTTCATCGGCATTTTCAACGTGGCCTATCTGGTGATCTTCCTGCGCGAGATCGCGCAGTGGCCGCGCCCCGGGGCGCTGGCGGCCGCGGCGGGCTTCGTGCTGCTCGACCGTGCCGGCGCGATGCTGCTGCCCGCCGGCCTGCTCAACGGCTCGGGTTTCTACCTGCCGGCGCTCGCCACGCTCGCGGCACTCACCGCCTATGCGCTTCGCATCGCACCAGCGGCCGGCCGCATGATGCTGGCGGCGGCGCTGGTGTTCCTCGTCTCGCTGGCAGCGCGAACGCTGGACCGCAGCCTGTGCGACGTCTGGCCCTGGGGCACGCACTTCGTGTGGCACCTGCTGAATGCCTGGGTGCTCTACCGGCTCGCCCGCGCGCTGAAATACGGCTAGGTCAGGCGCCCTGGTTCATCCGACGAATGTTCAGTCGGTTCGAGGCATGACAGGATTGCGCCCTATGTCATGCCGCCAAGCGGTGCCGGCAGCAGCCGGCACCCATCGCAGCCTGTTCGCGACCCGCCGACACCTGGCAACGCAAGAGGAGCACGCCAAGATCTTCCCTCGCGCCGCCGATTATCCGAAATGCAACCGGTATCTCCGCGAAGAAATGCCGAAGGTCGTGCGCGTGCCGCGCATCGCCAACGCCATCCGGGAACTGTCTGGACGCGGCAAGGTCGCGCGGCGCAAAGGCGCGGCGACCCGATTTGCAGCGCATGCGTTCCGCTGCTCAACGTCTTTTGAGCAGCGGAACGATGAGACGGCTTCGGAGGGTCGACCTTATGGGGCGGCTCGAATTCCTTTCGTGTGCGCACCGATTGCCCGTGCGAGCCGCCGAGCCGCGCTGATCCGCCGAGGGAACTCGCGGAGCACCGTCCGAGCCTCGCGGCGAGGCGCGATGCCCGAACGCCCGACAGGGTTCTGCGCGGGATGGAAGCTTCCGGGGCAAGCGCACCGCACCCGGCGCGCCAGGCGGACCTAACTGCGTGCGCCCTGGGGCCGCAGCGATCCGAAGAATCGCGCGAAGATCGATTTGGGCCGCTGGCGCTCGGCGATGAAATTCGAATAGTCCTTGTCGGAAACCTGGATGTGCTTCACCAGCCAGTCGGTCAGGAAGTGCAGCAGTTCGAGCGCGATCTCTTCGCCATTCTCGATCTTTGCACGCGTGCCCTTGAGATGGCCGATGAACTTCTGGTGTTCGTCGTAGTGATCACGCAGGCGCGGATAGTTCTCGACGCGCATCACGGCCTCTTCGGCGGTGAAATGCGCAAAGGTGTACTGCTCGAGCTTGTTGAGGATGCCAAGCAGGTAGTTCGCATCCTTCCGGCTCACGATGGCATGCCACAGTTCATTGATCACGTCGATCAGGCCCTTGTGCTGGCCATCGATTTCGGGAATGCCGAGGGAAAGCTTGTCCGACCACTGGATGATTGCGCTCATGTTGCGTTCATGCGCCGCGACGGCGCCCTTTCTCTGCAAGAAGATCCGGTTGCGGCTCGATGCCGCGTTGCGGCGAGTCTAATGGCGCTCGCCCGGAACGGTCGGAACAATGTCACGCAGATAGCCGATATTTCACACAAAATTGCGCACTTCGATGCAAACGGTATCGGATCGCGCCCCCGCCGGCGGGTTCGTGCCCGAGCGGTTTTGGCGGGCGCGACGCCCCCCGAACGGCGTAGCTCTCCGCGGCACCGGGCCGGGCCGCGCGATTCCCTATAATCCAGACGATCTACACTGCCACCCGGAATCATCATGACCACCGACCCGGCGCGCTTCGAGCGCGCGATCGCCCTGTTCGATGCCGCCAACAGCGAAGACCCGCGCCAGGAGACCGGCCCCGACGGCAAGCGCTACCCGCGCGAGCTGCTCTACGCCCATCGCATGTCGGAGATGCTGGCCCGCTATGCGCCGGATGCGCCCGAGGCGGTGAAGCTCGCGGTGCGCGCGCAGCACATCCAGCGCTGGAAGACGCCGCGCGACAGCTATCCAATGGATCGCAACGGCTACCTGCAGTGGCGCACCGGGCTGTACCAGTTCCACGCCGTGACGGCCGGCCGCCTGATGCGCGAGGCGGGCTACGACGACGAGGACATCATCGAGCGCGTGCAGAAGGCGGTCGGCAAGCGCGGCATGAAGGTGCATGCCGAGACGCAACTGCTGGAGGACGTGACCGACCTCGTGTTCCTCGAGCACTACCTGGTCGACTTCGCCGGCCAGAAGCCGGACTACAGCGAAGAGAAGTGGCTCGAGATTCTGCGCAAGACCTGGCGCAAGATGTCAGACGACGCGCATGCCTTCGCGCTCTCGGGCAAACTCGCGCTGCCGGAGGCCTTGCTGCCGCTGATCCGGAAGGCGGTTGCCGGCGGCTAGCCCGCGCGCATGCGATCCGTGTCGCGCACTTCAGTGCGCCAATCGCCAGCGGCGCGGTCGAGTTCGCGTGCTGCCCCGTCTCGCGATCGGCATGGATAGTGGCGTTCCAGCCCCCCTGTTGCAGAAGGTCCATCCCGGGCCGCTTGCAGGCGTGGCATGCCCGGGATGCCCGCCCGGTGCGCCCGATGGAGCGCCGCTGTGCGCGAGTCTTTCACGATCGCGACCTTGCCATGCGATTTGCCACGCGCAAGACGGTGCATTCAGCACTTATCATCCGGCGATCACATGAGAAGGAATCGGCATCATGGGCGTAGAGCGCATGCCGGGGCCCCTGGGCGCCTGGATCCTGAGTGGCCTGCCGGATTTCCGGCCGGGGGTCACCTCGCTGATCCTCGGCGAGACCGAGGCGCCCGCCCCGGTTGCCAAACCGGCTGCGCCTGGAACGCAGGTATCGCTGAGCGAGGTCGAAACGGCGGAGGAAATCGCCGAGGCGAACGCGCTCGGTTTCGCCGCCGGAAAGGAGATCGAACTGGATTTCTGGTCCAAGAAGGACCCGCGTGAAGGCCCGCCGAGCGTGCGCCTCAAGGTGAAGGTCTACAAGACGGCGCGCGAGGCGGCAGAGGCTGCGCTGGTACCGCTCTGCAAGCTGCACAAGGGCGAGGAATGGGGCGGCATCATCTACAAGGTGGCAGGCAAGGACCTGTACCTGGCCGCGCCGGCGGTCACCGATGGCGATCAGGCCAAGGTCGAACTGGCGACGATGGGCTTCGGCAAGGGCAAATGGAGCCGCGGCGACCTGCCCGGGCTGAAGACGGTGGCCACCTACCACATGCACGTGCGGGGCGACGTGGATCTCGGTGGCGGATCGATCTCGCACCACTACGAGGGCATCGTGGCACCCCAGCAGATCGGCTACGTCAACCAGTTGCGCCGGAAGCTGGGTGCGAAGGATGCCGACCGCGACAGGATCTACGACGATGCGTTCAACAACGCCGACATCGGCGGCGACGTCGGCGTGGCGATGAGCTCGCGCGTCGATATGTACATGATGACCTGCCGCGAAGGCGGCTTCTACCACCTGGACTGGAAGACGCTCAAGGAAACCACATTGAAGGGCCCCGACAGGCCAAAGGCGAAATCGATCCGGGTCGCCCCCTCGCGCTGAGCGGTACGGCGCCCGGCACCGGCCGGATGGCGCACACACCCCTGCCTTTCGGCCGATGGGCTTCCTGTCGGCGGGCATCTAGACTTCGCTTCGGCGGCGAACGGGAGGCCGCGACCGGGACATCGGCGGAACCGATGCGCAGGGGGACCGACCATGAACAGGGGCATGCTGCTGGTGATGCGCGAGGTGCAGGGGCGTGACGGGCCGAACATGTGCCTGGCATCGTCGAAATTCCTGGTGCTGAAACTGCTCGGCCTCGTCGATCGCAGCAAGCACCTGAACGACTTTCTCCATTCCAGGTGGGCCCGCCGCCACCACGCCCTGCCACTGAAGAGCCATTGGGGCGGCCGGATGTCGGAGTACAACGAAGCATTCAACAAGATCAGCCTGCCGGCCGCGCTCTACGATGCGGACGGCGAGGTCAAGCCAAAGGCGCCGGTCGGCAGGCTGTCGCAGGGCTTCGTGCGCTTCGCGAGCGCTGCGCGTGCCGACATGATGCTCAGGCAGCGCACGCCGCTGGTGGTCGGCGTCAGCATCCACGGCGGCAGCGCGCGCGATCATTTCATCGTCGTGGTCGCCGACTTCGCAGGGCACGTGTGGGCGATCGACCCTTGGCCGGGACTCGACGAGAATGCGGTCGTGGACCTCGGTGCCGATTTCAGTTTCACGCGCCCGACGCAGGTTCACCTGACGGCGGATGCCCGGCAGACGACGATTCCCTGCGGCGCGCCGTTCTTCGGATGCTTCCAGTGATTTCGACGGCCGGTGCGCAGCCCCGGCAGGCTCACATGGGGATGAGCCGGGCGGGATTTGCGCGGGGCCACAAGGGATCGGCGCGCGGCCTGACGTGGGGCATCGTGCTTGCGCTGCTCCTGCTGCTGCCCGGCGTTGATCCTGCTGCGGCCGATGCCGTCGCTGCTGCGCTGGTCACGATTCCGCCGCTCGAGGGCACGGTGGTCGATGCCGCCGGCGTGCTTGCGCCCGGCGAGATCGCGCAGGCCGATGCGACGCTGCGGCAATTGCGCCAACAGAATGGCGCGCAGGTTGTGGTGCTGGTGGTCGACCACACCACGCCCGAACCCCTGGAGGATTACGCGCAACGCGTCTTCACCACCTGGCGACTCGGCCGCAAGGGCGTCGACGACGGCCTGCTGTTCCTGCTGGCAGTCAACAACCCACCACCCCGCACGCGCATCCACACCGGCTACGGCCTCGAGGGCAGCATGCCGGACGCCACCGCCAAGCGCATCCTCGCCGAACACGTCCGCCCGGCGTTGCAGGCGACCGGACCCGGCGCGGCGGTCAATGCCGCGGCCGAGGAAATTTCCCGCGTGCTCGCGGCGCGGCCGGCGGCGCAACCGCAGGCCGCCGCCCCGGCAGACGAACCATACGGCAGCCGCACCTACCACCCGAGCGAACCCGAGAAACGCATGCTTCTGGGCGCGCTCGGGCTGATCGGGGCGATGCTGCTGGTACCGCTGCTGCTGATGCTGCCCTGGCGCCCGCTTCGGCGTGCGCTGGCGGTGGCCGCCTGCCTGGCGGTTTCGGCGCTGACGCTGTGGGTCTCGCAGGGCGGCTGGACTGCCGCGTTCGCCGTCGCATGGATCGTCGTCGCGGGCTGGGCGCTGGTGGCCGAACCGTTACCCGCCGCACCGGCCCCCGCTCGCCGCCGCATGAAACGTGGCGCGGCGATGAAGTCGCCCCGCGCCGCGCCCGGAGGCGGAGCGACGCGGCGCAGCGGCAACGGCATGCGCACATGGATCGTTCCGCTCGCGTCGCTTGCCGGCATCGCGATCGTCGCCACGTACGCGACCGGCATGCTCGGCTATGCGGTGGGCGCGACCGGATGGTTCTTCGGCTCGCTCGTCATCACCAATTCGATCCGCTCGCGCCTCTCGCCACGGCCGCAACGCGCCGGACGCGGCAGCGGCAACGAGGGCGACACCTGGAGCAGCAGCTCGGGCAGCGACGCCTGGAGCAGCGATTCGTCCGACTCGGGTGGCAGCGATTCGGGGGGCGATTCGGGTGGAAGCGACGCCGGAGGCGGCGGGGATTCCGGCGGCGGCGGCTCGTCGGATTGACCGGGGCGGGCCGCGCCGCCTGCGTCACCCCGCCTTCGGCCGGCACGCCTGCCGCATCATTGCGCGGTGAAGAAGATCGCCTGGAAGCTGCTGCGGAATTTGTCGATCGAGATCGACAGCGTACGCGCCGCACTGGGGTCATAGAGGTTGATGTTGCCTTTCGACATTCCGAGCACGGCAAATCCATGGTGGCTGGTGACCTCGGTCGCATCGTCGCGCGAAGCGGCGAGGGTCGGAATGCTCGACGCATGCTTCGCCGCCTCGACGATCTTCGACTGGGGCGTACCCTTGACGACCGCAAAGCCGCCCGGTGCCACACCGGTCACGGTTTCCCAGATCCTGTTCACGGTCCACTTGCTGTCGTCATCGAGGTCGTCGTAGGTGCCGACCTTGATGGCAAAGGCCTTCTCGATCATGCACGGCCACAACGCGCTGTCGGGCGAACTCATGTAGATCGGTGAAGGATCGCGCGATTCATCGGTGTAGAGTACCGGGCTGACGTCAAATGCCTGGCCGCCGAGCTGGACGGCGAAGTAGCGATTCGAGCGGATGATCTTTCCCGGCGGCACCTCGGCCAGCTTGCCGGCAATGGCGGCGAGATCCGTTTCGATCGCACCGGCTTTTTCGCTCACCCACGTGCCGATCAGCTTGCGCCCCGACTCGGTGTGCGCATGCGCGGCAAGCAGTGCGGCCAGCGGGCAGTTGGCAAGTTCGCCCTGCTTCACGTCCCCGACGCCGAAATCGCGGCCGGTGCCCGCGAGGCTCCACTTCATGTCGCTTGCGACCATGGTGGTCGACGTGCCCGTCGGCGGCGGCATGGCCTCCTGCTTGAACGTCTTGGTCACGGCTTTCGACGGCGCATTCGGCGCCAGGTACACCCCGGGCAAAAAGCGCAGCGGGCCGGGAATGCGTGCGCCGTTGTGCCACTGCGTCTGCCCGGTCGCACCGAGTTCGCTGCCGGCTATCGTCATGCTGCGCCTCCTTCACGTCTGCCCGGCGGCAGTGGCCGCGCGGCGTCGCACGCAGCATTGAAGCATGACGCCCCCCGCCCAACATCCGGCGCATGGCTGAACGCGACGTGCAGGAAGGACTATGCAGAAGGTACGGGCTCAATGCCCCATGCCGCTGGCCAGCAAGCCGTTGAGCGCCCGTACCTCGCGCCGCAGATCGCCGCCTACGGCAGCCGATAGCGTCGGCGCGGCATCGTCGATGGTCACGCCCTGTGCAGCGAGCCGCTCGCGCGCCTGGTCCACGCTCATGCCGGCAACCTGCGCCAGCACCGGCAACGGTGCGCGTGCCAGCGCGTCGACCGGCGCGGCGAACGGCGGCTTGCCGCTTCCGCCCAGCGGCATGAAGCTTGCCAGCAGCAGCGCGACGAAGATGCCGGCGATGACGCGCGTGCGCGTGGCGGAGAAGTGGCGCTTGACCGCGCCGAAATTGACCAGCATGTGCCCGAGCACCGCAGCAACCAGCATCCAGCTCAGCCACTCGTGCGCCAGCTTGTTGAGGCCGCTGTCGGCGTGGAAGAACATCAGAATGCCGGTGACGGCAAGCAGCGCAAAGCTGCCCATCACCAGCGGCGTGACCCATTCCCGTGTCAGTTTCATGTCGAAGCTCCCTTGCGTCGTTGATGTTCGTCGATGCCCCGAGCTTAGCTGCCAGCCGTGCAAGGTGACGTTCGCCCGACGTAAGCCAATGTAAATGCACGCCGCCCACGCAACGGATCGTAGCGTCGCTGCACCTTCGGCCTATGCCGCGCAGTCGATTGTCACCCGTGACGTACCGGCGCAAGCTGCACGTCACTAAATGCCTGATGCGCGACGAAACCAACGTGGAGACAGCCATGCCTCGGGACTTCGATGAACGGCGCGGCTTGTCGAACGCCTGGCTGGACCGGCGCCAGGACCGGCTAGACCTGATGCGCGCGCAGCAGCAACGCACGCATGCGGTTCATGACAGCCTGCGCCGGGGCGATTCTGCCGCTGCCATGCGCGCACTCGGCATCGCGGCAGGCATGCACGCCTCGCGCGACCCGGCCGAAGACGCCTGCGCCGCAGCCGCAGCCGACGTCTCACGGCGCCGCCACGCGGTGTTCGCACGCATCGACGAACAGCGCGACATCGACGAGGCGGTGCGACGCGCGTGGCACGACCGCTTCGACGCAATCGAGTTGCTGCTGCACCAGGGGCGCGATGCCGTGGAGCGCTTCGAAGGCAGCATCATCGCGCAGACGCAAACGCTGCACGACCTCGCCCGCCGCTTGCGCGCGACGCTGGAGTCGGTACAGGCGCGTGCGACGCCCTTGCCGCTGAGACGGTTCGCACCCGGCACGCCCTCGGCCGCCGACCTGCTCGACCGCTTCTTTCCGCAGGGCCTGGGCGGAATCGTGCAGCAGATCGAACGGTCGGCGCTGCTGTCCACCACCGCCAAGCAACGGTGGACCACCCCGTTGCAAGCCTTGGACGCGCAACAGAACGCGCCGCGCCCGGCCTTGCCCGACGTAGATCGATTCACCGCGCTGCGCAGACTGTCCGATCCGGACGGGTGCGCGCGACACGCAGGCCACACGGCGACCGAAACCGCATCGCGGGTTGCCGACGAGATCGACGAGGCCGCCGGCTGCAGTTCGCTGCACACGGCGCTGCTACTGCTGCGGGCCGACTGCGCGCTGTACCGCGCCGCGTTGCGGCGCTCCGTTATGTAACGGGCAGGCCTGCACCCCGCATGGATACGCCGTCTCCGGGCAGCATGCCCGCCGGACGCCGATGCATGCGACTTGCCGGCATGGCCGGCTGGAACCGGCCGGCCAATGCGCCTTGCAGGCCGGTGGCGTCGTCGATTTGCCTCAGAGCAGCGCGCGGCCGCGCTGTGCCATGCCGGGCCGCGATGCCGGCATGGCGAGGCGCGGGAAGCGCGTCGGCATCACGGCAATCGTCACCGGGGGGTCGCCGTCGAGATACGTTTCGACGAATTCGATAGCCAGATGCGGCCCGTCCACCGGCGGCGCAAGACGCACATTGACGGTCGAGAGAATCTCGCGGCGCGGCGCGCAGCGCACCAGCACCGCTGGCGTCGCGAGCGTGTCACGCAGCACCTCCAGCGCCCGCTCGAGTGCCTGGGTGCCGCCGCCGGCCTGATCGAGCTCGCGCGCATTGGCGTCGAGTTTCGCCTCCAGGCGGGCGAGTGCCGTGGCATCAGGCTGGTTGCCGTCCATGCCCGCCCCTTCGCGTCTGAGCATGCGCAGGCGTGCCTCGAGCAGCGCGCGATCGATCTCGAGTTCGTGACGCCAGTCCTCCAGCCGTGTCAGCCGCGACAGGGTGCGTAGCGCGAGCTGGTCGATCACCTGCCAGGCAACGGCCTCGCGCAACCCGTCCTCGCTGCCGGCACAGACGCGCACGCGATGGCGCGAAAAACTCAGCGTGGTCTGCACCACGTCGCGCTGCACGGTATCGCCGTCGAGCGCCATGCCGAGCACTTTCTGTTCGCTGACCTGCATGGCGAGAATCGCCCAGGCTTCGTCGATCAGCGGTTCGCGGCGAAACAGGCGGCGCAGTTCCTGCGAGGCGCCATAGACCTCGGCGACTTCGTCGCGCTGGACGAAGAACGCGCGCAGCGAGTCGTTCCCGGCCCACCGCGTTGGATCAGCATCGAGCGCAGCGGGCAGCCCGCGGGCCACGCCGTGGGCATAGGCACTGGCGATCTCCGCGGCCGGCCGCAGGCGCTCGCGCCAGCGTTCGAGCAGGCGCAGGCGCGGGTTGGTCATGCGCACCACGCGCTCCAGGGCGCCGTCGACGAAATCGTTCATGCCGCGCGAGGCATCGCCCCCCGCATCGTCGTGCCGGAAGAGTGCGAACAGATTGACGCCGAACACCGTAGTCCGCCCTACATGTGCCGGCTGTCCGCCACGCTGGCGTGAATGCGGCTTTCGTTCCACACCACACCGTCGATGCGCAGCGCGAGCTCGCGCAGCTTCGCCTCGCCCATGCGTTCGAAGGTCACCAGCGCGGCGGGCTGGGATCCGTCTCCGCCGAGCCACGCAACCGCATCGGCAAGCGGAAAGCCGTAGCGTTCGAGAAAGTCCATCAGTTCATCGTCGCCGGCGTCGATCGGAATGCCGGCCATCCACAGTACTGCCATCGCCATCCCTTCTGCGTCTGCCGGAACCCTGGCGAACGATTGGTCGTTCGGAAGTGCGCATGATACGACGGGTGCTTGCGCGCCGCCGCAAACTTCTACCGCATCGACATGACCTTCAAACCGCGGCGCGCGCCGGCGCGGCTTCGGCGAGCAGCGCCGCGAGCGCCGCCAGGGCCATTTCCAGGTTGGCGCTCGCGCGGGCGGATAGCCCATCGCCGAGTTCGAAGGCTTCACCACGGATCGCCAGCACCATGGCGCGGGGCGGCGCGCGGCGCTGCACGCGCCGATACACGTCCAGCAGTTGGGCCGGACTCAGGGCGTGGCTGAACGCCGGCTCGGCCGGCGCCTCGCCGATCGGCGCCAGGCTGTATGGCGCCGGCGCGGCCACGCTGGCATCGACGAATACCACCAGCGCGCGGCCGTCGAGGTCGAGCGCATGTTCGATCTGCAGCTGAAAATCGGTGAGCAGTTCGACGCCGGGCGCCGGGGACGCAGCGAGGCGCTCGAGGCAGACGGGTCCGAGCGCATCGTCGCCGCGGCTCGGATTGCCGATGCCGATCACGAGTATCGGCGCGACGATCGCTTCAATCGCGCTGCAGGCTGCTGACGAGTTCGCCATCGGGATCGAGCAGTTCCACGATCAGCGGCATGCGGCCCAGCGCATGCGTCGCGCACGACAGGCAGGGATCGAAAGCACGGATCGCCACCTCGAGGTGGTTGAGCAGCCCCTCCGTCACGTCGCGGCCGTTCAGGTAGCGGCGCGCCACCTCGCGCACCGACTCGTTCATCGCCTGGTTGTTGTGCGTGGTCGAGACGATCAGGTTGCACATCGTGACCAGATCGTTCTCGTCCACGCGATAGTGGTGGATCAGCGTGCCGCGCGGCGCTTCGATCACGCCCACCCCCTCCTGCGCCCGCTCGCCGCTGGTGACGAGGGCGTCGCCCAGCACGTCTTCGTCATGGAGCAGATCCTTGATCGTCTCGGCGGCATGCAGCATCTCGATCATGCGCGCCCAGTGGTAGCCCAGCGGCGCCTGGCTCGGCGCACCGCCCGAGTAGTCGACGAACTCGCGGCGCTCGATCTCCGCCAGCGGCGTCGGGATCACGTCGCAGTTCTGCACGCGCGACAAGGGACCGACACGATACCAGCCGTCCTCGGCGCCGAAGGACTTGAGGTAGGGAAACTTCATGTAGCTCCACGGCTTGACCTGTTCCTCGATCAGGCTGCCGTATCCGGCGTAGTCGATGCCGTCGAAGATCAGCGCGCCGTTTTCGTCGCGCGCGCGCAGCCGGCCGTCGTAGAGATCCATCTGCCCGCCGGCGCCGATCAGGGACATGGTCTTGGCGCGCACCGCCCCGAAGCTGTTGTAGAGCGCCGGCTGCTGCGCATGGAGTTCCTTGACCAGCGCGACGGCCTCGCGGCTCCAGTGCACGATGTCGTAGATGTGCGCCAGCAGTTCGTTGCGCTCCGCCGCCGTGAGCGACTTGTTGACGCCGCCGGGCACCGAGCCGGTACCATGGATGCGCTTGCCGGCGGTATGACGGATCACTTCCTGTCCGAACTTGCGGATCAGCACGCCCTTGCGCGCCGTCTCGGGGTGCTGCGCGGCGATCTCGACGATGTTGCGCCGGGCCGCGTCGCTGTCGAAGCCGAACAGCAGGTCGGGGGTGCACAGGTGGTAGAAGTGCAACGCGTGCGACTGCAGGATCTGGCCGTAGTGCATCAGCCGGCGCAGCTTCTCTGCCGCCGGGGTGAGGTGGCGCGCGCCGACGATGACGTCGAGCGCCTTCGATGCGGCAAGGTGATGGCTCACCGGGCAGATGCCGCACAGGCGCTGCACCATCACCGGCACTTCCCAGTAGGGCCGGCCCTGGATGAATTTCTCGAAGCCGCGGAATTCGACGATGTGCAGGCGCACTTGGTGCACGCGATTGTGGTCGTCGAGCAGCAGCGTGATCTTGCCGTGCCCTTCGACGCGCGAGATCGGATCGATCGCCACGCGTTTCAGGTTCGGAATGTCGGGGGCCGTTTCCAGACTGGCTCTCATCAGCAACCTCAATCGAAATGGATCAGCCGCTGCGCCAGGGCGGGTTCGCGGCCGGCGATCAGGTCGCCCAGCACCGACCAGATCGCGTCTGCCGACGGTGGACAGCCCGGTATCACGTAGTCGACATGCACCACTTCGTGCAGCGGGTGCACCTTGTCGAGCGGCAGGGGCAGCTCGGGGTCATCGGGGATCAGGCCGGCGGCGAGGCCGGGGCTGGTCTGGTACACCTCCTGCAGCACGCCTTCGAGCGGCAGGTGGTTGCGTTGCGCCGGCAGTCCGCCGTTGATCGCGCAGGCGCCGACCGCCACCAGGATGCGGCAGTTGTGGCGAAATTCGCGCAGCACGTGCACGTTCTCGGTGTTGCAGACGCCGCCCTCGATCAGGCCGATGTCGCACTTGCCGACGTGTTTGATGTCGGTCAGCGGCGAGCGGTCGAACTCGACGTGCTTGACCAGATCGAACAGGCGTTCGTCGATGTCGAGAAACGACATGTGGCAGCCGAAGCAGCCGGCAAGCGAGGCGGTGGCGACACGGAACTTCGCGGGCAGGGTCACGTCGGCCATGCTCATTCCTCCGCCGGCGCGAGGTCGAACGGCCGCTGGCCGATCGGCACCGCGAAACCGACGCGCTTCTTCAGGATCACGCCCACCGGGCAGACGTGTGCGGCCTTGTCCCCGGCGCTGAAATCGGTGTCGCCGAGCCGGCCCGAGGCCGCGTTGACGATCAGGTGCGTGCGGATGCCGCGGCCCGAAAGCGCAAACACGTTCTTGCCGTCGACATCGCGGCTGGCACGCACGCACAGCGAACACAGGATGCAGCGATTGGTATCGAGCAGGTAGTCCGGATGCGAGGCATCGACCGGCCGGTCGGGGAAGAAGTGATCGAAATGCGGCGACACCATCTGCACCTGATAGGCCGTGGCCTGCAGGCGGCAGGCACCGCTTTTCTCGCACGAGGGACAGAAATGATTGCCTTCGACAAACAGCATCTGCAGCAGCGTGCGCCGTTCCTCGTTCACCTCGGGCACGTTGCTGTCTACCTGCATGCCGTCGCGCGCCGGCGTGGTGCAGGACGCAGCGGTGCGACCGTCGATGCGCACCGAACAGACCTTGCACGAGCCGTGTGGTTTGAAGTCCGGGTGATAGCACAGGTGCGGGATGTCCTGCCCGGCGTCCTGCGCGGCCTGCAGGATGGTCTGTCCATCGCGGAACGGAATCTCGCGACCATCGAGTTTGAAGCTGCCGCTCATGAATCCTCTCCGATATGGGCGCCGGCATCCTTGCGCCGCGTCATCTGACGCGCGGCCGACAAGGCACGATCGAGGTCGAAGGCCGGCACGTAGTCGGTGTGCACCAGCCGGCGCTCGTAGCTCGAGCGGAACTTGGCGATCGTCTCGAGCACCGGGTTGCAGGCCGAGTGGCCGAGCCCGCAATGCGAGAGCGACTGCAGGCGCCGGTTGAGCTTTTCGATCTCGCTGAAGTCGTAGGGCGAACCCTGCCCGCGCGCGAGCTTGTCCATCAGGTTGTTGAGCAGCGAGGTACCGACACGGCACGGTGTGCAGAAGCCGCAGCTCTCATGCGCAAAGAAGCGCGTGAAGTTGCGCGCGACGTCGAACATGTCGCGCTGGGCGCCGAATGCCATGAAGGCGCCGGCGGTGGGCACGTCCTCGAACGCGATGCGGCGCGAAAACTCGCTCGCCGCGATGCACATGCCCGAGGGCCCGCCGACCTGCACCGCCTGCGTGTCTTCGGCGCCGCAGTCCTCCAGCACTTGTGCGATCGTGACGCCGAAGGGATATTCGTAGATGCCCGGACGCTCGCAATCGCCGGACACGCTGAGCAGCTTGGTACCGGCGGACTGGCCGCTGCCGACCGCGGCGAACCACACGCCGCCGTGCAGGCCGATCAGGGCGGCCGAAGCGAAGGTTTCGACGTTGTTCACCACGGTGGGCTGGTCGCGATAGCCGCAGGTCACCGGGAACGGCGGGCGGTTGCGCGGCGTGCCGCGCTTGCCCTCGAGCGATTCGATCAGCGCCGATTCCTCGCCGCAGACGTAGGCACCGGCGCCGATATGGATCCGGATGTCGAAATCGAAGCCGTCGATGCCCATGATCGAACGGCCGAGCAGGCCGGCCGTACGGCGCCGCTCGAGTACGGCCTGAAGAGCATCGAGCAGGTAGCGGTATTCGCCGCGCAGATACAGGAAGCCGCGCTGGGCGCCGAGCACCTGCGCGCACAGTGTCATGCCCTCGAACACGAGATCGGGACGTTCCGTGAGCAGTACGCGATCCTTGAAGGTGCCCGGCTCGCCTTCGTCGGCATTGCACACGACGTAATGCGCCTCGCCCGCTGCCTCGCGGCACATCGACCATTTGGTCGCGGTGGCAAAACCCGCGCCGCCCCGCCCGCGCAGGCCCGCAAGCCGAAGCTCCTCGAGCATGCCCGCGGCACCGCGGGTGGTGGCCGCCTTCATGGCAGCGCCAGGTGCCATGTCGCCCCCCAGGAGCATGTCGGCGCGGCGGACGTTGCTGTCGACGCGGAAGAAGTCGGCCGGCCACTGCTCGAGCGGCACCGTGTCGCGTATCAGTTCGCAGATCGCGTCGAGGCGTGCGTCGTCGAGGCGGGTGATCGCGCGATTGTTCACCAGCATGCCCGGACCCTGGTCACACATGCCGGTGCAGGAGGTCAGATCGACGCTGACCAAGCCATCTTCCGACACCTTGCCGGGCTCGATCCAGAGATTGCGGCACATGCGGTTCTTCAGCGCCTCGCTACCCGCCATGCGATCGGTGATGTTGTCGGAGAACAGCACGCGATAGCGGCCGCGCGGCACGAGGTAAAAGAAGGAATAGAAACCGGCGACCGCCTCGATCTTGGTGCGAGGCACGCCGAGCGCGGCGACCAGACAATCGATGGTTTCGGGCGATATCCAGTCGAGCGCTTCCTGCACCTCGCGCAGGATCTGCACCAGTTCGTGCACATCACCATCATGGTGCGCAACCACGCGGTTGACGATGCGCGATGGATCGATTCGGGTGGAAAGTTCGTTCATCGGATGGTTGGGCGGCACGGGTTTCGGACGTCGGTCAGACTATGGCATTCGCCATCGCAGCCATCACTGATCCAGATCAGACGAAGCAGTGCGGCGCAACGATGGAAGTGTTTCCGCTTTGTAATCACCGTAGCATGCGGAAACAATTTTGCGACAGCATTTCATGTGCCAAGAACGTTGATTGCTCGTGTCGTGCCACTACAGGAGATCGACGTGATGAAAACACTGCTTGTTGCCGCAACCGCCGCCCTGGCCCTTTCCGGCTGCATCGTCCTGCCGGCCGGTCCGCGGTATCACCACGCCGACCCGGGCCCGGCCGTGATCGTGCCGCCGCCGGTGGTGGTGCGGCCGTGGCATCGCCACCGTGATTACGCGCCGTACCCGTACTATCGCCGAAATTGGGGTGAACCCTGAGTCCGCACGACGCCGGCAAGCGCGCCACAGGGGCGATAATCGCCCCTGTGAAATTCTTCCCGGCGTCGCCCGATGACTGCGCTCGAATTATTCGGATTGCTGCTGCTCGCCGCGCTGTTCTGGCTCTGGATGGACAGCCTCAAGGCGCGCGAGGCCTGCCTGCGCGAATCGCGTGCCGCCTGTGCAGCGGAAGGCCTGTTGCTGCTGGATGACACGGTCGCGGTCGACAGCATCCGGCCGGCGCGTGACGACGAGGGGCGCCTGCGCCTGAAACGGGTATACAAATTTGAGTACAGCGATACCGGCAACAACCGCCGCACCGGTGCCGTTACGCTCGTAGGCGATCGCGTCGTCACCTTCTACCTCGGCCCGCAGGCCGTCTGAACGACGCGCAGCCGCCCCTGTTCACGCTGCGGCGCCGCATTGCCGACGCCAGTCGCGGCAGCACGCCCTTCCAGCGTTTCGCCCCCCAATTCGTCACACTTCGTCGCAGCCCACTTGCTCAAGTCCGCGAGGCGAGAACCGTTACCAACTCGGTAACCGGGGTGTTCCGGAGGAGAGACGACATGGAAAAATTGAGCATAAAGAAGTGCTTCTGGGCTTTTGCCGCGCTCGCGACACTGGTTCAGATCGCCGCTTCCCTGGCAGGCCGCTTTCTCGGCGTGGACAGTGCAGGCGCCACGCGGTGGCTCGTGGTGTTCGCGATCGAGTTCGGTGCTGTCGCGATACTGATTGCCTTCGCAATCTACGCCGGGAAGCACTTTGCCCAGCGGGCTGAAATGGTGGTCAACGCCCTGCACCAGCTCGCCGCCGGCGACCTGACCTGCAAGCTCAAGATTGCCGGCAAGGACGATTTCTCTTGGCTGGCCTACGAGTACGACAGCTCGCGCAAGGCGCTGCTCAAGCTGGTCGCGGAACTCGCAACGCACGCCACCACGGTGTCGGAGTCTGCCGCGCTGCTCGCCACCTCGTCGGACAACATCACGCGCAGCACGACCCAGCAAAGCGAAGCGGCATCCTCGATCGCCGCCGCGGTCGAGCAGATGGCCGTCAGCGTGAGTCACGTGGCGGACAACGCACGCGAAGCCAATAACCTGTCGAAGGAGGCCGGCACGGCCTCGCATGAGGGCGCGAGCGTGATCGGCAACGTGGTGAGCGAGGTTTCCCACATTGCCGAGGCGGTGCAGCACTCGTCGAACGTGATCCAGGAACTCGGCCGGCAGTCGGCGCAGATCCGCTCCATCGTCAAGGTCATCGACGAAGTCGCGGAACAGACCAATCTGCTGGCGCTGAATGCGGCGATCGAAGCCGCGCGCGCCGGCGAGCAGGGCCGTGGTTTCGCGGTGGTGGCCGACGAAGTGCGCAAGCTCGCCGAGCGCACCGCATCGTCCACCAAGGAGATCGGCGGCATGATCGAGACGATCACGCGCGGCACCTCGGAAGCGGTTCTGAGCATGCAGCAGGGCGTGAGCAAGGTCGAAAGCGGCGTTGCGCTGGCCCGTCAGGCAGGCGTCGCGATCACCAGCATCGACAGCAGCACGCAGCGCGTGGCGACCACGGTCGGCGACATCAGCGCGGCGATCGAGGAGCAGCGCGCGGCCACCAACGAGATTGCGCGCCACGTCGACAGCATCGCGCAGATGGCCGAAAGCAACAGCGTCGCCACGCTGCAGACGGGCGAAACGGCGCGCCGCCTGGCCGACATGTCGCGCGGATTGCAGGAGGCCGTCGCGCGCTTCAAGCTCTGACGCACGCACACGGTCGGCGGTCCGAGGCCCCGCAATGCGGGGCCTTCGGCTTCTTGCGGAGCGGAGCAGCGCCGCGCGTGCCCGCAGCCGCCCAAGGTGATACCCTCGCGACATCGCCCTTGCGGGCATACCCCGAGAACGTTCCTTGAGGCTGGTTTTTGACTTTGCCAACGCCAACGGGCTGCGCACGCGGCAGGTATTCGCCGATCCGCTGGAAATCGTCGTCGCGCACACCCTGGACGAGGTGCGCCCGGCGCTGCAACGCATCGACGCGGCGCGCCTTGCCGGCCAATACGCCGCAGGCTTCGTGAGCTACGAGGCGGCGCCGGCATTCGATGCGGCCTGCCGCACGCGGCATCCCGGCCCCTTGCCACTGCTGTGCTTCGGCATCTTCGATCGCACAGCCGACGACGTGTGGCGCCGCGCCGCAGGCAGCTTCGCCCGCCCCGAATGGCAGCTCGACACGAGCGAGGCCGATTTCTGCGCCGACATCGAAACGATACGTGCCGCGATCCGGCGCGGCGACACCTACCAGGTGAACTACACGGTACGCACGACGTCGCGACTCGACGGCGACGACTTCGCGTATTACGAGCAGTTACGCCTGGCGCAGGCAAGCGACTATTGCGCCTATCTCGATTTCGGGCGCTACCGCCTGCTGTCGGCCTCGCCCGAGCTGTTCTTCCGCTGGGAAATCGCCGCGCCAGGCGAGAAACCCGGCGAAGAGACCGGTGGCCTGCTCACGGCACGCCCGATGAAGGGCACCGCGCCGCGCGGCCGCTGGGCGGCGGAGGACGCCGCAATCGCCGAGTCGCTTTATCAGTCGGAAAAGAACCGCGCCGAGAACGTGATGATCGTCGACCTGCTGCGCAACGACCTGACGCGGCTCTCGATGCCCGGCGGCGTATCGGTGCCCAAACTGTTCTCGATCGAACGTTACCCGACGCTGTTCCAGATGACATCCACCGTCGCCGCGCGCACGCGGCCCGATGTCAGCCTGGAGGATGTGTTCTGCGCGCTTTTCCCCTGCGGTTCGGTCACCGGCGCGCCCAAGATCAAGGCGATGGAAATCATTGCCGGGCTGGAGCGCACGCCGCGCGGCGCATACTGCGGCGCGATCGGCATGGTCGGCCCGCAGGGCGCGGTGTTTAGCGTGCCGATTCGCACCGTCACGCTCGACACCCATGACGGGTCGATGGGGTGCGGGCTGGGCAGCGGCATCACCTGGTCGTCCGATGCCCAGGACGAGCATGCGGAGGTCATCACGAAATCGCATTTCCTGACCCGCGAGCCGGAATCCTTCGAGCTGTTCGAAACCCTGCTGCTGCAGGACGCGGTCTATACCCTGCGCTCGCGCCATCTGACGCGGCTCACCCAATCCGCCGACGCGCTCGGCTTTGCCTACGACCGCGAGACGCTGCATCACGCGCTTTACGCGTTCGCGGCCGCCCACCCGGCAGGACGCCACCGTGTGCGCCTGCTGCTCGCCAAGGACGGCACGGTGCGCATCGAGGGCACGGCACTGCCCGAACGCGACCCGCAGCAGGTGCGCGTCGCGCTGGCCCGCACGCCGATGGCGCGCGCCAACCGCCTGCTCTACCACAAGACCACACAGCGCGGTTTCTACGATGCCCAGACGGCGGCGCACCCCGATGCATTCGACGTGCTGTTGTGGAACGAGGACGGCGAACTGACCGAATTCACGCGCGGAAACGTGGTGGTTGAGCTGGACGGCCAGCGCTACACGCCGCCGATCGCGTGCGGTCTGCTGCCGGGCACCCTGCGCGCTGACCTGCTCGATCAGGGCGGCATCACGGAACGCGTGATCCACAAGGCCGACCTCGCACGCGCGCAGTCGGTCTGGTTCATCAACAGCGTGCGCGGCTGGCTGCGCACCGATTTCATCCCGCCCGACGCCGACGCCGCATCTGACCCGCGCGACGCGCTTGCCGTCGACGGCAAATAGAGAGAAAGAGACAGGAGAATCCCGCAGATGGCTGGACAATCTGAAATCCGCAACATGGCGCTGTTCTGCGACTTCGAGAACGTCGCACTCGGCGTGCAGGAAGCGAAGTACCCGAAGTTCGATATCGCCAAGGTGCTCGAGCGCCTGCTGCTCAAGGGCAGCATCGTGGTCAAGAAAGCCTACTGCGACTGGGAGCGCTACAAGAACTTCAAGGCCGGCATGCACGAGGCGGCCTTCGAACTGATCGAGATTCCGCACGTGCGCCAGAGCGGCAAGAACTCCGCGGACATCCGCATGGTGGTCGACGCGCTGGATCTCTGCTACACCAAGTCGCACGTCGATACCTTCGTCATCATCAGCGGCGACTCGGATTTCTCGCCGCTGGTGTCGAAGCTGCGCGAGAACAACAAGCTGGTGATCGGCGTCGGCGTGAAGAAGTCGACCTCGGATCTGCTCACCGCAAACTGCGACGATTTCATCTTCTACGACGACCTGGTGCGCGAGGAAGCGCAGAAGAAAAAGCGCACTGCCGCGCCGGCACCCAAGAAACAGAACGGCAATCAGGAGCCGAAAACCGCCAAGAAAACCGTGCGCCGTGGGGAGAAGCCCGACGGCACGGGCGAGGCGTCCGGCGATTCGATCGCCGAGTCGGTGGCGGCAGAGGACTCCGTCGAACAAAGGACCGAGGAAACGCGCCGTGTCGAAGCGCTCGAGCTGACGCTGGAAACCGTCGACGCATTGCAGCGCGAGCGAGGCGAGGAGGAGAAACTCTGGGGCTCGATGGTCAAGCAGGCGCTCAAGCGGCGCAAGCCCGGCTTCAACGAAAGCTACTACGGCTATCGCAGCTTCAACGACCTGCTGAAGGACGCGGAATCACGCGGCATGCTGCGCCTGGCGCACGACGAGAAATCCGGCGGCTACCTCGTTCGCAGTGTCCCGCGCGACGAATGACCGGCTGACGCCTCAGCGACCCGCCGGGCTGCAGGCCGCATGGATAGGCGCTCGCCAGCCGGCATACCCTGCAAGGCGCATGGACCGGACCTCTGCAGGCTGGCATTCGCAGGACTGCCTATCCATGCTGCTTCCAGGCCTGCCTGATTTCAGAACAGGACGTCCTTGGAGACGCCGTTGCGCTTGAGGATGCGACGCAATTGCGCCAGGCCTTCGAGCTGGATCTGGCGCACGCGCTCGCGCGTCAGGCCGAGTCGATCGGCCAGTTCTTCCAGCGTCTGCGCCTCGCTGCCGTTGAGCCCGTAGCGGTGCTCGATCACGGTGCGCTGCTTGTCGCCGAGCAGGCCAATCCATTCGCCGATCAGGCTCTCGATCTCGGCGTTCTGGATCTGCGTTTCGGGCGTCTCGGCGTCGTCGTCGGCGAGCGATTCGCCGATCGAGAGGTTCGGATCGATGTCCAGCGGCGCATCGAGCGAAGCAGTATGTTCATTGAGCGCAAGGATGTGCCGCACGTCATCGACCGATTTGTCGAGCCGGCGCGCGATGTCCTCCGGGCTGGTTTCGCCGTTGCCGGTGGCTTCGAGCTGGCGCTGCGCGCGCAGCACCTGGTTGAGTTCCTTGACCACGTGCACCGGCAGGCGGATGGTGCGTGACTGGTTCATGATCGCGCGCTCGATGTTCTGGCGGATCCACCAGGTCGCGTAGGTGGAAAAGCGGAAGCCGCGTTCCGGATCGAACTTCTCCAGCGCGTGGATCAGGCCGAGGTTGCCCTCCTCCACCAGGTCGAGCAGCGGAATGCCGCGATTGAGGTAATGCTTGGCGATGTTCACCACCAGGCGCAGGTTGTGCTCGATCATCTTCTGCCGCGCCTCGAAGTCGCCGTCGCGCGCAGCGCGCGAGAGCCGCCCTTCCTGCTCCGGCGTGAGCAACGGGTTGGCGCCGATCTCGTTCAGGTAGAGCTGGGTGACGTCGTTGAGGAACTCGGTGTCGGGCGCACTGACCTCGGCCACCGGCTCAGGGCCGGGAAGCGTGGCACCCGCCTGCGGTTCTTCGTCGTCGGAAATCGGGAAATCCGTCGACATCGCGGCACCTCAGCGGGCAGGAAGGTATTGCAGCGGATCCACCGGCTTGCCCTGGCGGCGGATCTCGAAATGCAATTTGGGTTCAGACGCGTCGCTCTTGCCGAGTTCCGCGATCTTCTGCCCCTTGCCCACCGCCTGTCCCTCCTTGACGAGAATCTCGCTGTTGTGCGCATAGACCGAAAGGTACTGGTTGCTGTGCTTGACCACCACCAGCTTGCCGTAGCCGCGCAGATCCTGGCCCGCGTAGAGCACCTTGCCGGACGCGGCGGCGAGCACCGGGTCGCCCAGCTTGCCGCCGATGTCGATGCCCTTGCTGGTCGAGTCGTTGAAATTGCCCACCACCTTGCCGCTGGTCGGCCACGCCCAGTCCATGCCGTTGGCGTCGGCCGGGCGCGGCTCTGCAGGCGGCAATTTCGCCTCGCCAGCAGCGCCGTTGGCGCCTTCCGGCTTGCTTTCGGCTTTCGTTTCGGCCTTGTTCTCCGGCTTTCCGGCAGGCTTGCCCTCCGTCACGGCAGGCGCTGCGGCGACGGCCGGTGCGCCGGTCGCAGCCTCCTCGCCTGCCCGCGCCTTTTCCCACGCCTGTTCGCTGTAGGGCTGCTTGCCGCCGCGCGGCTCGCGCTTGATGGCCGCGCCACCTGCCGCGGGCGGCCGGGTCTCCGGACGCGCCTCGCCCACCGGCGTCGCAGCCGGGGCAGCAGGCGCGAACGGCTCGGACGCCACCTCGCCGCCAGCCGCAAGCGGCCTGGACTCGACGCCACCCGGCGGAACGATCGGTTTGACCTCGACGCCAGCCGTTCCCGCTGCCGGCGCAACGGCGGCAGTGGTGCCCGGCGGCGCCACCCGGACGCGCTGCCCGGGCGCGATGGCGTTGGGATTCTCGATCCGATTCCAGATGATGATGTTCTTCGGATCCTGGTTGTACTGGCGCGCGATGCCGTAGAGCGTATCGCCCCGCTGCACGACGTGCGTGCCGGGCTCGGCCGGCACGGCGGCTGGCGTCGACGCGGTGGTGGCCGGCGCACGCGGCGCGCTGCGGTCGAGTATGGGCGCAGGCCCCGGCGCGGTACTGGCGCACCCGGCGACAAACGCACATCCGAGCAACAGCAGCAGCCGCCCGCCTGCAGACGGGGCTTTTATTGTCATTCCACTCCTGCAACCAGCGGCACGAACCGCACGGGATCGAGCCGGGTTTCTGAAAATCCGTTGGCCCGGCGCTCCATCATGACGAGAACCTGTTCCCACGACGGACCGACGGGCATCAGCAGACGTCCGCCCGGCGCAAGCTGATCGAGCAATGCTTGCGGAATGGTCGGGCCGGCTGCTGCGACGATGATTGTATCGAATGGCGCCGCTTCGGGAAGACCGAGGCTGCCATCGGCATGTTTGAGCCTCACATTCGGCAACCGCAGATGGCGAAGGTTTCGCTTGGCGCGCTCGAGCAACGGCGCGATGCGCTCGACCGAATAGACGTCGGTCGCCATGTGCGAAAGCACGGCTGCTTGATAACCGCAACCTGTACCGACTTCGAGCGTCTTGCCCAGCGGACGTCCGACGGCCAGCAGCTCGATCATGCGCGCAACGACAAAAGGCTGCGAGATGGTCTGCTGGAAACCGAGGGGCAGCGCGGTGTCCTCGTAGGCACGATGCGCAAGCGCCTCTTCGACGAACAGATGTCTCGGCACTGCCGCCATGGCAGCCAGCACGCGTTCGTCGCGCACGCCCTGCTCGCGCAGGCGCTCCACCATTCGCGCGCGCGTGCGGTGAGCCGCGTGGGCGGCGCCGTGAAGCCTATCGTTCATCCATCCAGGCAGAGACGCTTTTCATCTGCGCATTATGCGTCAGATCAATCTGCAGCGGCGTGATCGACACGAAGCCACCCGCCACTGAATGGAAGTCGGTGCCCGCCCCGTCGTCCCGCGCCTCGCCGGCCGCGCCGACCCAGTAGATCACCTCGTTGCGCGGATTGGTCGCCTTGATCACCGGCTCGGCCTTGTGCCGCTTGCCCAGTCGCGTGACGCGCATGCCGCGCAGCGACGAAACAGGCAGGTTCGGCACATTCACATTCAGCAACACCGGTTCGCCGAACGGCGATGCGATGAACCGCTTTACCAGATCACGCGCGACACCTGCGGCCGTATCAAGGTATTCCGCCTCGCGACTGCACAGCGAAACAGCAATGGACGGTATGCCGAGCAGGTAGCCTTCGGTGGCGGCTGCAACCGTGCCGGAATAAATCGTGTCGTCGCCCATGTTGGCGCCATGGTTGATGCCGGAAACCACTATGTCGGGCAGATGGTCGAGCATGCCCGTCACCGCAAGGTGCACGCAATCGGTCGGCGTGCCATTCACGTGATGGAAGCCGTTAGGCGCACGCCGCAAGGACAGCGGACGATCGAGCGTCAGGGAATTCGAGGCGCCGCTGCGATCGCGCTCGGGTGCGACCACGGTGACATCCGCCAGATCGGCCAGGGCAGCATGGAGCGCCGCGATGCCCGGCGAGAAATATCCGTCGTCGTTGGAAATCAGGATGCGCATGAGAGATCCGGAAAAACGTGGAGCGGGATCGAGCACGCGCCTGCCGGGTACCCCGGCTGACGGCCGGACCGGCTGAAGGGAAATGGTCGGGGCGGCGGGATTCGAACTCGCGACCCCTTGCACCCCATGCAAGTGCGCTACCAGGCTGCGCTACGCCCCGACACGAGGCCGAGAGTATAGCAGCTTTCGCAGGCGAATCCGGGTAGCGCGGAACTCAGCCGCGCAGAATGTCGAGGATCTCGCGCAGCTCGCCGCGCAAGGCCGCGGTATCCGTGATGTCCGGTTGCGCAGCTGCAGTCTCAGGCTCCTCCGCCACTGCAGAGGCGCTGCGCGCCCCGTATTCCTCGAGCCGATTGCGCGCCCCGCTGATCGTGAATCCCTCCTGGTAGAGCAACTCGCGAATGCGGCGCACCAGAAGCACTTCATGGTGCTGATAGTAGCGCCGGTTGCCACGTCGCTTGACCGGCTTGAGTTGCGTGAACTCCTGCTCCCAATAGCGCAGAACGTGCGGCTTGACGCCGCACAACTCGCTGACTTCACCGATGGTGAAGTAGCGCTTCGCCGGGATTGGCGGCAACTCGTCCTTAGGATTGCTGCTGCTTGGAGGCATTACTCAATTGCTCGACGGCCGTCTTGAGCTTCTGGCTGGCATGGAATGTCACCACCCGGCGCGCCGTGATGGGGATCTCTTCACCAGTCTTGGGATTGCGCCCGGGGCGTTGCGGCTTGTCGCGCAATTGGAAATTGCCGAAACCGGACAACTTGACGCTGTCACCGTTTTCAAGGGCGTTGCGGATCTCCTCAAAGAACGCTTCGACCATGTCTTTTGCTTCACGCTTGTTGAGCCCGACCCGTTCGAACAGCAAATCGGCAAGTTCAGCTTTGGTTAGAGTCATTGTCGCTACCTGTCATGCCCGCAGTCTGGCCGAGAATCGTTCCTCGGCAAAACGGATTAACCGCGACCTCGCAGACTCCACCTCGTCATCTGCGAGAGTACGCTGAGTATCTTTCATAACTACCCGAATAGCAAGGCTTTTTTTGTCAGGATCAATGCCTTTGCCTTGATAGACGTCAAACACTTCCAGCTCGCTGACGATGTCCGGCGCAGCTTGGCGCAGACCATCCAGCAGCGTCTGGACGGGCAGATCGTGTGCCACGACCAGTGCCAGATCCCGTACCACGGAAGGGAACTTCGACGGCTCCACATAATCGGGCAGCCCCGCTGCGAGCACTGCATCGAGCTCGAGTTCGAACACCACTGGCGAAGCGCCGAGTTCGTACTTCAGCGACAGGCGCGGGTGAAGCTCTCCGATCCAGCCGATCGCCTGCTGTTCCAACACCACTTCAGCGCAGCGACCGGGATGCAGCGCCGGATGCGCAGCGGCCAGGAAACAGGGCTTGCGCGGCGCCAACAGCGCCTCCAGATCGGCCTTGACATCGTAGAAATCCACGCGACGCGTCGCCGCCCCCCATTGTTCGGGTGCGGCGTTGCCTGCCGCGAGCGCCGCAATGCGCAGCGGTTGCACGAACCCGGCCACCGGCCTGTTCGGGCCCGCCTCGCTGCCGTCACGCGAGAAACAGCGGCCGAGCTCGAATACACGCACGCGCTCGACCTTGCGCTTGAGATTGGTGGCGAGATTCGCGACCAGGCCGCCGATCAGGCTCGAACGCATCACGCTCATCTGGCTGGCGATCGGATTGGCGAGCACGACGGGGGCCTCGTTGGCGCAGAAATCGCGCTCCCATGCCGAGTCGACAAAGGAGAAATTGACGACCTCCTGATAATCTCGCGCGGCCAGGGTTCGCCGGACACGCCACGGTGACCGGATCTGCTCGCCGAGTGGCAGCATGGCGAGCGGGCCGCTTGGCGCCGGGGCCGGTACATTGTCGTAGCCGTGAACGCGGACGATTTCCTCGATCAGGTCTTCCTCGATCTCGATGTCGAAGCGATGCGAAGGCGGCGTGACCGCAAACCCGTCGGCGGTCCGCTCGACCGCAAGTCCGAGTGCCGAAAGAATGCCCTCGATCCGACCCGCCCCGATGTCGATGCCCAGCACGCGTGCCGCACGCGCCGTGCGCAGGTTTACCGTCGCGCGCTTCGGCAAATGGTCGGCCGACAGCGATTCCACGACGGGACCCGGCTGGCCGCCGCAAATGGAAAGGATCAGTCCGGCCGCGCGTGCCATCGCGTTGCGCGTATTGCCGAAATCCACGCCACGCTCGAAGCGGTGTGACGCATCGCTCGAGAATCCGAAGCTGCGCGCCTTGCCGGCGACCGCGTCGGGCGCGAACCAGGCTGCCTCGAGGAAGATGTCCGTCGTAGAGGCTTGCACGCCGCTGCCTTCGCCGCCCATGATGCCTGCGAGGCCCAGCACGCGCGCTTCGTCCGCAATCACCAGCGAATCGGCATCGAGCGCCAGCATCTGCCCGTTGAGCAGTTCGAGCGATTCGCCCGCACGCGCGTAACGCGCATGCAACCCACCGTTCAGCTTACCGTCGTCGTAGGCATGCAGGGGCTGGCCGAGTTCGAGCATCACGTAATTTGTGACATCCACCACTGCATTGATGCAGCGCAGACCGGCACGTTCGATGCGCTGGCGCATCCAGTCCGGGGTTGGCGCATTGGCATTGATGCCGCGGATCAGACGGCCACAGAATCGCGCACAGGCCTGCGGCGCGTCGAGCACGATTTCACGCCGTTCGGCGATGACGGCCGACGGCTCATCCCAATTCGGCAGATTGACGCAGGCACCAGTCAACGCAGCCACTTCGCGGGCGATGCCCACAAGACTGAGGCAGTCGGCGCGATTGGGCGTCAATTTGAGCAGAAACACGTGATCGTCGAGTGCGAGTTGCGCGCGAACGTCGCGCCCGGTCGGTGCGTCTTCCGTCAGCGCAAGCAGGCCGCCATGGTCGTCGGAAAGACCGAGTTCTCGCGCCGAGCACAACATGCCGAACGATTCGACGCCGCGTACCCTGGCTGCCTTGATGCTCAGTCCGCCCGGAAGCACAGCCCCGACGCGCGCGCACGGCACCTTCATGCCCGGCGAGACATTGGGCGCGCCGCAGACGATCTGCAGCGGATCGGCCTCGCCCACATCGACCTTGCAAAGCTTGAGCTTGTCGGCGTCCGGGTGCTTTTCGGCACTCAGCACCTGAGCGACAACCACCTTCGAGAAAGGCGGCGCAACGGGGTCGCATTCCTCGACCTCGAGTCCGGCCATCGTCAGCAATTCGGAAAGCTGGGCCGTGTCGAGCGAGGTGTCGACGAGCGAGCGCAGCCAGTGTTCGTTGAATTTCATCGCTTTAACGGAACTGCGAGAGGAACCGCAAATCGCCCTCGAAGAACAGGCGCAGGTCATTCACACCATAACGCAGCATCGTCAACCGGTCAGGGCCGAAACCGAAGGCGAAGCCGGTGTAGCGCTCAGGGTCGATACCGCCGTGGCGCAAGACGTTGGGATGGACCATGCCGCAGCCGGCAATCTCCAGCCAGCGCCCTTTCATCGCGCCGCTCATGAAGGCGACATCTATCTCCGCCGAGGGCTCGGTAAACGGGAAGAACGACGGCCGGAAGCGCACCGTGAGCTCGTCGGTTTCGAAGAAGCTACGCAGGAAATCCGCCACGATGCCCTTGAGATCGGCGAAGCTGACTCCCTCGCCGACCCACAGGCCCTCGACCTGGTGGAACATCGGCGAATGCGTCGCATCCGAATCGACGCGATAGACGCGCCCCGGCGCGATGATCCGGATCGGCGGCATGACTTCAGCATCACGGTACCTGTCCACGTGCGCCTGCATGTAGCGGATCTGCACCGGGCTGGTATGCGTCCGCAGCAGCACGTCGGGTGCGTTCTCGATGTAGAAGGTGTCGTGCATCGAGCGCGCGGGATGTTTCTCCGGCGTGTTCAGCGCGGTGAAGTTGTGCCAGTCGGTTTCGATCTCCGGACCGTCGGCGACGTCGAAACCGATCGATCGGAAGAGGCCTTCGATGCGCTCGAGCGTACGCGTGACCGGATGTAATCCTCCGACCGGAATGCCGCGCCCGGGCAGCGTCACGTCGAGCGCCTCGGCAGCCAGTTGCGCTTCAAGCTGCGCAGCCTTCAGCGCTTCTCGCCGCGCCTCCAGCGCTGCTTCGACGGCTTGCTTGGCGACATTGATGGCCGCGCCAGCGGTCTTCTTTTCCTCGGGGGGAAGCTTGCCGAGACCCTTGAGCAGTTCGGTGATCGCACCGCTCTTGCCCAGATATTGCGCCTTGGCCTGTTCGAGTTGCGCCGGGTCGCTGATCGCAGCGAACTCCGACTGCGCACGTGAAACGATCTGATCGAGATTTTCCATGCTCTGCTCAGACAAAAAAGGGAGGCCGCGCCTCCCTTTTTCCGCGTCGGACTGCGTTACGCCGCGAGCTTGGCCTTGGCCTGGTTCGCCAGTGCGGCAAATGCCGCCTTGTCGAACACAGCCAGATCGGCCAGCACCTTGCGATCAACTTCGATCTCGGCCTTCTTCAGACCGTTCATGAAGTTGCTGTAGTTCATGCCGAGCTCACGCGCCGCGGCATTGATACGGGCGATCCACAGGGCACGGAACTGGCGCTTGCGTTGACGGCGGTCGCGGTAGGCATACTGCCCCGCCTTCATCACCGCTTCCTTGGCGATGCGATAGACGGTCGAGCGACGGCCGCGATAGCCCTTCGCTGCGTCGAGAACCTTCTTGTGACGGGCGCGGGCCGTTACACCACGTTTAACTCGGGGCATGGTCCGTCCTCCTTATGCGTAGGGAAGCATGGCGCGCACGGACTTCACGTCAGAGGCCACAACCTCCGTCGTGCCGCGCAACTGACGCTTCGACTTGGTGGTCTTCTTGGTCAGGATGTGGCGCTTGAACGCCTGTGACCGCTTGACGCTGCCGGAACCGCGCACCTTGAAGCGCTTGGCGGCCCCGCTCTTGGTTTTCATCTTGGGCATGATTGCTCCAGTTGCTGTGTGGCGCAAGGTGGCGGGCGATTTTCGACCGCACTTGATGACCTGCAACCACTTGTTATCGACACAGGTTGAATCCTGCATCGTATCCCGCGGCAGCCCGAGGGCTGCCGCGGGAGATGCTTCGACTATTTTTGCTTCTTGATCGGCGCAATCACCATTACCAGTTGCCGACCTTCCATCTTCGGGAACTGCTCGACCGTGCCATACGGTTCGAGGTCGCCCTTTACCCTTTCCAGCAGCCGCACACCGAACTCCTGGTGCGCCATTTCCCGACCGCGGAACCGCAAGGTGACCTTGGTCTTGTCGCCCTCCTGCAAGAACTTGATCAGGTTGCGCAGCTTGATCTGATAATCGCCCTCGTCCGTACCGGGGCGAAACTTGATCTCCTTGACCTGGATCTGCTTCTGCTTGAGCTTGGCCTCGTGCGCCTTCTTGGCTTCGGCGTACTTGAATTTGCCGAAATCCATGATCCGGCAAACCGGCGGTTGCGCCAGAGGCGCAATTTCCACCAGATCCACCCCGGCCTCGTCAGCCAGTTCGAGCGCCCTACGGATTGCAACGATTCCGATCTGCTCGCCTTCTTCCCCGATCAGCCTCACCTCGGGGGCCGTGATTTCATGATTCAGGCGCTGCGACTTCTGCTGTGGCTGTACGATGGTTCAAGTCTCCGCAAAAAACAAAAAAGCCCTGCGCAATCAACCAGATGTCACCCGATCGTCGCGTTCCCTACGCAGACGCTCGAGCAATGCTTCGAGGGACATTTGGCCGAGGTCTTGACCACCCCGGATGCGCACGGCCACCAGACCCGCTGCCTTTTCCTTGTCGCCGACGACGATCTGACAAGGCAGCTTGGACAAGCTATGTTCGCGTATTTTATAGGTAATTTTTTCGTTACGCAAATCCGGTTCTACGCGAAAACCGTGTTCGCGTAGCATCCGCACAACATCACTGGCGTAATCGGCCTGCGCTTGGGAGATGTTCATCACGACGGCCTGCACAGGCGCCAGCCAAAGCGGGAAGTTGCCGGCGTAGTTCTCGATCAGGATGCCGATGAAGCGCTCGAGCGAGCCCAGTACCGCGCGATGCAGCATGACCGGGCGCTTGCGTACGTTGTCCTCGTCGACGAACTCGGCGTCGAGCCGTTCCGGCAGCACGAAGTCGAGCTGGATGGTGCCGCACTGCCATGAGCGGCCGATCGCATCCTTGATCTGGTATTCGATTTTCGGGCCGTAGAACGCACCTTCCCCCGACAGTTCCTCCCACTCCATGCCGGAGGCCGCCAGCGCGGTACGCAGCCCTGCTTCGGCGCGATCCCATACGTCGTCGGAGCCTGCGCGCTTGTCAGGACGCAGGGAGAGCTTGACTGCGACATCGCGAAAACCGAAGTCTGCATACACCTTCAACAGCAAGGTGTTGAAGGCCTGGACTTCGCTGGTTATCTGCGCCTCGGTGCAGAAAATGTGCGCATCGTCCTGCACGAATCCGCGCACGCGCATCAGGCCATGCAACGCGCCCGACGGCTCATTACGATGGCATGAACCGAATTCGGCCAAGCGCAGCGGCAGGTCTCGATACGAGTGCAGTCCCGAGTTGAAGATCTGCACATGGCCTGGACAATTCATCGGCTTCACCGCGTAGTCGCGCTTCTCCGACTCGGTGGTGAACATGTTCTCGCGATAGTTTTCCCAGTGGCCCGACTTCTCCCACAGTACGCGGTCCATCATCAGCGGGGTTTTCACTTCGCGATAGCCGTGTTCATCGAGCGTGCGGCGCATGTACTGCTCGATCTGCTGCCAGATCGTCCAGCCCTTTGGATGCCAGAACACCATGCCGGGCGCTTCGTCCTGCATGTGGAACAGGTCGAGCTGCTTGGCGAGGCGGCGATGGTCACGCTTTTCGGCCTCCTCGATCTGGTGCAGGTAGGCTTCCTGCTCTTCCTTCTTCGCCCACGCGGTGCCGTAGATGCGCTGGAGCATCTCGTTCTTCGCATCGCCGCGCCAGTAGGCGCCCGCCACCTTCATCAGCTTGAAAACCCTGAGCTTGCCGGTCGACGGCACGTGCGGGCCACGGCAGAGGTCGACGAAGTCACCCTCACGATAGAGCGACACGTCCTCGTTGGCCGGAATCGAGGCGATGATCTCGGCCTTGTACTGCTCACCGATCGACTTGAAAAAGTCGACAGCCTTGTCGCGCGGCCACACCTCGCGCACGACCGGAACATCCTTTTTCGCCAGTTCGGCCATGCGCTGCTCGATCTTCGCCAGATCCTCGGGCGTGAATGGACGCTTGTATGAAAAGTCGTAGTAGAAGCCCTTGTCGATCACCGGACCGATGGTCACTTGCGCATCGGGGAACAGATCTTTCACCGCGTAGGCGAGCAGGTGAGCCGTCGAGTGGCGGATGATGTCTACACCATCGACATCCTTGTCGGTGACGATCGACAACTGGCCATCGCGTTCGATCAGGTGCGAGGTATCAACCAGTTTGCCGTCAACGCGACCGGCGAGCGCGGCCTTTGCGAGCCCGGTGCCGATCGAGGCGGCCACCTGCTGCACGGTGACCGGCGACTCGAAGCTGCGTTGCGAACCATCGGGTAGCGTGACGTTGATCATCTCGAAACTCCTGCGGCGCCGATTCGCTGAACCAGCGCGTAAACGAAAAAAGTGCGGTCGCGCCGCACTTTTTCTCGTGGAAAGAACCTGGGCAAGCGCGACTAGTGAGAGATTGACGTCTCCGTACGAGTTCGCGGTGTCATAACGCAGGCCCTTTCCGTTACTTCCCGTTTGCTGCTTCTCGAAGTGTTGGTAGGCGCGATTGGACTCGAACCAACGACCCCCACCATGTCAAGGTGGTGCTCTAACCAGCTGAGCTACGCGCCTTCAAGAGCCGCACACTATAGCAGAACTCGGCGCGCACGCCAAATCCGCCATGATGTTCGGCGCAAAAAATCCGTCAGGCTTGTCCGCTCTTGTCCTTGACCAGCCCGTAGACCACCAGCAGCGCGATTGCCCCGACAACCGCTCCGATGAACCCGGCCCCCTCACCGGCCGTATAGAGGCCGAGCGCCTGCCCGACGTAGCTCGCCACGACCGAACCTGCGATGCCGAGCACCGTGGTCATGATGAAGCCCATGTTTTCTTTACCGGGATGAAGCAACTTGGCCAGGACACCGACAATGAATCCGATGACGATCGTTCCGATGACTCCCATTTTCGACTCTCCGTAGTTGCAGAAACATGCGGCTCATCTTGGCACAAGGCGGCCCCCGGAAGAAACCTCGGTGCAGATTTGGTCGGACGAGTTTGCAGTTCGTGACGCAATCACGAGGGATATTGTCGTCTCCGGGACACAACACCGCTTTCGGTCAAGAGTGCCGCCAAGCTTGAGCCAACCTCCGCAATGCCGGCAAGATTGGGGGTACGCGAATACCAGGTCGTCACGTAGGCCGAAACCTTGGCCGCCTGCCCCGTAGCGCCTCTCTCGTCGCCAAGAAGACTGACGGCAGGGCGTCCGAACGATTCGGCGACGATGCGAACATGCAGGCTGCTCGCCAACACCGATCTCGCCGAAGCGACCAGGGCGCAGATTTCCCAGACGTCGAGACTCTCGAACACGCTGACTCGCCGCCGATCCAGCAACGCAGCGAAACGTCGCAGCACATCGATGTCGTCATGCCACGGCGCAGCCCCGGCGCGGAACAGCACGACGGTCAAGTCATGTCGCCGCGCGACCGACCCAACCTGCTCGGCGAGCGCCGCAATGCTCGCGTCATCGCCAGCCTCCGCGCCAAACTGCAAAGCCAGAAATTCCTGTCCGACTGGTCGTGCGCGCCGAACAATCCTGGAACCGAGCAACTCGCCTATCCGAGCCACCGGATCCGCTTCGAGCGAAACCGGTATGCCTTGCGCGGCAATCGTCTCGAGCGTTACCGAATCCCGTACGGTAACGCTGTCGGCCTCGGACAAGGCCTCGAACACATGCTGTCGATGCGCATCCCCCAAAACCGACAGGCCGACCCCGCCGACCGCACGGAAAGTCACGCGCGATCCGGCTGGCAGGTCTCGCCGGCGTACGACGTACGGCACGGGAGACCGGAAACCGGGTTGGGTATCGAGCCAGGCGTTGCGTGCCGGCGCGTCTCGATCGAATTGCGCGATTGCCTGTTGCGCCTGCCACGATTCGAGCGTCGTGATCCGCGCAACCCAGCGATCGCAGGACAGAACCTCTCCGCCGGCATGAGCAAACAGCAGGGGATCGCCCGAATTGCGCGCAAGCAAGTCCGGCAGAGCAAGAACCACGTGGCCACCGTACCGCCGCAAGTCCGCCGCCACCAAACCTGCAATGACCGGCGCTTTGGAGCCGGCACCGAAGGCTGGCGGGAAATGGGCAAACAGCAGGTCGCCAAGGTTGTGGCGATCAAACGCGCCGAAGAGCACGGGACACATTCGTCCCGCATCTGCGGCGTCGCCTGGCCTCATTCGACTGGTCCCAGGCGATGGATCCGTCGAGCACGAACACACGCATCCGAACCCGCCTCGAACTCGCGACACGGAGATGGGCGCTGCTCATAGATACCGCACCTGACAGCCCCACCGACCGATCCGCTCAATGCAACGCAACGCGGTGGCTGGCGATCGGTCCCGACCATTCGGCAAAGATTTACGCCAAGCCGATCAGCCAGAGCGTGCGGAACGCAACCGCCCGGCGCATCGTCGCACTCTGCGGGATCAAAATCGACACGAAAGGCGGCGCAGCACGCGCCGCAGCCTGTACACGGATTCATTCTCGCTGGTGCCGTCAACCAACGCGCATGATAGGCATCGACCGGCGGGAGGACAAAAAAAGCGAGCCGGCGGTCCGGCTCGGATTGTTCCGTCGGACGCGTCTACGCGCCCTGGGGAACCAGGGAGGAGAGATTCGACGCGGAATCGGCGCAAGCACCGCAAACGACGTCACGCACCTTCTTGAAGCACCGTCCGTGCCAGGATGCGTACGCCTCTGATTCTTATGCAATGCCATCAGAACGGGGGACGACAACCTTGATGGAACGTCTGCATTTTCCGACACCCGTGCGACAAATCGCGGCAGCTTTGAGCCCGTTGTGCACATCGCCTTTCGAGACACATTTCCGCATCCCGAACTTGCGCCTTGGTTAGACTTTGCGCCATGGATACTGAAACGTTCGAAATCGAGGTTGCCGTCATTGGCGCCGGCGTGGTCGGTCTGGCCTGCGCGCGCGAGTTTGCCCGAGCCGGGCACGAGGTCATCGTCCTCGAAGCCAACCAGGCGATCGGCATGGAAACCAGTTCTCGCAACAGCGAAGTGATTCATGGAGGGCTGTACTACCCGCAAGGATCGCTGAAAGCGGAGTTGTGCGTCGAAGGACGCAATCTTCTGTACGAATTTTGCGATCAGTTCCAGGTTGAGCATCGCCGTTGTGGCAAGTTGATCGTCGCAACGGGGCCGGCCCAGCATGACAAACTCGAAGCACTCGCCGCACAGGCCGTCGCGAATGGTGTGCTGGACATCCGTCGTCTGAGCCGCGACGAGGCCCGGTTGATGGAACCTGCACTGCAATGCACTGCCGCTTTGCTGTCCCCTTCGACCGGGATCGTCGACAGCAATGGTTTGATGCAGGCACTGCTCGGCGATGCCGAGGCCCATGGCGCACAAATTGCCCTCGCAAGCCCGGTGATTGCCGCGCAGGTATCTCAAGGCATGATCGAGATCGAGGTTGGCGGCGAGATGCCGGCGATTCTTCGAACAGGCCGGGTCGTCAATTCCGCCGGCCTGCACGCAATCGAAACGGCAACCCGAATCGAAGGGTTCCCTGTCGAGCACATTCCAACGCCTTGGCTTGCCCGTGGCAACTATTTCCAGCTCTCCGGGAAAGCGCCGTTCTCACGGCTGGTATATCCCCTGCCCGAGCCGGGGGGACTTGGCGTGCACTTGACGCTGGACCTGGCAGGCCAGGCACGCTTCGGTCCCGACGTGGAATGGGTAGACTCGATCGATTACAGCGTGGATCCATCGCGCGCCGACGGCTTCTACGCGGAGATCCGCAAATACTGGCCGGCTCTCGAAGATGGCGCACTGGCGCCTGCTTACGCGGGCATTCGTCCGAAGATCAGCGGTCCGAACGACCCGGCGGCCGATTTTCTGATCCAGGGACCGCACCACCACGGGATTGCCGGACTGGTCAATCTGTTCGGAATCGAGTCGCCCGGGTTGACGGCATCCCTGGCGATTGCACGACGAGTCGCTCGCGAGCTTGCCTGAACCGTGTCGCGAGATTCGGTATCCGCTTGAGTCCGCGCGTGTTCGCCGCCTGCCCCCGTCACGGCCAACAGGGTTTCACACGATCGTCACGAGACGGCGCTATGTTCTCTCGCGAACATCAAATCCGGGTGGCCACGTGCCCGACGTCCGATGCCGAGCAAGGTACGTTCGATCTTCGTTTCCGACATCCATCTCGGCACACGCGGTTGCCAGGCCGAGAGACTCCTCGATTTCCTGCGCGAGCACGAATCCGAACACCTGTTCCTGATTGGCGATATCGTGGATTTCTGGGCCATGAGCCGCGGCGTGCATTGGACCGCAGCCCAGAACACGGTCGTACAGAAGATCCTTCGGCGGGCCCGCCATGGCACCCACGTGGTGCTGATTCCCGGCAATCACGACGAAGCAATCCGCGAACACGCGGGTATCTCGTTCGGTGACATTCGCGTTGAGCTCGAGGTGGAGCATACGCTGGCCGACGGCCGGCGCTTCCTGCTCGTCCACGGCGACGAGTACGACCAGGTAACCCGCTACCACCGCTGGGTGGCGATCCTGGGCGATGTCTCCTACAACCTGCTCGTGCGACTGAACGTGTGGATCGCCGCCCTGCGCCGACGGCTGCGTCGCCCCGGTTACTGGTCGCTCGCCGGATACGCGAAGCGCAAGGTCAAGAAGGCGGTAAGTTTCATCTACGACTTCGAAGACTGCGTCCTGCACGGCGTGCGCAGCCGCAAACTGGATGGTGTCATCTGCGGCCACATCCATGCCGCGACCATCCGCGACATCGATGGACTGACCTACGTCAATTGCGGCGACTGGGTAGATAGCTGCACCGGCATCGTCGAGCACCTCGACGGACGCCTCGAACTCGTGCATTGGACGGGACTGGCACCCGACGCGCAGCTTTCGGCGGAACCCGCCCGGCTGATGATTCCGTTCCCGGGAACCCGGTCGGCCGCCCCCGAAGTCCGCTCACGCCGGGCCTGAATCACGGTCATTTCGGCCGCCACCGCACTATTTCACGACCGCTGTCGGGGCTTCACGACGGTTCGTGCATCCCGTCACGCCAGCCTCGGTCGCCGGCCTATAGCATCGGGCTTCGACAAATGCGCGCGCGGCTCGCCCGCACCGATGCAACGGACGTTCCAACAATTCGTGCTTGCCTGCCTTGCCCTGACCATCGTGGTCGCGGTCTGGGTAACGTTCTTCTACCGCACCACGACCACCCGGGAGATGGTGCGTCAGGAGCAGGAACATTTGGGCGAGCTCACCGCGGCATTCGCCCAATCGGTGCGTCCGGCCATCGATGCGCTGGTTGCGGGGCAGGTCCACCCGACCAACGTGCCCAAACCGATCGACGCCCTCAACACGGGCGTTGAACAGATCGGCCGGCACTCCGACCTCAACGACGTCAGACTGATCGGGCGCGACGGCAAGTTGTTGTACGCACGCCGTACGCTCGACGGCGATGCGCTCGAAACCGATCCACGTGTGGCCCAAGCCTTCGCCGGATCGCACGCAAGCGGCATGATCGGCGCAAAATCCGGACTTTTTGGCGGTTACAGCATCGACGCCGGCGACAGGATCGGCGTCTGGATGCCGGTCCGCGGCGCCGGAACGGATGAGGTCGTCGCCGTCCTGGCGATCGACTGGAAGCTCGACGAGTTGTCCGAACAGATTGCGCGTGCCCAGCGCATGCTTGCCGCCGGGCTGCTGATCGGCTTCTCCGCCTTGTTCGCGCTCCTGATGTTCGCCGCAGCCCGTGCCAAAGGCTTGCTGACCCGCCAGGAACAGGCCCGCTTGCGTGCCCAGCAGGCCCTCGAGGACGAACGCGACGCATTCGAGCAGAAAGTCCAGCACCGCACCGAAGAGCTCAACCAGATGGTGCGTGTGCTCCAGGTGGAAGTCGCAGATCGCCGCCGCAATGAGAACCTGATACGCGAAGTCGCCTTCTATGACGCGCTGACCAAACTGCCCAACCGCACGCTGTTCAAGACCGACCTGGAGCGCGCCCTGTCCGAGGCCAGGCGCCGCGCCTCGCGCCTCGCGGTGATGTTCATCGACCTCGACAACTTCAAGCGCATTAACGATACCCTCGGCCACAACATGGGCGACGAACTGCTGCGCCAGGCGGCATCACGCCTGTCCGGCTGCATCCGCGGCGAGGATTCGATCGCAGGTCTCATACGCTCCGGCACGCCGGATGCCGACAGCGGCAATCGCGTCGCCCGCCTTGGCGGCGACGAGTTCACCGTGCTGTTGCACGACGTCGGCAGCTCGTTCAACGCAGCCCATGTGGCACAACGCATCATCGAGGCGTTCGCCGCGCCCTTTGTGCTCGACATCTACAAGGTGCGAGTCAGCCCGTCGATCGGCATTGCCTACTATCCGCTCGACGGCAGCAGCGCGGATGAACTGCTGCGCAATGCCGACACCGCGATGTACAACGCCAAGCAGCGCGGCCGCAACACGTTCTCGTTCTACACCCGCGCGATGAGCGAATCGGCCTACTCCAAGCTGGCGCTGGAGAACCGCCTGCGCGCCGCAACCGAGCGCAAGGAGTTCGTTCTCCACTACCAGCCGAAATACGATGCGCGCGACAACACCCTGGTCGGGTTCGAAGCACTGCTGCGCTGGAACGATCCGCAACAGGGCCTGATCCCGCCCGGCGAATTCATTGCGCTGGCCGAGGAAACCGGCCTGATCGTCCCGATCAGCGAATGGGTGATCCGCGAGGCCTGCCGGCAGATTCGCGCCTGGCTCGACTGCGGCGCCACACCGGTGCCGGTATCGCTGAACATCTCGAGCCTGCACTTCCAGCATGCAAGGCTGGCGCCGCTGGTCCAGAACGCGCTCGCCGCCCACAAGGTGGATGCCACGCTGCTCGAACTCGAGGTCACCGAAAGCCTGTTCCTCGACGACATGGAAAGTGCAATCAGCACACTGACGCGCCTGCGCGAGGCCGGTGTGCGCATTGCGATCGACGATTTCGGGACCGGCTATTCGTCGCTGTCTTATCTCAAGCGCTTCCCCCTGGACACGCTCAAGATCGATCGCAGCTTCGTGCAGGATCTCGCCGACGGCGGCGACGACGCGGCGATCTGCAACGCCATCGTCGCACTCGGCCGCATCCTCGGCCTCAAGGTCGTCGCCGAAGGCGTGGAGAGCGACGAACAGGCGCGACTGCTGATGGCCCAGGGTTGCGAGGAAATGCAAGGCTTCCTGTTCGGACAGCCGATGCCGGCCGAACAGGCCACCCGCCTGCTGCTGCCCGCCAAGGTGGTGCCGTTCGACCCGCAGCGGCGCCTCGCCTGAGCGGCTGCGAATCCGTCGTGGCGAGCGCTTCGCGTTCCACCGGGGAAGCGCAGCCGTGCCAATGCCGTGGCAGGCCGCGCGGGGGCGAAGCCGGATCGCACAACGGATTTATCCACAGCGACTGACGGGACCTGCGCGCTTTCGCGCATAATCGGCGGTCCCTTCACACCGCCGCCAACCCAAGCCGAACCATGTTGCGACTCGTGCTCGACACCAATGTGGTGCTCGACCTGCTCTACTGGAACGATCCGGCCGCAATCCCTCTGCAGCAAGCGCTCGACTGCGGCGCAGCTCGCCCCCTGTGCGATGCCGCCTGCCTCGAAGAACTCCGCCTGGTACTGCGGCTGACGCGCTTCGGGCTCGCCGAGCCTGCGCAGGCGCGGCTGTGGCAGCACTACCGCGACATGTGCGAGCCGGTCGCAACGCCGCCGGCGCCACTTCACCCGCTGCCGCGCTGCAAGGATCCGGACGACCAGAAGTTCCTCGAACTCGCCTTCGCCGGCACCGCCGACCTCCTCGTCACCAAGGACAAGGCGCTGCTGGCGCTAGCGCGCCGCCGCAAGGCACTCGGCCGGTTGGCGATCGTGACACCCGGCGAGGCCGGCCTGCGGCTCGCGCCCGCATTCCAGCCGGCAGCCGCGGCATGAGCACCGAAGCCGTCGTGCTGGTCCACGGTCTGTGGACCGGGCCGTGGGTGTTCGCTGCAATGCGCGCGCGCCTGCGCGAGGCGGGGTTCGCCACGCACGGGTTCCGCTATGCCTCGGTGCGCGCACCCCTCGACGCCAGCGCACGCGCGCTCGCGCGGTTCGTCGACGACATCGCGGCAGACACTGTCCATCTGGTTGCGCACAGCCTGGGCGGCATCGTCGCCCACGAAGGGCTGCGGCTCCATCCATGCAACGGCCGGGTGGTGCTGCTCGGCACGCCCTGGCGCGGCAGTTTCGCCGCCCAGCAACTCGCGCAACTGCCCATGGGGGCCAGTCTGCGCGGCCGCTGTCTTGCCGACTGGCTGGATGCGCCTCACGCGCAATGGCAGGCACCCAATGCGCTGGGCATCATCGCTGGCACGCGCGGCATCGGCCTCGGCCGGCTGATCGTGCCAGATCTGCCGCGACCGAACGACGGCGCGGTGAGTGTGGAAGAAACCCGCGTCGACGGCGCCGCCGACAGCCTCGCGCTGCCGGTGGCGCACTCGGCCATGCTGCTTTCGGCGCGCGTGGCGCGCGAAACCGTGAGCTTCCTGCGCCACGGGCGTTTCGGCATCGAGCGATGAGGCGCCGGCTCGCAGGAATCGGTGTCGCGCTTGCCGCTACCGCGCTGCTGGGCGCCTGCGGCACGCCCGGCTACTACCTTCAGGCGGCGGGCGGGCAACTTGAGATCCTGCGCCTGTCGCGCCCGCTCGACGACGCCCGCATCGACCCCGCGACCCCGGATACGCTGCGCGACAAGCTCGCACGCGCCGCCGCCATCCGCGATTTCGCCAGCCGCGAACTCGGCCTGCCGGACAACGGCAGCTACCGCAAGTACGCCGACCTCGGCCGCCCCTACGTAGTGTGGAACGTATTCGCCACCGACGAGCTCTCGATCGAGCCACGCGAATGGTGCTTCCCGATTGCCGGCTGCGTGAGCTATCGGGGGTACTTCGCAGAGGCCGACGCCGAAGCCTTCGCGGCCGCCCTGCGCGCGCAAGGCAACGACGTCCACGTGGCCGGCATCGCGGCCTATTCGACGCTCGGCTGGTTCGACGATCCGCTGCTCAACACCTTCATGCACTACCCCGAAATCGAACTGGCACGCCTGATCTTCCACGAGCTGGCGCACCAGCGCGTCTATGCCGCCGGCGATTCGGAGTTCAACGAATCCTTCGCCATGGCGGTCGAGGTTGCCGGCGTGCGGCGCTGGCTGGCCCGCGAAGGCAGCGATGCGCAGCGCGCCGCTTTCGCATCGGCACAGCGCCGGCGCGACGACTTCGCCTCGCTGGTTCTCAAGTACCGCGACGCGCTCGATGCCGCGTTCAGGGGCGACGCCGATGCCGCGCACAAGCGTGCCGAAAAGGCACGCATCCTGAGCGAGCTGCAGGCCGAGTACCGCGCGCTGCGTGACGGCGTCTGGGGCGGCTACAGCGGCTACGACCGCTGGTTCGGCCAGGAAATCAACAACGCGGTGCTCGCCTCGATCGGGCTATACCACCAGCGCGTGCCGGCCTTCGAAGCGCTGCTCGCTGCCGAAGGAGGCGATCTGCCGCGCTTCTACGAGCACGTCGCGCAGCTTGCGCGCCTGTCGAAAGATCGTCGCGATGCCGAGTTGGCGCGGGCGGTCGCCAGCGCCACGGCCCGCCGCTGAAGCGCCGGCCCCCGCGCCACGGCGGAATGCAGGGGATAGAATGGCGGCATTGCAGCCGTCAACCCGCCGAGAACCAGACCGCAGCTCACGATAACGATGGCGACCAGGCCGAAACGCTTTCCCAGACAGGAATTCACGCAGCTCCAGTCGCGCATCATGACGGACCGGCTGCGCGCCATGTCCGAGCAGGTCGTCACGGTGTCGCTGGCATCGCCGTTCGGGCTTGCATGCGTGGCCTACGCAATGGCCGACGTGGTCCCGCGCGAAAACCTGATCCTCTGGCTGATCATCGCCGGCATAGGGCACGTCATGGCGATCACCATGGGGCTGCTCTACCTGCGCCGCTCGCGCGGCATGGCCGACAATTCGCTGTGGATGCAGATGTTCACGTTGCGCGCGGCGCTGATCGGGCTTTCCTGGGGTTCGAGCGCGCTGATCATCTGGCCCGAACGATATGACCACCAGTTGCTGCTCATGCTGTTCCTGGTCGGCTTCACCTCCATCAGCACCATTTCCAACAGCGCGCTGCGCCGCTGCGTGATCGCGGTGTATTTCGGCACCTGGATCCCGCCGGTCGCGCGCCTGGCCACGACAGATAGCCACGAACACCAATCGCTCGCGGTGATGATGGTGATTTTCAGCGGCATCATGCTGGCGACGTTGCTGCGCTATTCGCGCCAGTTACTGGACGCGACGCGCTGGCGCTTCGAGAACGTCGAGCTGGCCGAGACGCTGCAGCAGGAACAGTCGCGCACCGAGGCCGCCAACCGCGCCAAATCCAAGTTCCTCGCCGCTGCCAGCCACGACCTGCGCCAACCGGTGCATGCGCTCGGCTTCTTCCTCCAGACATTGCGCGTCTCGGCCGAACGTCCACAGCCTGACCGCGCCAAGCTGATCGAAGTCACGCGGCAGGCGCAGGGCACGCTCAAGGGGCTTACCGGCCTGCTCGATACCCTGCTCGACTTCAGCCGCATCGAAGCCGGCACGATTCCGGCCAACGTCGAATCGGTCGCCGTTCGCCCGTTGCTGCACACCATCGCCCACCAGTTCACCGAGCGCGCCCAGCGCAAGGGTCTCACCCTGCGAGTGCGCCCCTGCATACTCTCGGTACGTTCCAACCCGGTCGGCCTGCAGCGCATCGTCGGCAACCTGGTCGAGAATGCCATTCGCTACAGCCAGCGCGGCGGCATTCTCGTGGCTTGCCGCCAGCGCGGCGACAAGCTGCGCATCGAAGTGTGGGACACCGGTCAGGGCATCCCGCCGAACGAACTCGACGCCATCTTCGACGAGTTCTACCAGGTAAAGACGTCGCTGCCGGGCTCGGAGCACGGGCTGGGCCTCGGGCTGTCGATCGTCAAGCAACTGGCCGACCTGTTCGGGCACAAGATCGAGGTATGTTCGCGCGTCGGCCGGGGGTCGCGCTTCGCGCTCACCGTGCCGATCGCCGAGCCTGAGCTCGAGAACCCCACCATGGGTCCGCTCACGCTCTCCGCAATCAGTCCGGCCGTGTCGGGCTTCCTGCTGCTGATCGACGACGACGACGATTCGCTCGACGCGCAAAGCGAACTGCTGACCCAGGTCGGCTACCGCGTACTCACCGCGCACAGCGCCGACGAAGCGCTCGACCTGCTCGCGACGCGCAGCCCGCGGCTGGCCGCGGTCATCGCCGACTACCGGCTTGCACACAACCGCACCGGCATCGAGGCCATCGACCAGATCTGCAAGACCATCGGCCGCAAGCTGCCGGCGCTGATCGTCACCGGCGACACCAGCCCCCACATCGACGAGGCCGTCGCCGCGGCCGGCCACCCGCTGGAACGCAAGCCGCTCGCGCCGCGCGCCTTCCTGAAGAAGGTGCGAATACTCGTCTCGCGCCGGCCCTGACCGGCCATACGGCATGCGCTGTGCGCTGCACAAGCGCGCGCGACTGACGCCGGTCAAATGCGCCGCCTGCCGCAGATGGCTAGAATTGCCATTTCCGCAGGCTTCGCACCACCCCGATTTGCGGAAAACTCATTCCTACTACAAGACGATGGAGGCAGCATGTCCAGCTCGAGCGCCGAACCGACAACCGGCAACCAGATCACCTACGCCGACTACTTCCGCCGCACGCCCACCAAGGACGGCTGGTTCGGCAAGTATGGCGGCATTTTCGTTCCGCCCGAGCTGGCATCGGTGATGGAGGAAGTGCGCCTCGCCTACGAGACGATCAGCCGTTCGCACGAATTCATCAGCGAGCTGCGCCGCATCCGCAAGCACTTCCAGGGCCGCCCGACGCCGGTCTATCACGCCGCGCGCCTGTCGCGCCACCTCGGCCGCAGCCAGATCTACCTCAAGCGCGAAGACCTCAACCACACCGGCGCGCACAAGATCAACCACTGCATGGCCGAAGGCCTGCTCGCCAAGTTCATGGGCAAGAAGAAGATCATCGCCGAGACCGGCGCCGGCCAGCACGGCGTCGCGCTCGCCACCGCGGCGGCCTACTTCGGCCTCGAATGCGACATCTACATGGGCGAGGTCGACGTCGCCAAGCAGGCGCCCAACGTGGCGCGCATGAAGATCCTCGGCACGCGCGTGATTCCGGTCACCTTCGGCCAGCGCACGCTGAAGGAGGCGGTGGACGCCTGCCTGATGGCCTACATGCAGGACTCGGTGAACCAGATCTACTGCATCGGCTCGGTAGTCGGCCCGCACCCGTTCCCGATGATGGTGCGCGACTTCCAGCGCGTGGTCGGCATCGAGGCGCGCGAGCAGATCCTCGAGATGACCGGCAACCTGCCCGACGTCGTCACCGCCTGCGTCGGCGGCGGCAGCAATGCAATGGGCATGTTCTCCGGCTTCCTCGCCGACCCGTGCGAAATCCACGGCGTCGAACCGCTGGGCAAGGGCCCCAACCCCGGCGAGCATTCCGCCACGATGACCTACGGCAAGGAAGGCGTGATCCACGGCTTCCGCTGCTACCTGCTGCAGAACGACAAGGGCGAACCGGCCGAAGTGCATTCCGTCGCCAGCGGCCTCGACTATCCCGGCGTCGGCCCGGAACACTGCCACCTGCTCGACTCCCGCCGCGTGCAGTACAAGACCGCCACCGACGAAGAAGCCGTCGAAGCCTTCTTCATGTTGAGCCGCATGGAAGGCATCATCCCGGCGCTCGAAAGCTCCCACGGCGTGGCGCACGCCATCCGCCTCGCGCGCACCTCGAAGGAACCGCTAAGCATCCTCGTCAACCTCAGCGGCCGCGGCGACAAGGACATGGACTACGTCATCGAGCACTACGGCACCGGCGAACGCTACGTAAAGTAGGCACCTCGCCAAACCGCATGGAATGGCGCGCTGCAGGCAGCCTGCTCCAGGAACGCCATTCCATGCACCTCGCCAGGCTGCCAGCCCCGAGATCGCCTGTCCATGCGGCTTTCAGGCCGACGGCCGGGGCCGATCGCCACGACATGCATGCCTGCCGGGCTCGCCGCTCCGTCATCAGGGAGAAATCCATGCGCACCGTTCAGCGCACCATCCATGCCACGCTCGCCCTTGCCGTTTCGGCACTCCTCGCCATCACGCTGGCCGCCTGCAGCAAGGATCCGGTATTGGCCGACCTAACCGCACTCGACAACCTGGGCCGGTCGGTATTCGAGACGCAGGCCGCCGAGATGTCGGAGTTCAACAAAAAAGTCGCGGCCGCGAACAGCAACGCGGAAAAGGCCGCGCTGCTCAACACCATGGTCGCCAGCCTCGAATCGCGCACGAAGGAACTCGCCGCCTTCAAGGCCGCCACACCCGAGGTGAAGAAAATTGCCGACCTGCTGGTGGGCGGCCTCACCCAGTCCATCGACGGCGCGAGGGAAGCCAGCCAGGCGTTCGAAAAGGGCGATCAGGCCGCGCTGTCGACAGCCGGCGAAAAGATGCAGGCCGGCCAGAAATCCATCCGCGAAGGCCAGCAGGCGTTCGCCACGCTGGTCAGGGAAAAGGGCTACAAGCGGGGCGCGTAACCCGCGCTGGACAGCACGGATGCATGCCGGCAACATCCCCGCATGATGCGCCCCGACTCGCTCCCGCTCGCCCTCGCCCTCGCTGCCGCCCTGGCCTGCGCGGCGCCCGCGCGTGATGCCGCAGGCAATCCGCCACGCGCCGCCGCGGCCGCGGCCGCGGCAATAGGCATCGACCACACCGGCGATGCCTGCCGCGTCGATGAGGATTGCGTCTCCATCACCAAGTTCAGCCCGTCCTGCCGCCACAGGGATTGTAGCTATCCGGGGTGAGAGAGGGAGCTACAACGACTTGATTGCGCGGGACGAGCCCGCCCAATCAAGTCGGCGCACTCACGTGCGCGGCGTCAGGAACTGTCGGCCGATTCTGCGGCGCGCTATGTGACAGGGGATTCCGCTGCGACCCCCGCAGCGCCTTGCAACCCGCCGGGCTGCGAGGCAGATGCAGCGGTCTTCTCCCGCCATGCCATGCCAGCAGCCGCCACCATTCTTGCTCGCAGGCCGGCATGCCCTGCGAGCGCCTGTCCATGCGCCCTCCAGCCCTGCATTAGGCGAAGTTCTGCAGATTGTCCAGGATGGGCAGCAGGATCGCGGCGCCGAGGCGTTTGCTGCGCGCGCCGTTCCACCCGACGGCCGGATCGGGCAGGTCGGCGTTGTCCTTGAACGGCATTTCGAGGGTCAGCGAGAGGCAGCCGAAGGCGTGACCGATCTGCTTCGAGGCGAGCGTGAGGATCTCGTCGGTGAAGCGGTCGGGCGCATAGCCGTGCGTGGTCTGGAAGTCCGGGCTGGCGGCGGCGAAGGCGGCGAGAAAGCGCTGTTCGCGCACGGCCTGCTCGGGCGTGAAGCCGGGCAGCATCGAGCAGCCGTCGGCGAATACCCAGGGCAGCGTCTCGTCGCCGTGGATGTCGAGGAACAGGTCGCAGCCCGCCTTGCGCATGGCATCGAGCGTGTGCAGCACTTCGGGGCTGCGCGCGAGGCTGGGCGCCGCCCATTCGCGGTTGAGGTTGGCGCCGGCCGCATTGGTGCGCAGGTTGCCGCGGATGGCACCGTCGGGATTGATGTTGGGCACGATGTACACGGTGGCAATTTCGCGCACGCGCCGCGCAACCGGGTCGGCGGTGTCGAGCAGGCGCTCGATCAGCCCTTCGCAGAACCATTCGGCCATGGTTTCGCCGGGGTGCTGGCGCGCGACGATCCAGATCTTGCGGCGGTTCGCGTCGTCGGAGCCGAAACGCAGCAGGTCGAGATCGCGCCCCTCGACGCTGGTGCCGAGGTCAACCAGCGCCGCGCCGCCGGCCTGGCCGCGCGCCACGAGATCCTGGTGGCGCTCGTGCGAGTAGGGCTCGAAATACGCGTACCAGATGCTGTCGGCCTGCGGCACGTGGGCGCAGGTAAGCACGCGGCCGTCATAGGTGGTGTCGGCAATGCGGAACCAGTGCTGCCGGTCGTACGAGGCGGCCACGCGGTAGTCGCGCCAGCCATCGGCATAGGCGCAGTCGCCCGCGTTCTCGAAGCGCAGCACGACCGGCCGGCCGTTCGCGCCGTGCAGGCGGAAGTGGAACCACTGCCGGAAGTCGGCATGGCTGTCGCGACGGATCGCGAGCCGGATGTTGGCGGCATCGCGGGCGTCGATGACCTCGATGGCGCCGGCGTCGAAATTGGCGCTGATGCGGATCGGCTCCATCATGCCTCCTGCCGGCGGCGGAACACGAAGGTGTCGTCGTTCGAGGCCTTGCGGTCGAAGGCGTAGCCCTCGTAGTCGAAGCCCTGCAGGCCCTCGGGTGTGTCGATGCGGTTGACGATCGCGTAACGCGCCATGAGCCCGCGCGCCTTCTTGGCGAAGAAGCTGACGATCTTGTACCTGCCGCCCTTCCACTCTTCGAACACCGGCGTCAGCAGGCGGCCGGCGAGCCGTTTCGGCTTCACCGACTTGAAATACTCTTCGGATGCGAGGTTCACCAGCACCTTGTTTTTCTGCTTCGCCAGCAGCGCGTTGAGGGCTTCGGTCTGGCGCTCGCCCCAGAAGGCGTAGAGATCCTTGCCGCGCGGATTGGCGAGCTTCGTTCCCATTTCCAGGCGATAGGGCTGCATCAGGTCGAGCGGCCGCAGCAGGCCGTAGAGGCCGGAGAGGATGCGCAGATGCTTCTGTGCGTAGTCGAGATCGGCCTTGCGCAAATCCGGCGCGCGCAATCCGTCGTATACGTCACCGTCGAAGGCGAGCACCGCCTGCTTGGCGTTGGCCGGCGTGAAGGGCGGCGACCAGGCGTCGTAACGCGCCACGTTGAGCGCGGCAAGCGGGTCGGAGATGTCCATCAGCGCCGCAACATCGGCCGGCGACAGCTTGCGCAGCAACGCGATCAGTTGCGCCGAATGGTCGAGGAATTCGGGCTGGGTATGGGTTCGTGTCGTGGGTGGCGTTTCGAAGTCGAGCGTCTTGGCAGGGGAAAGCACGAAAATCATGGTGGCGTGTACGAAGCGGACTGAACGGGCAGGATGAATGGCGTCGCGACTGTTCCGGGCGCAAGCGGCGGGCATGCGCCGCGCCGGCCGGCTGATGCACAATGGCGCCAATGGTAGCAAACGCCGCGCGCAGGGTTTCCGGTAAGGTTTCCGGTACGGCGACGGTCGAATCGACAACGAACAACGATGTGAACAATCGCCAGGAGCCCCGACGATGCATGCCACGCTGCCGCTGTTGCAGGCGACCGACTTCCCGCCCATCCGACGCCGGCGCGTCGAGACGCTGCAGGTCAACCTCGGCTACAAGTGCAACCAGTCCTGCCTGCATTGCCACGTGAATGCCGGCCCGACGCGCAGCGAAACCATGTCCGCGGAAACCCTCGCCGACGTGATCGCCTATCTCGAAGCCGGCGGCATCGCCACGCTGGATATCACGGGCGGCGCCCCGGAACTCAATGCGGTGTTCCGCCCGCTGGTTGCGCGCGCGCGGGCGCTCGGCATCAAGGTCATGGACCGCTGCAACCTGACGATACTCGAGGAGCCGGGGCACGAGGATCTCGCTGCGTTCCTCGCCGCCAACCGGGTCGAGATCGTCGCCTCCCTGCCCTGTTACCTCGAGGACAACGTCGACCGCCAGCGCGGAAAGGGCGTGTTCGACAAGAGCATCGCGGCACTGCGCAAGCTCAACGCGTTGGGTTACGGCAGCGCGGATTCCGGCCTCGTGCTCAATCTCGTCTACAACCCGCAGGGCCCGAGCCTGCCGCCGCCGCAGGCCGCACTCGAAGCCGATTACAAGCGCCACCTCGGGGAACGGTACGGCCTGCGCTTCAACACGCTCTACACGCTCGCCAACATGCCGATCCAGCGCTTCGGCTCGACGCTGATCAGCAAGGGCCAGTTCAACCATTACATGCGCCTGCTGCGCGATGCGCATCGCGACGACAACCTCGACGCGGTGATGTGCCGCACGATCCTGAGCGTCGACTGGCAGGGCTATGTGTACGACTGCGACTTCAATCAGATGCTGGGCCTGCCGCTGGTCGTTGACGGCCGGCCGCGCGCGCGCCTCGCCGACCTGATCGGCCGCGACCTCGACGGCAACCCGATTGCAGTGATGGACCACTGCTACGGCTGCACCGCTGGACAAGGCTCGAGCTGCGGCGGAGCGCTGGCCGCATGAGCCACCCGGCGAGGGCCCCCGCGCAGCGGGGATCGACGGCCAGGCGAATGCGGCCAGTCGCCGACAGCGGAATCGGTGGAACGCGCGAAAACAGTTCGGAGGCGACGCGCATGAGCCACCCGGCGAGGGCTCCCGCGCAGCGGGGATCGACGGCCAGGCGAATGCGGCCGGTCGCCGACACACGTAACGGTCGATTGCACGCAAGCTTTGGGAGGCGACACGCGTGAATGCCCTTCCCGGCCGCGCCTGCCCGCTCGACTACCGCTACGGCGCAGCGGCCGTCGCCGGCGCGCCGACATTCGAGGCAGAGACGCTCTACGTCGTCGGCGGCCTCTACGGCAACCTCGCGGCACTCGATGAAATCGAGCGAATGGCTGCCGACGAAGCGGGGCCGGTGACGATCCTCTTCAACGGCGACTTCAACTGGTTCAACGTCGGCGATGCCGGCTTTGCCGAAATCAATCGTCGCGTGCTTGCGCATCGTGCGACTGCCGGCAACGTCGAGGCCGAACTCGTGCGCGCCGACGCCGAAGCTGGTTGCGGCTGCGCCTATCCGGCAAGCGTCGATCAGGCCACGGTCGAGCGTTCCAACGCGATCCATGCGCGGCTGTGTGAAACCGCGCTGCGCCATCCGGGCATCCTCGCCCGTCTCGCCGCTCTGCCGCGCCTTGGGCGCTGCCGCGTCGGCCGGGCGACGGTGGGCATCGTGCATGGCGATGCGGAGTCGCTCGCCGGATGGGACTTCGATATCGCTGCACTCGACCGCCACGGCGTTGCCGACGCGCTCGCCGCGCAGTTCCACGCGGCCGCAGTCGATGTGTTCGCGTGCAGCCACACCTGCCTCCCGGTGTTCCGCCAGGTGCCGTCGCGGCACGGCCCCGGCCTCATCGCCAACAACGGCGCCGCCGGCATGCCGAACTTTCGCGGCGCCCGCCACGGGGTCATTACCCGCGTATCGCAGCGCCCGTCGCCAACGCGGCCGCTGTATGGCACGCGCGTGGCGGACGCGAACGTCGACGCGCTGGCGGTGCGATACGACCATGCGCGCTTCGCCGCCGAATTCGTGGCCGACTGGCCCGCCGGATCGCCGGCGCACTTGTCCTACTGGCAGCGCATCGCCGATGGCCCGCAGCACGACATCGAATGTGCGGCACCGAGGCTGGCCGGCGCATTTGCGGGCGCGGCCTGCGCGTCGACATGAGCCGCTCGCGCATCCTCGTCCTGTTGCTGATTGCCGGGCTGATCGCGGCATTCTTCGCGTTCGACCTCGGGCGCTTCTTCAGCCTCGAATACTTCAAGTCGCAGCAGCAGACGATCTCCGGGTGGTATCGCGCGCATCCCGGCCAGACCATGGCGGGTTTCTTCCTGATCTATGTCGCCGTCACGGGGCTGTCGCTGCCGGGGGCGACGGTGATGACACTGGTCGCCGGCGCGCTGTTCGGGCTGGTGATGGGCACGCTGATCGTCTCGTTCGCGTCGACCATCGGCGCCTCGCTGGCCTTCCTGAGTGCGCGCTTCCTGCTGCGCGACTGGGTGCAGCAGCGTTTCGGCGACCGCCTGCGCGCGATCAACGACGGCATCGAGAAGGACGGCGCGTTCTATCTGTTCACCCTGCGCCTGGTGCCGGCGTTTCCGTTCTTCGTCATCAACCTGCTGATGGGCCTGACCCGGTTGCCGACGCGCACCTTTTTCGGGGTGAGCCAGGTCGGCATGCTCGCCGGCACCCTGGTCTACGTGAATGCGGGCACCGAACTGGCGAAGATCGATTCGCTGCGCGGCATCCTCTCGGCCGGTCTGCTGATCTCCTTCACCGTGCTCGGGCTGTTTCCGCTGATCGCGCGCCGCATGCTCGACGGCATCAAGGCGCGCAAGGTGTACGCGCGCTGGAAGAAGCCGGCGCACTTTGACCGCAACCTCGTCGTGATCGGTGCCGGCTCGGCCGGACTGGTGACCGCCTACATCGCCGCAGCCGTGAAAGCCAAAGTGACGCTGGTCGAAAAGCACCGCATGGGCGGCGATTGCCTGAACACCGGCTGCGTGCCCTCGAAGGCGCTGATCCGCTCGGCGAAGCTGCTTTCGCACATCCGCCGCGCACAGGAGTTCGGCCTGCAGGACGCAACCGCCCGCTACGACTTCGCCGACGTGATGGCACGTGTGCAGCGCGTGGTGCGCACCGTCGAGCCGCACGATTCGGTCGAGCGCTACAGTGCGCTCGGCGTCGAGTGCATCGAGGGCACGGCGAAGATCACGTCGCCTTGGAGCGTCGAAATCGCGACCGCACAGGGTACGCAGACCCTGTCCACCCGCGCCATCGTCATCGCGGCCGGCGCGCGGCCGTTCGTGCCGCCGATTCCCGGTATCGAGGAAGTCGGCTACCTGACCTCGGACACCGTATGGAATCTGCGCGAACTGCCCCGCCGGCTCGTGGTGCTCGGCGGCGGGCCGATCGGTTGCGAACTGACGCAGGCTTTCGCACGTTTCGGCGCCAGGGTCACGCAGGTGGAGATGGCGCCGCGCATCATGCTGCGCGAAGATCCCGAGGTGTCAGACCTCGTCGCGCAACGTTTTCGTGCCGAAGGCATCGAACTGCTGACCGGGCACCGTGCAAAGCAGTTCGTGATCGAGAACGGCGAGAAGATCCTGATCGCGGAATGCGAGGGGGGTGACGTGCGCATTCCATTCGACGCGCTGCTCTGCGCCGTTGGCCGCGTGGCCAACACCACCGGTTACGGCCTCGAGGAACTCGGCATCCCGACGACGAAGACGCGTACCGTCGACACCAATGAGTTCCTCGAAACCCTGTACCCCAACATCTACGCCTGCGGCGACGTGGCCGGCCCCTATCAATTTACCCATACCGCCTCGCACCAGGCCTGGTATGCCGCGGTGAATGCGCTGTTTGGCGACGTGAAGCGCTTTCGCGCGGATTATTCGGTGATTCCATGGGCCACTTTCACCGAGCCCGAGGTCGCGCGTGTCGGCTTGAACGAGCAGGAGGCGAAGGAAAAGGGCATCTCGCACGAGGTCACTGTCTACGGCATCGACGATCTCGACCGCGCCATCGCGGACGAGGAGGCACACGGCTTCGTCAAGGTGCTGACGGCGCCGGGCAAGGACCGCATCCTCGGCGTGACCATCGTCGGCGAACACGCCGGCGACCTGATCGCGGAATACGTGCTGGCCATGAAGCACGGCCTCGGACTCAACAAGCTGCTCGGCACCATCCACATTTACCCGACGCTTGCCGAGGCCAACAAGTACGCCGCCGGCATCTGGAAGCGCGCCCATGCACCGCAGAAACTGCTCGAATGGGTCGGTCGATATCACGCATGGATGCGGCGATGAGATCCGTCGATGCTCGTTCTCCGGCGCTGCCGCAACGCAAGGATGGCCGCGCACGGCATCTCCGCACCACGGCGCGGACTGCCGCGGTCGCCTTGCGATCGTGGGTCGCACTGTTGGTGTTTTCGGCGCTGCCGCTTGCCGCAACGGCCGCATTCGAGCACGAGCACACGGCATGGAGCACGCTGCTGCAGAAGCATGTGGTGTTGCGCGACGCCGGCAAATCCTCGGCGGTGAGCTACGCCGGCTTTGCCCGCGACCGCAGCCAGTTGAAGACCTACCTCGGCGCGCTCTCCGCCGTTCCGGAATCCGAGTTCAATGCCTGGAGCAAGCCGCAGCAGCTCGCCTTCCTGATCAATGCCTACAATGCGTTCACGATCGAGAAGGTCCTGATGCGCTACCCGGACATCCGCTCGATCCGTGATTTCGGCAAGCTGATCGGCAACCCGTGGAAGGACCGGTTCTTCACCCTGTTCGGGCGCGACGCCACGCTCGACGGCATCGAACACGACATGATCCGGGTGGCGGGTCGCTACGACGATCCGCGCATCCACTTCGCAGTGAATTGTGCGTCGATCGGCTGCCCGATGCTGCGCGAGGAAGCCTATGTGGCTACGCGCCTCGACGCCCAGTTCGACGAACAGGCGCTGCGCTTCATGTCCGACCGCACGCGCAACCGCTATGACACCAGCGCGCGCAAGCTCGCCCTGTCGTCGATCTTCGACTGGTACGGCAAGGATTTCGCGCGCGGCTGGAAGGGCTACACATCCCTCGACCAATGGCTCGCCCGATACGCCGACCAACTCGCCGACAAACCCGAGGATCGCGCGGCGATACGCGGCGGCGGGGTACCGGTCACATTCCTCGACTACGACTGGCGCCTCAACGACGCGCGCTGACGCCTCGCCCATTCTTCCCGCATGAACCGCCTATCGATCGTCATTCCGGTCTTGAACGAAGCGCCGAACATCGTCGCCGCACTGCAGGCCCTGGCGCCGCTGGCGGAACGCGGCGCGCAGCGCATCGTCGTCGACGGCGGCAGCAGCGACGACACGACGGCGCTCGCTCGCCCTCATGCCGAGCAGGTGATCGCCGCGAGCCGCGGCCGCGCATCGCAGATGAATGCAGGCGCCCGCCGTGCCGAGGGCGACCTGCTGCTATTCCTCCACGCAGACACGCGTCTGCCTGCGGATGCCGACCGCCTGATCGAGTCGGCCTTGCGCGCGCACGCATGGGGCCGCTTCGACGTCCGGATCGACGCGCCCGGCAGGTGGCCTGCTGTCGTGGCATGGTTCATGAACCGGCGCTCCCGCCTGACCGGGATCGCGACCGGCGACCAGGCGATGTTCATGCGCCGCGACGTATTCGAGCGGATCGGCGGATTCGCCGAGATCCCGCTGATGGAAGACATCGATCTGTCACGCCGGCTCAAGCGCATCGGCCGCCCGGCCTGCCTGGCCGCGCGCGCGACGACATCGGGCCGGCGCTGGTCAACCCACGGCCCCCTGCGCACGATATGGCTGATGTGGCGCCTGCGCGCTGCCTATTTCTTTGGCGCGGATCCTGCCAGGCTCGCAGCGCGTTACGCCGATACGCGTTGAGCATGGCGCGAATCATCGTTTTCGCCAAGGCGCCGCATGCCGGCGAAGTCAAGACACGGCTTTGTCCGCCCCTGCGTCCGCAGGGTGCGGCATTGCTGCATGCACGCATGGTCCGGCGCACGCTTGCGACGGCCTGTGCGGCCGCGCCCGGACAGGTCGAACTTCATTGCAGCCCTGCAACCGACGAACCGTTTTTCGTCGAATGCGCACGTGATCACGGCATCGCGCTCTATGCCCAGGCCGGCGGGGACATCGGCCAGCGCATGTCCTACGCCATGCGCGTTGCCTCTCAAAACCGGCCGCTGCTGCTGATCGGCACCGATTGCCCGGCACGAAGCACGGATGACCTTCGCATCGCGCTCCAGGCACTGGAGGCGGGCAACGACGCGGTGCTGGGGCCTGTGGAGGACGGCGGTTATTCGCTGATCGGACTGTCGCGCTTCGAGCCGGCGGTCTTCGAAGGAATCGAATGGAGCACCGCGCAGGTTTACTCGCAAACCCGGGCGCAGTTCATCCGACTCGGATTGCGCTGGCACGCACTTCCCGTGTCGTGGGACGTCGACCTGCCAGCCGATCTGCACCGTCTTCGTGCAGACTGCCCCGAACTGCTCGACGGTATCGCACATGCCGATGAAACTTCGTCTCGCTAGCCTCCTCCTGGCCTTGCTGGCGTCGAGCGCCAGCGCCCGCGCTGCCGACGACGCGCACATCGACATCGGCCCTTTCTCGAAGGGCACACCCGGCGAGGTATTACCTCAAGGATGGAAGCCCTACCGGCTTGGCAAGTCGGCCAAGGAGACCCGCTACCGCCTGGTGAAGCTGGAAGATCGCACCGTACTGGAAGCGCACGCCGAGCAATCGGTTTCCGCCATCGCCCATGAACTGCGAGCCGATGCGCATCGCACGCCGTGGCTTTCGTTCTCCTGGCGCACCGAAAGGCTGATCGAGCAGGCCGACATGAGGACGAAGGCCGGCGACGACTATCCGGCACGGGTCTATGTGATCTTCGACTACGACATTGCGCGCATGCCTTTCGCCGAGCGCATGAAGCTGCGCATTGCGCGCGCCATCTGGGGCGAACAGGTGCCCGCCGCCGCGCTGTGCTACGTATGGGAACCGCGCCAGCCGGTCGGCCACGCCGGCTGGAGCCCCTATACCGACCGCCTGCGCATGATCGTGGCCGAGTCTGGCGCCGCGCGCATCGGTCGCTGGGTCTCGATCGAACGCAACGTGGCCGAGGACTTCCGGGCTGCCTTCGGCGAGGACGCGCCCCCGATCAGCGCCATCGTCGTCGCCGCCGATACGGACAACACGGCTTCCGAGGCACTCACGTGGTTCGGCGACATCAGCCTGCGCGCCGCGCCGTCATCGCGCTGAAGCGCGCGCCGACACGCCGTTTCCGGCCGAAAGGATGCGCGTCCGGAAGGAGTAGAATGTCGCCTTGGTTTCTCCTGTCGCCCCGCATTCATTCCCTTCGATAGTTCCGACTCATGAAACGCACCCGCTTTTCCCGCCGCGGCGGCCTGACCCGCGACGCAGAAAAACTGATCGTGGCCGCACGCGGCCTCGGCAATTCCGGAAGCCGCCTGGAAGACGCATTCTGGGAGACGCAGCTGTTCGGCCTTGCCGACCGGATGCTCGCCGCCGGCAACGAGGACGGACTGAACGCGGCGCTCGACGCGCTGTATCGCGACGACGGCCGTGGCTACGAAGCATTGGCCGACATGGTCGAGGCCAGTGCCGAGAGCCTGCAGGTGGACGAAGACGGCAAACAGTGGGACGTGCTGATGTTCGCCGCGCCGGCACTCGCCTGGTCGCGCTTCAGCATTCCGGCCGGCACGATATCGGGAAGCGCGCTTGCCGCGCTTCGCGTGCATCTGGGCGCGCACGTGCTTGCCGCGGGATCGCGCTTTGCGCTTGCAAACGTGCTCTGGAGTCCGGACCAGCTTCCCAACGGTTTCGTCGAGACACGCGAACTGGTGCAGCGCCTTGCCGCCTCCGCGCTGAAGGAACACGATCTGGTCGTCGATCCGCGTGAGCTGCCCGAAACCAGCCCCTTCCTTTCCGACATGCGCTACGTGATCGGCGCCGTCGCGGTGCCGCGCGGCGAAGCGCTGTTCCGCTGGCAGGAGACCGACGGGTCGCGCGATTCGGCGACCACCGCATGGACGTCCCAAGGCCACGCGGCGATGCAGGCGCTGTTCTCCGGTTGCGCGCTCGAAGTGTTGTTGCCGGACGCCTTCCACTCTGCCTGCCGTCAGGCCGACCGACGTGCCCGACCCTATTCGATCCTGTCGTCGGTTGCCTTTCTCGAAAGTGCGCTCGAGGCCAAGCCATCGACGCTGCGTGCGGCCATCGGCGGATTCTGGGACAAGCGACTCGAGGAGTTCCGCGTCGGATTCTCGCTTGCGGGAGAGACCGCGATCGTGCATGGCGTCGTATGGCCATTGCTCGACGCCGAAGACGAGAATTCGGACGTCCCCCAACAGATCGAAGCGCTGCTGCGCGAATGCGGCGTGACCGACATCACCGTACACGAGCAACGCTTCCCGCTCGAGTATTGCGACGACTGCGGTGCGCCGCTCTACCCTGACCCGGACGGCATGCCGGCCCACGCCGAAATGCCCGAGGAAGAACAGCCGCAGCCGCGCCACCTGCACTGAGCTTCCGTCCATGTCGCAGACAGCCGAACGCCCGCAATCGCGCAGCGCCGAAAAGGCGCGCTACGAATCGAACAAGCTCGCGAAGCGCCTGCGCAGCGCCGTCGGTGCAGCGATCGGCGACTATCGCATGATCGAGGACGGCGACCGCGTGATGGTCTGCCTCTCTGGCGGGAAGGACAGCTATGCCCTTCTCGACATCCTGCTCGCCCTGCAGGAAAAGGCACCGGTCCGCTTCGAACTGATTGCCTTCAACCTCGACCAGAAACAACCGGGATTCCCGGCTGACGTATTGCCGAATTACCTGCGAAGCCGGGGCGTGCGCTTTCACATCGAGGACCAGGACACCTACAGTGTCGTCAAGCGCGTGATTCCCGAGGGCAAGACCACCTGCAGCCTGTGCTCCCGCCTTCGGCGCGGCATCATTTACCGCGTGGCCAGCGAACTCGGCTGCAACAAGATCGCCCTTGGCCACCATCGCGACGACATGCTGCAGACCTTGTTCCTCAACATGTTCCATGGCGGCAAGCTCAAGGGCATGCCGCCCAAGCTGGTGAGCGACGACGGCCGCCACGTGGTTATCCGTCCGCTCGCCTACGCATCGGAACGCGATCTGGAGCGCTACGCCGAAGCGCGCGCCTTCCCGATCATTCCGTGCAACCTGTGCGGCTCGCAGCCCAACCTGCAGCGCCAGGCGATCAAGCAGATGCTCCAATCGTGGGAGAAGCAGCACCCCGGCCGCATCGAAACCATGTTCCGCGCCTTGCAGAACGTCGTACCCTCGCACCTGGCAGACGCCTCGCTGTGCGACTTCGCCGGCCTCAAACCAACCGGCATTCCCGACCCGGACGGGGATACGGCATTCGACCCGCCGCAGTTCGACGACGACGCCTGCGCACCCGCGACCGATGCCCGCCCGAGCCCGGCACCCATCAGCTTCGTCGAGCGCACGCCCTGAGGCGCGCCGCCAACGTCGCATCCCGTAGCCTCCGTATCGCCTGTCACGCATGAGCACCAATCAGGAGTATCTCGCGCGCAGCCTCAATGCCGTATGGCACCCGTGCACGCAGATGAAGCAGCATGAACAGTTGCCGCTGGTGCCGATCGAACGTGGAGAGGGATGCTGGCTGCATGATTTCGACGGGCGCCGCTACCTCGACGCAATCAGTTCCTGGTGGGTAAACCTGTTCGGCCACGCCAATCCGCGCATCAACGCCGCGATCGCCGATCAGATGAACCGGCTCGAGCACGTCATGCTCGCCGGGTTCACGCATCGCCCGGTGGTCGAACTCTCCGAGCGGCTTGCGGCGCTGACCGACAACGCCCTGGGGCACTGCTTCTACGCATCGGACGGTGCCTCGGCGACCGAGATCGCCCTGAAAATGAGCCACCATTTCTGGCGCAACGGCGGCCGCCCGGAGAAGGATCGCTTCGTCTGCCTGACCGGCAGCTACCACGGCGAAACCGTCGGCGCACTCGGCGTCACCGACGTGGCGATCTTTCGCGACGCCTACCGGCCGCTGCTGCATGCAGCGGCCACCGTCGACACGCCGGATGCACGCAAGGCCGGCCCCGGCGAAAAGCCGGAGGGCGTCGCCCGGCGTGCCGCCGCAGCGCTCGAACGTCATTTCTCGACCCATGCCGACCGCACCGCGGCGCTGATCGTCGAGCCGCTGGTCCAGTGCGCCAGTGGCATGGCGATGTACGACCCGGAGTACCTGCGCCTCGCGCGCGGGCTGTGCGATCGCCACGGGGTGCACCTGATCGTCGACGAGATCGCTGTCGGCTGCGGCCGCACCGGGAGCTTCTTCGCGCATGAGCAGGCCGGCATACGACCGGATTTTCTCTGTCTGTCGAAAGGCATCAGCGGCGGCTATCTGCCGCTCTCGATCGTCCTGACCACCGACGCGATTTACCGCGCGTTCTACGACGACAAGCCGACACGCGGCTTTCTGCATTCGCACTCCTACACCGGCAATGCGCTCGCCTGCCGCGCGGCACTCGCCACGCTCGACATCTTCGAACAGGACGACGTACTCGCACGCAACCAGGCGCGGGCGGACCTGTTCGCCCGCCTCTGTGCGCCGCTGGCTGCGGACCGGCGGCTGCGCCACCTGCGCCAGCGCGGCATGATCGTCGCATTCGACGCGATCACGGACGATCCGGCGTTCGCGAACAGGATGTTCGCCGCATGCCTGGAACGCGAGGTGCTGCTGCGGCCGATCGGCAACACCGTCTACTTCATGCCGCCCTACATCCTCTCCGACACGGAGTGCGAGCTGCTGGTGACGCGCACGCGGGAGGCGCTCGATGCCGTGCTCCGCTGAACGTCCGGCCGCACTTGCCGCGCTCGAGACCGAGCTTGCCTCGCTGGCCGGCCAGGGACTGCAACGCCGCAGGCGCATCGTCGAAGGGGTATGCGGGCCACTGGTCGAGGTCGACGGCCGTACCCAGCTGGCATTCGCGTCGAATGACTATCTCGGGCTTGCCGGTCACCGCGACATCGTCGCGGCGGCGCGCGAAGGCGCCGAACGCTACGGCATCGGCAGCGGCGCATCGCACCTCGTCAGCGGCCACAGCCGTGCCCACGAACTACTCGAGGCGCGCCTGGCCGGGTTCGTCGGCATGCCGCGGGCGCTCGGCTTCTGCACCGGTTACATGGCCAATCTCGCTGTCATTCCCGCCCTGCTCGGCCGCAACGACGCCGTGTTTGCCGACCGGCTCAATCACGCCTCGCTGGTGGACGCAGCAGTGTTGTCGCGTGCCGAACATCATCGCTTCCCGCATCGCGACCTGGCTGCGCTGGAGCGCCAGCTCGCACGATCGGAAGCCCCGCGCAAGCTGATCGCGACGGATGCGGTGTTCAGCATGGACGGCGACATCGCCCCGCTACCCGGACTACTGGATCTCGCGCAGAAGCACGATGCCTGGCTGCTGGTGGACGACGCGCATGGCTTTGGCGTGCTCGGTCCGCAGGGCCGCGGCACGCTCGCTCACTTCGGCCTCGCATCGCCGCGCCTGATCCTGATGGGCACGCTGGGCAAGGCTGCCGGTGTCGCGGGCGCATTCGTGGCCGCGCACGAGACCGTGATCGAATGGCTGCTGCAGCGATCGCGTCCCTACATCTTCACCACCGCTGCGCCCCCCTTGCTGTCGCATGCGCTGCTGACCGCCATCGACCTGATCGAAAGGGGCGATGCGCGGCGCGCGCACCTGAACGCGCTCATCGCGCGCCTGCGCGATGGCCTGAACGGACTGCGCTGGCCGCTCGCCGACTCTCGCACGCCGATCCAGCCCCTGATCATAGGCGACAACCACGCGACGCTGGCGGTCGCGCAGGCACTCGACGCGCAAGGCATCTGGACGCCGGCGATTCGCCCCCCGACCGTGCCTCGCGGCGAAGCGCGTCTGCGCATCTCGCTGACGGCCGCACACGACGAGGTACAGGTAGAGCGCCTGGTCTCCGCATTGCGCGCGCTCGCATGAAGCTGAACGTAATCCGCACCGGCACTGGGCCCGACGTCGTGCTGCTGCACGGCTGGAGCATGGATGGCGCGATCTGGGGCGAATTCGCTGCGCAACTGTCGCGCGATCATCGCGTGCATGCGCTCGACCTGCCCGGACATGGTGCAAGCCCGCGCACGCAACCCGTCACGCTCGACACGCTCGCCGCGGAGGTGGCATCCGTGCTGCCCGACACCTGTCTGCTGTGCGGCTGGTCGCTGGGGGGCATGCTCGCACTGCGGCTCGCGTGCTTGCATCCTCGGCAGGTAAGCGGCCTGGTGCTTTTCGCGACGACGCCGCGTTTTTGTGCCGGCGAGGACTGGCCGCACGGCATCGCTCCAGCGGAACTCGATGGGTTTGCCGCCGAGCTGGATGCCGATCCGACGACGCTGATGGCCCGCTTCCGCGCCTCGATGTGCCGCGGCGACGAGCAGGAACGCGCCCTGCGCCGGCGCCTGGCCGCACTCCCGCCGCCGCCGGCCGACCGGCGTGCGCTGCACGAAGGCCTGGACATCCTGCGCAACGCGGACCTGCGCGCCGTGGTGCGTGAAATCGACGTGCCGGCACGAGTAATCCACGGCGACTGCGATAACGTCGTTCCGCCGGCTGCCGGAAGCTGGCTGGCCGCCAACCTGCCGCACGCACGACTGCACCGTTTCGATGCCTGTGCCCACCTGCCCTTCCTGTCCCGGCCCGAAGCTAGTGCGGCGCTCGTGAGACAATTCGCGGGTGAAGTCATCCCTGCCGCCTGATACGCCGGGCAACGCACGGGTGCGCGCTGCCTTCGACCGCGCCGCCCCGAGCTACGACGCCGCAGCCGAATTCCAGCGCCTGATCTGCGATCGCCTGATCGAGATGCTGGGGAACAACCTCGCGCCGCGCGACATCGCGGACCTGGGTTGCGGCACCGGCTACACCAGCGAACGGCTTGCGCTGCGCTTCCCGACGGCACACATCGCGGCCGTCGACTTCGCTCCGGCGATGTTGAACGTCGCGCGGTCGCGCGGTCGCGCAAGCAGCTGGATCGCAGCCGATGTGCAACGCCTGCCGTTTGCGCCCGGAACGATGGACCTCGTCTGTTCCAGCCTGGCCCTGCAATGGTGCGACCCTGCAGCGGCTTTCGCCGAAGCGGCGCGCGTGTTGCGCCCCGGGGGCCGCGTCGCCCTCGCGAGCGTCGGTCCTGGCACGCTGAGCGAACTCGAAACGGCTTTCGCCGGCATCGACAGCCACGACCATGTGCTGAAATTTCATCCGCTCGACGAGCTGAAAAACCATCTTGAGGCGCACGGGTTGCGCGTCGAACACGCGTCCGTCCGTCCGCTGACGCTGCATCGGCCGGATCTGTCCGCGATCCTGCGCGAGCTGAAGGCAATCGGCGCGAACAACGCCGGCCCGCGCCGGCGCCGCGGAATCCTCGGGCGGGCCACCTGGCGGCAGGTCGAGCAACGCTACGAGCGCCTGCGCCGGCCGGAAGGATTGCCGGTAACCTATTGCGCACTCTATCTGCTCGCCGTCCGGCTTTGAGGCCATGACACCATGAACCCGCCCGGCCACCGATCCTGGTTCGTCACCGGCACCGACACCGGCGTCGGCAAGACCTTGGTCGCTTGCGCCCTGATGCACGCCCTGCGACGGACCGGCTGCAGCGTGGCCGGCATGAAACCGGTAGCGGCAGGAATCCAAACCATCGCGGGCCGCGAAACCAACGAGGACGTCGAAGCGCTGCGCAACGCGGCAAGCCTCGAAATCGATCGTCCGACGATCAACCCCTATTTGCTGCGCGCTGCCGTTTCGCCGCATATCGCGGCCAACCGCGAGAGCACCGAAATCGGGTTGGCACCGATTCTGCGCGCCTACTCGGACATTGCGGCGCGTGCGGATTCCGTGATCGTCGAAGGCTGCGGCGGTTTCGTGGTGCCACTCGCCCCCGGCCTCGACACGGCCGATCTGGCCGTGGCACTCGGCCTGCCGGTGATCCTGGTCGTCGGCATGCGGCTCGGCTGCCTGAATCATGCATTGCTCACGCAGGAAGCCGTCGCCCGCCGCGGGCTCGACCTGGCCGGCTGGGTCGCCAACCGCATCGACCCGACTATGCAGTGCTTCGACGAGAATCTGGCGACGCTGCGCGAGCGCCTCGCATCCCCCCTGCTCGGCGTGGTTGCGCACAAACCGGGTGCCGATCCGGCGGACGTCGCAACCGGGCTGCGACTGCCTTCCCAAAGCGAACGAATCGGGCGGCTGGGGGTCGAAGCGTCGCAGGAGAAACCAAGATGAGCGAAAAGATCCACAAATCCGATGCGGAATGGCGTGCGCAACTGACGCCGGAGCAGTTCAAGGTGACGCGCGAAAAGGGAACCGAACGCGCGTTCTCCGGCACCTATTGGGACAACCACCTCGCCGGGATGTATCGCTGCGTCTGCTGTGGCGCGGAATTGTTCGACTCGACGCACAAGTTCGACTCGGGTACCGGCTGGCCGAGTTTCTGGCAGCCCGCCACGGAAGCCAACGTCGAGACCCAGGATGACCGGAGCTGCTTCATGCGGCGCACCGAAGTGCATTGCAGCCGCTGCGGCGCACACCTCGGCCATGTGTTCGAAGACGGCCCGCAGCCGACCGGGCTGCGCTACTGCATCAATTCCGCGTCGCTGAAATTCGACGAAAAGGGCTGAGAGAGAAGGGCTGAGAATTTGTCAGCGTCCTGCCCGGCTGGCGCGTTGTCACATATTGATTTACTTGGAAAAACGGCCTGTCGGGCCAGCCGGACGGCACACCGGACGAGCCGACGGCATCAGCGTATAATCCGCGCGCATGAAATTTCTCTTCGACCTGTTTCCGGTCATTCTCTTTTTCGTTTCGTACCAGATCGCCGGCAGCCATTCCGAAGCTGCCACGGCTATCGCCAACCAATGGCTGGGGCACGACATCGCGGCTGCGCAGGCACCGATCCTGATTGCGACCGGTGTGGCGATCGTCGCGACTTTTGCGCAGATCGGCTGGCTGCTCGCGCGCGGGCGCAAGGTGGACACGATGCTCTGGGTGAGCCTCGGGCTGATCGTCGTGTTTGGCGGCGCCACGCTGTTCTTCCACGACGCGACGTTCATCAAGTGGAAACCGACGATCCTCTACTGGCTGTTCTCGACCAGCCTGCTCGTTTCGTCGGCGGTGTTCAACAAGAATCTGATCCGGTCCTTCATGGAAGCCCAGATCAAACTGCCGGACGAGATCTGGGCACGGCTCAACGCGGCCTGGATCGTGTTCTTCGCCACGATGGGTTTCCTCAATCTCTACGTCGCATTCGAGTTCCCCGAAGCAACGTGGGTGAAGTTCAAGCTGTTCGGCGGCATGGGGCTGATGTTCGCCTTCGTGATCGCCCAGAGCATGTTCCTCGGCAAGTACATCGAGGAGGACAAACAGTAATGCTTTATGCCCTGCTAGGCGAAGACGCGCCGGGTTCGCTGGAGAAGCGCCTCGCCGCGCGGCCGGCGCATCTCGAGCGCCTGAACAAGCTGCTCGCCGAAGGACGCCTCGTACTCGCCGGTCCGTTTCCCGCAATCGACTCGCCGGACCCGGGGCCGGCCGGTTTCACCGGCAGCCTGATCGTGGCCGAGTTCGCCAGCCTCGCCGAAGCGGAAGCCTGGTTCGCGGTCGACCCGTTCGTCGTGGCCGGCGTTTACGTCCGCACGTCGGTCAAGCCGTTCCGTAAGGCCATGCCATGAGTACCGTCGTTTCCAGGATGCGCGACCGCCTCGGCGCGCTCGAACCCCTGAGCGTCGAGATCGACGACGATTCGGCAGCCCACGCAGGGCACGCCGGCGCAGCCGGCGGCGGCGGCCATTACCGCTTGCGCATCGTATCGGCGGCATTTGCCGGCAAGGGCACGCTGGCGCGGCATCGACTGGTCTATGACGCGCTCGGCGACATGATGCGCCGCGACGTCCACGCCCTGTCGATCGCGGCAAGCGCCCCCGGCGAAGCCTGATTCCGAAACCCGATCCCTTTCCAGCGTTTCATTTTTCCAACAGAAGGACAGTCCATGAAAAGCACCCTGAGCCGCATTTCCCTCGTACTGCTGGCCGGCGCCCTTTCGGGCGCAGCGTTGGCGCAAAACGCCAAGCCGGCCGCTGCAGCGGCGGACAAGACCGCGGCGGCTGCCAGCGGTGAGTCGAAGCCGATTACCGTCAATGGCGTGACCATTCCCAAGATCCGCGGCGATGCGCTGTTCACCGAACAGTTGTCGCAGGGCATTCCCGATTCGCCCGAGCTGCGCAACGCGGTCAAGGAAGAGCTGATCCGCCGCGAAATCCTGGTCGGCGAAGCGCGCAAGAAGAACCTGGACAAGAACCCCATCCTGAAGGCGCAGGCGGATCTCGCCCAGCAGGCTGTGCTGATTCGCGCCTACATGCAGGATTTCGTCCGCTCGCATCCGGTATCCGACGCCGACGCGCAGAAGGAATACGACGCGATCAAGTCGCAGCTCGGCAGCAAGGAGTACAAGACGCGTCACATCCTGGTGGACAAGGAAGACGACGCCAAGGCGATCATCGCGAAGCTGCAGAAGGGTGAAAAGTTCGACGAACTGGCCAAGCAGTCCAAGGATCCCGGCTCGAAGGACAAGGGAGGCGACCTCGGCTGGAGTGCACCGTCCGCCTACGTGAAGCCGTTTGGCGATGCCCTGACCAAGCTCGAGAAGGGTGCATTCACGCCGATGCCGGTAAAGAGCGATTTCGGCTACCACGTCATCAAGCTCGAGGACGTGCGCGACCTCAAGGTCCCGACCTTCGAGGAGACCAAGGGCCAGATCGCCCAGCGCCTCCAGCAGAAGATGGTGGAGGAGCACATCATGTCGCTGCGCAAGGCCGCCAAGGTCACCGAATAAGCGCTGCTGCGGTACGTACGACCCGCCGAACGGCAGAGCCCCGCTCTGCCGTTTGTTTTTTTTGCCCCCCTCGTGCAGCCTGTCAACCACTTCGGCGCTCTGCCGTAAACTCCGGGGAAGGTTATCCTGACCCGCCGCGTGGGGAATCCGTTTGCGCGGCCGCAAAGATTCGGAGGCAGCCATGAACCTTGCCGACCCGCCCGGGCCCGCCAGCGAACCGCTGTGGCGCCTCTGGTTTCGCTACTTCTGGCCTTTCCGCTATTTCCGCGATGTCACGCGCGGCAGCCAGCTCGAACGCCAGCTCAACTATCGCCACAATCGCGCGATGCGTGTGTACCTGCCGGGCTTCATGCTCAAGTGGGCCGTGCTTACCGCACTCTGGTTCGGCTTCGGCAGCGCACTGGACCAGGCCGCCGGACTTGTCATTCCGGCGGCGTGCTGCTTCATGACCGGGAGCTGGACCTTCATCGTCGTCGTCCTGCTCGCCACCTCGTGGGCCTGGCTCGAGCGCTTTCCCGAGCTCTACGATCAGCCTGCCCGAACGACCCGCTCCGGCCGCGAACCTTGACCCCTCGCCGGGGCGGCGAACTTTTCGACGCGGCGTCAAACTAAGTTGTCAGGTGCTCCTGCCGGCCGGGCCGGAGTCTTGACGATTCCAGCAAACCGAGGGTCGAGCATGCGCCGCACAAGCCTCCTGCTCCTCGCCGCGTGCGCCGCAACGCCTGCGGCTGCCGAGATGGATTCCGCCTTCGTCACCCAGCTTTCGATCAGTGTCGCCAAGGTACGGGCCCACACCGCACAGGGCAAGACCTTCCTGGGTTCGGGTGTCGTGGTGGCCACCGACGAGGTGTTGACCAACTGCCATGTCACGCGCGATGCGTCCAGCATCGCAGTGGTGAAGGGCGCGCTGGCCTACAACGTCTATTCGCAGCGTGTCGACATGGAACACGACCTCTGCCTGCTCAAGACCGACGCGATGATGCTCAAGCCGGTGCCGGTGCGCGACTCGGCGAGCCTGAAACCCGGCGACCGCTCGATCTACTACGGCTATACCGGGGGCGTGGAGGCCTTTTTCGCCGAAGGCAAGGTCACGGCACTGCACAAGCTCGACGGCAGTGCGGTGATCGAGACCTCGTCCGGCTTTTCCCTCGGTGCCAGCGGCGGCGGATTGTTCGACGAACAGGGTCGCCTGATCGGCATCACGACCTTTCTTTCTGCCGGACACATGGGCGCCTATTACGCCATGCCGGCAGACCGGCTGGACCGGCTGCGCCGCCAAGCCGCCCGTGACATCGAACCGTTGACCGGCAGCCCGATCTGGGACAAGCCCGAATCCGAGCAACCGCTATTCCTTCGCGTCGGAAGACTGTCGGAGAAGAAGCGATGGGACGAGGCCGCTGCGCTCGGTACCCACTGGACGGAGCTTGAACCGGCGAACCCGGTGGCGTGGTTCTCGCTGGGCAACGCGCTGTCCATGCTTGCGCGCCATGCCGAAGCTATCGCCGCGTTGGAGAAGGCTGCCGATCTCGGGCCGGGCGATGCACGGGTTCTCTATGCCCTCGGCGTAGCCCTTGCCCGCAGCGGAGAGCAAACGCGCGCCGAGACGGTGCGCGTGTCGCTGGCCGGCGTCGATCCTGACATGGCCGGCAAGCTCGGCCAGGCGATCGTCGAATGCTCGGCGCTCTGCTGAGCGGATCAGCCGAGCCAGCGCCGCGCGTTGGCAAACATGCGAAACCAGGGTGATGCATCCAGCTCGCGCCATGAAGCGGGCGCCCAGGACATCTGAACGGTCCGGAACACACGCTCGGGGTGCGGCATCATGATCGTGAAACGGCCGTCCGGCGTGGTCACGCCGGCGATGCCCGCGGGCGAACCGTTCGGATTCGCCGGATAGGTCTTCGCCACCCGCCCTGCGTTGTCCACATAGCGCATGGCAACGAGCGCGTTGTCCTGCGCATCCGTGCCGGCAAACACCGCCCTGCCCTCGCCGTGCGAAACCACCACCGGAATGCGGCTGCCGGCCATGTCGGCGAAGAACAGCGAGGGATTCGCCGGCAACTCGGCCAACACGAAGCGCGCCTCGAACTGCTCGCTGCGATTGCGGTGGAAGGTCGGCCAGCATTCCGCGCCCGGAATGATCGGCGCAAGGTTGGCCATCATCTGGCAGCCGTTGCAGACGCCCAGCGCAAAGGTGTCGGAGCGGGCGAAGAACTGCTCGAACTGGGCGCGCAGCGCGTCGTTGAACAGGATCGACTTGGCCCAGCCCTGCCCGGCGCCGAGTACGTCGCCGTACGAGAAGCCTCCGCAGGCGGCGAAGCCGTGGAAGTCACGCAGCGCATGGCGCCCCTGCTGCAGGTCGCTCATATGGACGTCATAGGCGGAGAAACCGGCGCGGGCGAACGCCGCCGCCATCTCGACCTGGCCATTGACGCCCTGCTCGCGCAGGATGGCGATCTTCGGCTTCGCGCCGGCATTGACGAACGGCGCGGCCACGTTGTCCGACCCATCGAACGACAGCGACGGCAACAAACCCGGATCGGCTGCGTCGGCCAGCGACGCGAATTCCTCGTCGCATGAAGCGGCGTCGTCGCGCAGTCGCGCGATGCGGTGGCTGGTTTCGCTCCACGTCTGCCACAGCAGGCCGCGCTTCGCGCCGTAAACCATCTTGGCGTTGCGCCACACACGGATCTCGTCGTGCTCGTTCGGGTGCCCGATCGAGTGCAGGCAGTGGCCGAGGCCGGCCGCGCGCACGATCGCCGACACTTTCTCGCGGTCGTCGCGGCGGATCTGGATCACCGCGCCGAGTTCCTCGTTGAACAGGCTGCCGAAGATGCGGTCGTTGAAGCGCCCCTTGAGCGAATCGGGCCGGCGGTCGAGGCCATCGACGTCGTTCATCTTCGGGTCGTAACAGACGGTGTCGATCATCAGCGACACACCGCAGTGCGCGGCGAACGCCATTTCGCACACGGTGGCGAACAGGCCGCCGTCGCCGCGGTCGTGGTAGGCCAGCACCAGATTCTCGCTGCGCAGCTTGCGCATCGCCTCGAAGAAGTTCTTCAGCAGCGCGGGCGCAATGTCGGGCGCGAATTCGCCGACCGAGTTCCACGCCTGCGCCAGCGCCGAACCGCCGAGCCGCTGGCGGCCTTCGCCGAGGTCGATCAGCATCAGTTCGGTCTCGACGCCGTCTTCCACCACCAGTTGCGGCGTCAGCGTGTTGCGCACGTCGTCGACGGCGGCAAACGCGGTGACGATCAGCGACAACGGGGCAACGACCTGCTTTTTGGCGCCGTCCTCCTCCCATGCCGTCTTCATGCTCAGCGAATCCTTGCCGACCGGAATCGCGACGCCGATCTGCGGGCAGAACTCGATGCCGACCGCCTTCACCGTCGCGTACAGTTGCGCGTCTTCGCCGCGATGGCCGGCGGCGGCCATCCAGTTGGCGGAGAGCTTGACGCGGTCGAGGCTCGGCACGTCGGCCGCGGCGAGGTTGGTGATCGCCTCGCCGATCGCCATGCGCCCGGCCGCGGGGCCGGACAGGCAGGCCAGCGGCGTGCGCTCGCCCATCGCGTAGGCCTCGCCGCGATAGCCCTCGTAGCTCATGCAGGTGACGGCCACGTCGGCCACCGGCACCTGCCACGGGCCGACCATCTGGTCGCGCGCGGTGAGCCCACCGACGGTGCGGTCGCCGATGGTGATGAGGAAATTCTTCGACGCCACGCTCGGCATGCGCAGCACGCGCCGGCAGGCCTCGGCAAGGTCGATGTCCGTGGTGTCGAACGGCGGCAGGTGCGTCGCCCGCGTCGCCACGTTGCGCTCCATGCGCGGCGGCTTGCCGAGCAGCACGTCCATCGGCATGTCGACCGCGTTGTTGCCGAAGTGCGCATCGGCCACCACCAGTTCGCCATCCTTCGTTGCGTGGCCGACCACCGCGAACGGGCAGCGCTCGCGCTCGCACAGGGCGCGGAATTCGGCCAGCCGCTCGGGCGGGATCGCCAGCACGTAGCGCTCCTGCGCCTCGTTGCACCAGATCTCGCGCGGGCTCATGCCGCGCTCCTCGATCTGCACTGCGCGCAGGTCGAACTTCGCGCCGCAGCCGGCGCCGTGCGCAAGTTCCGGCAGCGCGTTCGACAGGCCGCCGGCACCGACGTCGTGGATGGCGAGGATGGGATTGTTGTCACCAAGTTGCCAGCAACGGTCGATGACCTCCTGCGCGCGACGCTGGATTTCCGGGTTGCCGCGCTGGACCGAAGCGAAGTCGAGATCGGCGGTGTTGGTGCCGGTGGTCATCGACGAGGCCGCGCCGCCGCCCAGGCCGATCAGCATGCCCGGCCCGCCGAGCGTGATCAGCAGCGTGCCGTCGCCGAATTCGATCTTGTGCGACTGCTGCGCCTGGATGCTGCCGAGACCGCCGGCGATCATGATCGGCTTGTGGTAGCCGCGCACCTCGCCCTGCACCTCCTGCTCGAAAGTGCGGAAGTAGCCCGTCAGGTTCGGCCGGCCGAACTCGTTGTTGAACGCCGCCGCGCCGATCGGCCCCTCGATCATGATGTCGAGCGCCGAGGCGATGCGCTCCGGCTTGCCGTAGTCCTGCTCCCACGGCTGCTCGAAGCCGGGAATCTTCAGGTTCGACACCGAGAAGCCGGCCAGCCCCGCCTTCGGCTTCGAGCCGCGCCCGGTGGCGCCTTCGTCGCGGATCTCGCCGCCCGAGCCGGTCGCCGCGCCGGGGAACGGCGAGATCGCCGTCGGATGGTTGTGCGTCTCGACCTTGGCGAGGATGTGCGTCTCTTCCTCGCGGAAGGCGTAGGCGCCGTCGCTGCCCGGATAGAAGCGCTGCACGCGCGCGCCCTCGATGATCGAGGCGTTGTCCGAATACGCCACCACCGTGCCCTGCGGATTCGCCTTGTGCGTCTCGCGGATCATGCCGAACAGCGTGTGCGGCTGCGCCACGCCGTCGATCACCCAGGAGGCGTTGAAAATCTTGTGCCGGCAGTGCTCCGAGTTGGCCTGCGCGAACATCATCAGTTCGACGTCGGTCGGATTGCGGCCGAGCCTGCCGAAGTTGTCGACGAGGTAATCGATCTCGTCGTCCGACAGCGCAAGGCCCAGCTCGCCGTTGGCGCGCACCAGTTCCGCACGGCCCTTGCCGAGCACATCCACCGTGGTCAGCGGCGCCGGTTCGACGTGGTGGAACAGCGCATCGGCATCGTTCAGCGTCTCCAGCACCGACTCGGTCATGCGGTCGTGGATCAGCGGCAGCAGCGCGGCCCGCGCCGGCGCATCGACACCGCCGCGCAGGTCGACGTGATACGCGATGCCGCGCTCGATGCGCAGCACCTTGTCGAAACCGCAGTTGTGCGCGATGTCGGTTGCCTTAGACGACCACGGCGAAATCGTGCCCAGCCGCGGCGTCACCAGCAGCAAGGCGCCTGCCGGCGCTGCACCCGCCGGCGTGGCGCCGAGCAGGTCGACGAGCCGCGCGCGCTCGTCATCCGACAGCGGGCCGCGCAGCTCGACGAAATACCAGAACTCCGCCGCCGCCGATTTCAGCTTGGGCAGCGCAGACTTGAGGGACTCGGTAAGGCGGGCAAGGCGGGTGCTGGAAAGGGCGGCGGCGCCGCGCAGCTTGAGGATTTCGAACATCGGGAGTCGGGCCGGGATGGAAGCGGGAAAGCGCCGCGTCGGGCAAAGGCGGATTATACCCGAGGGCCACCCCCGAACTCCCCACACCGGCACCGCCAGAACCCGCATGGAATGGCGCTCTCCGGCCTGCCCCTGCCATCTGCGCCATTCCACGCGGCCCCCAGGACAGGTAGGCTGCAGAGGGCCGATCCATGCGCCTTCTGACAGGGGACGACTCTAAATGCGAAGTACGGCGGTTATGCGGTCGGATGGCGGTCGCCGGATGTATGCGACGGCTCAACCGTGCGGCGGCTTGCGCTGCGCCAACCTACGCCACGCACACTGAAGGTGTCGAGTTGCTTTCTCGTTTGGTTCGGATAGTCGACGAGAAACTTATTCGAGCCCCGTTAGTTTTAGTCCTTTAGTCCCCTTAAGTCCCGGGCATCTAAAAAAGCCACCTCAGATTCCTCGTCTCCGGGAATAGTCGCGCAGCCTCAAGTAACTTGCATATTGCGCAAGCTGTGGCGCGACTTGCGCGATCCCGTCCAAGCATTTGCCTAACTCCCGGGGTGCCCACTGTTGGTCGGCAATCACGGCATTCAGCAGCAGTAATGCCTCCGCAGGGAAACGTCTGCACAAACCCGATTCGTGCAGCAGGTGTACGACGTAGTCAGGGTGTTCGATCGGTTGCAGCCAGGCCTGCACCGCAGCCAAGGCCGCCGGGAGTTCGCCTCGGGCGGCAATCACCAGACGAGTCAGGGACTCAGCTATTCGCGGAGTAGCCAAATCGCGGGACTTTGGCCAGATCTGTTGCCAGAACGGCTGGGCACGGTTCTTCCAGTAGTCCTCACGTTGATCGGCTGCGCCTTCAAGCGCCTGGGAAAGCGCCTGTGCGGATTCCTCCAGTCCTTCATGCGGGAGAGTGCCAATCGCAGACCGGAACTCCTCCACGGTGTAGCCCTCGGTCGGGCCCAATGCTGCGTAGGTCAGGAAGGTCGCGAATTGCTGGCGGTGCTTGCCAAGATCGGCATAGTGGTTTGCGCTATCCAGGAACTGCGACTTAAAGGCGGTCAACAATGGTTGGTACAAGCGCGGCGACCAGAGGAATCCTTCCCACGCGGCCTTTGCTTCAACGTGATTACTCCAACCAAACAACGGCAACAGGTGCTGCTCGGTCCAAGGACGATCCACACGGAAAAATGCGATCAGCCGCGAACCCAGCAGCACCCGACCGTGGCGGAATCGATCCACATGCACATCGCACAGTGCGGTAAACATGGGCCTGAGGTCTGCTGGCAGGAGATCGTTGTCGTTGGGATTCTGCTTAAACCATAGGTTGATCAGCGCCTGCGTGGCGTGCCCGATGGGATGGTTAATCGCCGAGCCGACAAGGTCATAGGTCTCGACGCCGTTTCGGATGGTGCGAGTACCTGAGCCTGCTTCCAGCGGCAGAGCCAGCACGCGGCGGCACAGGTCCAGCAAGATGCCCTGATGGCAGTTGATTGACTTGGATGCGGCTTCTATCCACCAGGTCACTGCGTGATCAATTTCCAGAAGCACAGCATCGGGCATGGTCTGCACCAGCGGTGCGGCGTACCGCCATGAGCGCAGCGCCATCGCTTCTTCGCCCCAAGCCTGCAGAGCTTCGCGCCATCGGCCAGCGGGCCACACACCAGCTTGTGCGAGATCACGTAACGCGGACAAGCTGTGAAAGAAGCGCGTCCGGCAAACGTCACGCCACGTATCTTCGTAGAAAGGTCGCTGCTCCGGCGCCGGCTTGGTGAGCCATTGCACCAGTTCCTGCCGCTTGCGGGGAGCAATGTCGACATCCCGGCTGTCCTCGTAGTCCGGATCGCCGGTGCCACTCATCCAGTGCGAGAACTCGTCACGCTCGTTGGTCGCCAACTGCAATTGTGGGTAGGCGGTGGAGACTTTCACCAAGCGTGCCGCTGCAGACGCCCCCAGTGCGCAGCCCGAGGTATTCAGCTTGGCCAGATGCAGCCAGACCGAGTGTGCCACCAAGTCTTGCCACCGATCTTCCTCTAGATCGTCCCGGTACATCTCGCGCGGCGGACCCGCCAAAATGGCTGCCTCCAAGTGTTCCTGTGCAGCTCCTGCCAAATGCCGCCCCTGCAGAACGAACAGCCTGAACACCTCCCGCCCCGTATCTGGGGACCACAGCCACCACGCGTCATCGGCTAACAACCAATTCACCCACTGGTTGGGTGGGATGCAACCATCCTGACTGGCAGCAAACAGACCAAGGCGTTTGAAGGTGGGGTACGGAAATTCGAACCAGTTCTGCGCGATGCGTGTCGCACGCGTCCTGTCGGTGGCGCACACCGCGAGCCATGCATCGCGCATCAGTTCGATCAGGCTTACCCAGTCGCGGAACCCCCGGTTCTGCCAATGCGGCGTGATGGATGGCAGATCCCAATGCGAACAGTCGCTGCGGTCGTCGGCCTCGCCCAACTCGCGCAACAGATCCAGTGCATCACGCAATAGCTGTTGGAAATCTTCCAACAGGAGCGGCAGAGCCGACGTCCAGCGCTCGTCATCCAGATCACGCAGAGTGGAATGCACGTGATCGGCGGCCAGCACGAGTTCCCAGTCCACCAATTGTTTGATTCGCGTAGGCTCTTCAGCGCTACTCGAATCGTCGTCACCCCACCGAAACGGTTTCTTCAACACCACTTTGGGTGCGAGTAACTCGCGCAATTCCAGACGCAATGTGGTAGTCAATCCCTCGCGCTTCAGACGTCCTTGCCAGCGATACAGATCGGGATCGCGCCACGGTGATTTCACCCGGTCACTGAGCAGAAGGCGCCACAAGGTGCGCATTAGTGGGCCAGGAATGGCCTTGGGGGCGTGCAAGCTGATTTCATTGAGCTCGGAGGTTTTGCCTCCACGCTCCAATGAATCAAAACGGTCCAACTCATTTTCGATTAACCACGGCCAACGGTCGTGCAACTGTCCACCACGTTCTGCAATCCAAATGACCAGTCTCGGGTCGTCCAGGTGGCGCACCACCCAACGGGCGAGATGGAACATCACGTCGTCCCACTGACTGCCGGTGACGCCTCCGGAGGCAAGGAGAATCGGCGATGCACGGTCATAGGGCGCAGGCCGCCGAATCAGGCTGAAACGCAGCTTAGTGTCCACTTCGTCATGGGGCGGCACGCCAAAGCGGGGCAGATCGCCGTACCCGAAGCGCTCGTGCGCGAAGGGCTCCAGCAGCCAGTCTAACGAAGGAGCCGGATTGAAGTCGGCAAAGCGTTTTGCCGGTAAGCCCGATTTGTCCGACAATGCCCATAGCATCCGCCCGACAAAATCGTCCTGTCGCGTGCTGTCCTGCGGGCGCGCCAGGGCATGCTTAACGACGATAGCTTCTTTGCCCTGCACGCCGTCACGGTAGATTTCTGCCCATGCGTGTAGGGTCTGGTGCAGCGCAGAATGGTCGTAGCTGCCTGCGGGTACGTTGTAGAGAACGGGCGTGACGCCCTTGGCTTCCCATTCGATGGTCTTTCGGTGCTCTTGCCCCGGTTCGCAATCACCTAGTGCCCAGGCCTGCGGTGTGACTTCGCCCAGCATCCGGTCGGCCGCCAGCGCATCCATCATGTAGCGCAGCACAGGGTCGTTGATACTGTAGCCCACAAAGCAGACCACATAGTTGCGGAACAGCTCGCTTACAAAACGGGCAGCCCAGCGTTCGGTCAGATACGCCAAGCCGAAATCGCCGCTGGAGACCACGAGGCGGTTCAGGACAGTGTCGTCCGCGTATTCTGGCAGCAGGCCGTGCAGGTAGACCAGCCCATTCCACCTGCTGTTCTTGGGAATGGGGAGCATAGGGGCGGCGTAAGCTTGGAACGCTTGGCCGGTACGTTTGGCCGCCGCGTGAAAGATGCGGTCGAAGTTGGTAGTGACCAGCCGCAGTGCCCCTTCGCGGCTGCGCGCTAGACGCAATAGCGCTGCCTGCGTGTCGGTAGCACCGTTGCGGCGGAGCTTCGGTTTCAGCACCTGCGCCAGTGCGCGACGGACTGCCAAACGCTGCCCCGGGAGACGCCGTTCGAGCAGATCAAGCGTGGCGTCGAACTGCCCACGATTGGATGCCTCGCGCTCAATGTCCGAAGGTGCTGTTCCATTTAGCCGGTAGATTTGCTCCACCAGCCCCTTGAAGCCCGGCAGTCCTGCCGGACAAGAAATGCCCGCGCCGCAGAAGAACACCACGCGGCCTTCCTCGTGCGCCTGCAAGAGCGCGTCGGGAATTTCGGGACCATTGGTGACGAACTGCATTCTTTCTAATTCCTACGCCAGAGCGTGCGCGCATACGAGAAACAAAGGTATCAGCGGGTCTAACCTATAGTGTGGAGGCTAAACATGACGGAAAACTTGCCTTCACTTTGATGAAGGATTCTTCGAACAGGAATGCAATTTTTCGAAGCATTAAGCTCTTGACTGAATTTAGCGGAACAAGAAAGGCAAGTCCGCATGATGCCAAAGGCGTCGCAAAATTCGCAATCGATATCGGCGTCCGCCATCGGCTGAGCGTACTGCAGACTCCGTTTGCTGAATGTTTGCGGCAGGATCGAGGGAGTTCCCGTCAGTCGATTTCCTCTCGTTTCCTCCCATCGCCGCCCAATTCATGCATCGCCAGAATGCGCATGGAATGGCGCTCGCAGGTCGGCATGCCCTGCAACCGCAGCCCGATGCGCCTATCGGACCTGCCAGCCCGCAGAGCGCCTATCCATGCGGGTCGCATAGCCGCGACTCTGCGGATAACTGACACATTCAACTGATGACGCGGCGCGCACCGCCCATCCCCGTGTGAGCCGCCGAGCAGCGCAGGGCTGTCGGGGGACGTCGGCGAGCACTGTCTGAGTCCCGCGTAGCGGGACGAGTTGCGCAGCCGCCCGACAGATCGAGCAGCGCAGGGCACCTTGCGCGAAGCGCAAGGCAGCGAACCCGGGTCGCCTTCTTGTTGGTTACTTATTCTTGGCGAGACAAGAATAAGTAACTCGCCTGCCGGGCGAGACCGGCGCGGCGGTCGCATCGCGACATGCGACGATTCAGCGCAACGGAAATGGTGCTTCGACTCCGCTGCGCGCCGCTAAGCACAAACAGCGTGAATTGCGAACCCACCACCGCGCCAGAAGGCGCATGCAATGGCGCTCCCACGGCATGCCAAGCCACGCCCCGCATGAACATTACCCCGCAGGCCGACATGCCCGCAGAACGCCAATCCATGCGGCATTCAGCCAAGGCAAATGGCGCAACCACCGGGACACATTGAACAGGGCAACAGATTGCCCCGCATCAGCCTCTGACGTAGTATTGCGCACATGGACTTGGAGCAACTCATTGAAATCCGTGCTGGTGTGCGCAGCGGCAAGCCGTGCTTCAAGGGCACGCGCATTACCGTGTACGACGTGCTCGAATACATGGCCGGCGGAATGAGCGAGGCGGAGTTGCTGCAGAACTTTCCGGTCCTGACTCCGGATCATCTTCGCGCGGCACTCGCCTTTGCTGCCGCACGCGAGCGTCGCCTCGCTGGATTGCTCGCGGCTTGAAGCTGCTACTCGACGAGAATCTGAGCTTCCGCATCGTCGACGCTCTCGTCGAACACTTTCCGGATTCGTCTCATGTCGATCTGCTTGGTTTGCGCGGGCAGGACGATGCGAGCGTTTGGCGACATGCCGCCGAGCATGGGTTTGTGCTCGTGTCGAAGGACGACGACTTCCGGCAGTTGAGCCTTCTTCATGGCGCCCCGCCGAAGGTGGTTCTGTGCGCGATTGGCAATTCTGGAAATTCCGATGTCGTGGCGCTGTTGGTCGAACATTGCGCGGTCATTCAGGCCTTCATCTCCGACACGCAGGAAAGCCTGCTGATCCTCAAGCGTTGAGCTTCCCGCGTCGTACCGCCTGGCAGGTCAGGTCCCGAACTGGGCCAGCGCCTCGTCAACCGTATGCGATTTGAGCAGCCGCTCCTGCACCTGCGCCGGCGACCACCGGCCGGCCGGCTGTTCGGCGGCGAAGCGTTGCGCGGCGGCGGCATCGTCGTGGAACTTGCGGAACATCTGTTCGAGCTGGTGGGCGTCGCAG
>JAEUNL010000023.1 GCA_016791115.1 Rhodocyclaceae bacterium
GCAATCCGAAGCACCACCCCGCCACTACCCGCATGGCATGGCGATCCCGGGGCAGGGTGCCGTGCGAGGCCCATTCCATGCGCGTCCCGGGGCGACATGCCCGAAGCGCGCCGCTCCATGTGCCATCCGCCACGCCGGACACGCCACAAGCTGCGTGGGCTGGACTTCCGCAGGTTGCCGGGCCTGTGGGGTGCATGGATAGGCGTTCCGCGGCGTACCACCGCCCACAGCGCCTATCCATGAGCCTCGCAGACGGCTTGCGCGTTGCCTGCCGAGGTGCGCCGCTGCACGGCGTTCACGGGTGCAGGATGTAGTCGTAACCCTTCTTGAAGTCGTCGAGCGAGATCTCGCGTTCGCGCTGGCCGAGGGCGTCGTAGAGCTTGACCTTGCCGGCGTTCAGGCCGAGCACCGCATAGGCGTGGGCGTAGTTGTTGTCGATGTTGCTGCGGCGGGCGATGGTCGGCACCTTGGTTGCGTCGGCGAGGGTGGTGTTGAGGTCGGCGGCGGAGAGTTTCGCGACCTCCTTGACCTGCACGCTGCCGGTGACGAATTCGACCACCTCGTTGGCGGCAGGGCCGGTGTCAGCGCTCGCCAGTGTTTCGTAGCTGCCGCTGGCCTTGAGCACGACGAAGGCTTTCTCGATCACGCTCACCCACAGCACGTCGTCGCTGGAACGGCCGTACTCGGCTGCGCCGCCGCTGTTCGACCAGAGGAAGTTTGTGACCTCGGTCTTGGCGTTGCCGGGGAAGGTGACTTCGAAGGTGCTCTGCGTTTCGTCCTTCGCCAGCGGCGGATCGGTCTTCTTGTTGCTCTCCGGATAGACGGACTTGTCAGGGTAGGTGCTCTTTACCTTCTGCGAACGCGCGGTGATCGTCACCTTGGACGACAGCGTCTTGGTATGTACCATCGCCGCAAGCAGCGCCGGCAGCGGGCAGTTCAGGATGGCACCCTGTTTGACCTCCAGCACCTTCTTCTCGGTGCCGGCAAGCGCCTTGTCGTGGCGCGCGAGCTGGATGCCCCAGCTCTGGTCGTCCCTGCGCGGCGCGGGTTCCGCGATCTCCTTCAAGGCGCCGGCCTGCATTTCGTCCGGCCCGCCCTCGATGCCGAGCGGATGGTGGTCACCCGCGAACAGGCGCCGATCCTCCGGCTCTGCCGACATGCCGGCCACGCCGGGAATCGTGCCGGCGACCAGGCCGCGGTCGGGAAAGACGGCGCCGCCGTCGGCGTTGTTTCCGTTGGGCATGAATACCTCCGCGAACGCCTGGGATCTGGGCCAGGCAGCGCATCGAGCCCACCGGCCGACGCGCTGCGCAGGCCGTGGTCTCTGATTGCCGTATGCCTATGGTAGCCCACGCCCGGCGCCAATTCGATGCGCCTGACGGCATGCGTGCGGTGCACGTCGCTGTGCGGCGCATGCAGCGGTGCGTGCAGCGCCGGGGAGCCGCCAAGCCGCAGCGCCATCGCCCTCGCGGTCCGGATCGACTAGAATTCAGCCCTTTTCGGCAGCTTCGTGCGCCGAAGCATGCGGGCGAAACGCCCTTCCAGGATTCCGATTCCATGACAGATACGGCCGTCGATGCCGGCGCACCTGCCGGCGCGACCAATTCGCCCCAGTCCCCGCTCGCGCGCGATGTCGCGCGGCGGCGCACCTTCGCCATCATTTCCCACCCCGACGCGGGCAAGACCACGCTGACCGAAAAGCTGCTGCTGTTCGGCGGCGCGATCCAGATGGCCGGCACGGTGAAGGCGCGCAAGAGCGGCCGCCATGCGACCTCCGACTGGATGGAGGTCGAAAAGCAGCGCGGCATCTCGGTGGCCAGTTCGGTGATGCAGTTCGAGCACAACGACTGCGTGTTCAACCTGCTCGACACGCCGGGCCACCAGGATTTCTCGGAAGACACTTACCGCGTGCTGACGGCGGTCGATGCGGCGGTGATGGTGGTCGATTCGGCCAAGGGCGTCGAGGCGCAGACGATCAAGCTGCTCGAAGTCTGCCGCCGGCGCAACACGCCGATCATCACCTTCATCAACAAGCTCGACCGCGAAGGCCGCGAGCCGCTGGAACTGCTCGACGAAATCGAGTCGATCCTGCGCATCCAGTGCGCGCCGGTGACCTGGCCGATCGGCATGGGCAAGCGCTTCATCGGCGTCTACCACTTGCTGCGCAACGAGATACTGAGCTTCACGCCGGGCGAGGAGAAGGCCAACCAGACGGTGCAGGCGCTGCTCGGCCTCAACCATCCGCATCTCGAGCGCGACGCCGCGATGGAGATGGAAAAGCTGCGCGAGGACATCGACCTGGTGCGCGGCGCCTCGGCGCCGTTCGATCTCGATGCCTTCCTCGCCGGAACGCAGAGTCCGGTGTTCTTCGGCTCGGCGATCAACAACTTCGGCGTGCGCGAGATCCTGCGCGCACTGGCGGAATGGGCGCCGGCGCCGCTGCCGCGCGACGCCGGCGTGCGCAGCGTGCAGCCGACCGAGACGCCGTTCACCGGTTTCGTGTTCAAGATCCAGGCCAACATGGACCCGAACCACCGCGACCGCATCGCATTCCTGCGCGTGTGTTCCGGCCGCTATGCGCCCGGCATCAAGGTGCGCCACCTGCGCCTCAAGCGCGAGATGAAGATCGCCAACGCTGTCACCTTCATGGCCAACGAACGCTCGCTGATGGAAGATGCCGTCGCCGGCGACATTCTCGGCGTGCACAATCACGGCAACCTGCAGATTGGCGATACGCTGACCGAAGGCGAGGATCTCGGCTTCAAAGGCATTCCGTATTTCGCGCCCGAACTGTTCAGCCGCGCGCAATTGCGCGACCCGCTGCGCGCCAAGCAGTTGCAGAAAGGCTTGCGCGAGCTCGGCGAGGAAGGCGCGGTGCAGGTGTTCGAGTCGATGTTCGACAACACGCTGCTGATGGGCGCGGTCGGCCAGCTGCAGTTCGAAGTCGTCGAGCACCGGCTCAAGACCGAGTACGGCGTCGACGCCCGATTCGAGCGCGCCGAGATCCACACCGCGCGCTGGATCACCTGCGACGACGCGGCGATGCTGAACGAATTTACCCGCACCCAGCGCGCGCGCCTGGCGCACGACGTGGATGGCAACCTGGTCTACCTCGCGGACACGCGCTACAACCTGATGGTGACCATGGAGCGCTGGCCCAAGGTGCAGTTCCACGACACGCGCGAGCACGGGCAGAAGTTCGACGGTTGATCCGGTCGGATGGCGGCGCTGCCACCGGCCTGCAAGCCGCATGGTGCGGCGTTTGCCGGCAGGGCGGGCCGCAGGGCCCCATGGCGCCTGCCTCGCAGGCCGGTGCCGGCGGGATGCCTATCCCCGTGCGCCTCGTGGTGCCGTGGCACAATGTCAACATCATGTTCGAACGGTCCGGGCATTCCGCTCCGACACAAGCTGCACGCCGCGAGGCGCAGCAGCGTGCCGACGAGATCCGCGCCTTCCGCAGCGAGCTGGCGCGGCTCGCAAGCGAGGGCGTGCTGGTGCTCGATGCATCGCGCCGTGCGGCGCTCGACGCGCACCACGATGCACTGCTCGCCGGCTATGCGCGCGAGTTCGACATCGACCGCGACGTCCGCGCCAGGCAACTCTCGCTCGGCATGAAGGTCGCGTCCTTCCTGGGCGCGCTGGCCCTGGCGGCGAGCGTGTTCTTCCTCTTCTACCAGTTCTGGGGCCGTTTCGGCGAAGCGGCACAGGTGGCGATACTCGTCATGGCGTCTCTGGCCACGCTCGGCCTCACGGTGTGGATGCAGGGGCGCGATGCCAGCGGCTACTTCACCAAGCTCGCGGCGCTGGTTGCCTTCGCCTGTTTCGTGCTGAACATCGCGATGCTCGGTGCCATCTTCAACATCGCGCCGTCTGACAAGGCGCTGCTGCCTTGGGCCGCTTTCGCCTTCCTGCTCGCCTATGCCTGTGACCTGCGGCTGCTGCTCGGCGCCGGCATTCTGTGCGTGGCCGGTTTCGTCGCGGCGCGCGTCGGCACCTGGGGCGGCATTTACTGGCTGTCGGCCGGCGAGCGACCGGAGAATTTCTTCGTCGCCGCAGTGCTGCTGCTTGCCATCCCGCGAATCGCGCTGCATCGGCGTTACCCGGGCTTCGAATCGATCTACCGCGTGTCCGGACTGCTGGCGTTCTTCATTCCGGCGCTGGTGCTCAGCAACTGGGGCGGCGCGAGCTATCTCGATGCCGATGTCGGGACGATCGAAGGCGGCTACCAGCTCGCCGGCTTTGCGGGGGCGGCGCTCGCCATTTTCGTCGGCGCGCGCCGCGACTGGCACGACATGGTCAATACCGGCGTCACGTTCTTCGTGGTCTTCCTCTACACCAAGTTCTTCGACTGGTGGTGGGACGCGTTGCCCAAGTACCTCTTCTTCCTCGTGCTCGGCCTCGCGGCGGTGTTGATCCTGCTCGTGCTGCGGCGACTTCGCGGCGTGCTGGCCCATGCGGGGCGCGTCGGCGACGGAGGCAGGCCATGATCAGGGCCTGGACGCGCGCGCACACCCTGGTCGTCGGCGCGGCGCTGATCCTGCTGACCAACGCGGTCGCGCTGGGCGGCGTGTTCCTCAATCGCAGCGGCGAACCCGATGCGCGGCTCGCGCTGTCAGAACGCGAACTCGGGTTCGACCGGGGCGGCATGTCTCGGCGCGAGAACAGCGGCATGGCGTTGCGCCTGCACTGGCGCGTCGAGTCCGGCGATGGCGAGGACATCGACTACGGTGGCTACTACCGCCAGCCGGCGTGGATCGACGAGGCGCGCATGGCCGAACTCGGCTTCGATACCCGTGTGCAGACCGAGTCGCAGGAGCGCCGCTACCAGCGCGGCTTGCCGCAGCCGGTTCTGCTGGTGCTCGAGTACGACGGCCCGGCCTGGAAGCGAATGCTCGCCCGCGCGCAGAAGACGGCGCAGGCGCATGCCGCCGCCGCGGCCGCCAACCCGGGCAATGCGGAGTTCGAGCGGCGCGCCAAGTCGGCTGCCGACCAGGCGCGACAGGAGCGCGACGGCAACAGCCGGCTGTTTGTGGTCGACGCCGGTGTCGATGCCGCCGCGCTGCGCGCGCGCTATCCGGATCGTGCCCGCCACCTGATCCTCGCCGGCATGGTGCGTCCGGCGGTTCGGCATGTCGACGGCCACGGCAAGCGCTATGGCGGCTTCATCAGCGAGGTTGCCGTCGACGAGATCAACGTGCCGCTCGCGTTCCGTGGCGAGCTGGACAGCATTCGCAACGGGCCGAGTCCAGCTGCGATCGGCCACCCGCCGCGCTACGCGGTACGCATCGCGACGGGGCAGCGACTCGAACCGTGGCTCGAACAGGTGAGTCCGCTGGCCGCAACGCTGGCGCCTTGAACGCCGGAGGCTATCCTCAATCCATTACACCTGCCGGCCTGCGACCCGCATGGGAGCTGGATCGTGGGCAATGCCTCGCCATGAGGCGCATGGACGCTCGATGGGCAGGCAGGGAGGCCGGGGAGGCCCAGCCCATGCGGCCTGCAGGCCGGTCAAGTTTTGGCTGGTCCGCGTTTCTTCTTCGGCGGCATGACGCTGCCGCGCCTGGCGAGAACCGGCACGAGGTAGCGGCCGGTGTGCGATTCGGCGACCTGGGCGACCTGCTCGGGCGTGCCGGTGGCGATGATGCGGCCGCCGCCGTCGCCGCCTTCGGGGCCGAGGTCGACCAGCCAGTCGGCGGTCTTGATGACATCCAGGTTATGCTCGATGACGACGATGGTGTTGCCGTCGTCGCGCAGGCGGTGCAGCACCTTGAGCAGCAACTCGATGTCGTGGAAGTGCAGGCCGGTGGTCGGTTCGTCGAGGATGTAGAGCGTGCGTCCGGTGTCGCGCTTGGAGAGTTCGAGTGCCAGCTTGACGCGCTGCGCCTCGCCGCCCGACAGCGTGGTCGCACTTTGGCCGAGGCGGATGTAGGCCAGCCCGACATCCACCAGCGTCTGCAGCTTGCGTGCGATGGCCGGCACCGCATCGAAGAACGCGTAGGCCTGCTCGACCGTCATTTCCAGCACGTCGTGGATGCTCTTGCCCTTGTAGCGGATTTCCAGCGTCTCGCGGTTGTAGCGCTTGCCGTGGCAGACGTCGCAAGGCACGAAGATATCGGGCAGGAAGTGCATCTCGACCTTGATCATGCCGTCGCCCTGGCAGGCTTCGCAGCGGCCGCCCTTGACGTTGAAGCTGAAGCGCCCCGGCCCGTAGCCGCGGTTGCGCGCCTCGGGCACGCCGGCGAACAGTTCGCGGATCGGCGTCAGCAGCCCGGTGTAGGTGGCGGGGTTGGAGCGCGGCGTGCGGCCGATCGGGCTCTGGTCGACGCTGATCACCTTGTCGAACTGCTCGAGGCCTTCGATCCCGTCGTAGGGTGCCGGTTCGCCGGAGGAGCCGTAAAGATGCTTGGCCGCGATGGCGTAGAGCGTGTCGTTGATCAGCGTGGACTTGCCCGAGCCCGAGACGCCGGTGATGCAGGTCAGCAGGCCGACCGGCAGTTCCAGCGTGACGCCCTGCAGGTTGTTGCCGCTGGCGCCGCGCAGCACCAGTTGCTGCAGTTCGTTGGCCGGCGTGCGCTGCTTCGGCAGCGCGATCTCGCGCCGGCCGGAGAGGTAGGCGCCGGTCAGCGAGGCCTCGCAGGCCGCGATCTCGGCCGGCAGCCCCTGCGCGATGACTTCGCCGCCGTGCTCGCCGGCGCCCGGCCCCATGTCGACCACGTGGTCGGCGCGCGCGATCGCTTCCTCGTCGTGCTCGACGACAATCACCGTGTTGCCGATGTCGCGCAGTTCTTCGAGCGTCTCGAGCAGGCGCGAATTGTCGCGCTGGTGCAGGCCGATCGACGGCTCGTCGAGCACGTACATCACGCCGGTGAGTCCGGAGCCGATCTGGCTCGCCAGGCGGATGCGCTGCGCCTCGCCGCCTGAAAGGGTATCGGCGCTGCGGTCGAGCGTCAGGTAGTCGAGGCCGACGTTGATCAGGAAGCTGATGCGCGAGGTGATCTCATGCACGATCTTCTCGGCCACCTGCGCGCGCTGGCCGGCGAGTTGCAGGCCGGCGAAGAACGCACGGCACTGCGCCAGCGGCAGGTGCGATACCTGCGGCAGCGTCCTGTCACCGATCAGCACGTGGCGCGCTTCTTCGCGCAGGCGCGTGCCGTGGCAGGCGGGGCAGGGCTGGCTGTTGAGGTATTTCGACAGCTCTTCGCGCACCGCCACCGAATCGGTTTCCTTGTAGCGGCGCTCGAGGTTGGGAACGATGCCCTCGAAGCTGTGCTCGCGCAGCGTGGTGCGGCCGGTTTCGGTGAGGTAGCGGAACGGTATCTGTTCGCGCCCCGAGCCGTAGAGCACGACCTTGCGGATGGCTTCGGGCAGCGCCTCGTACGGCTGCTCGATGTCGAACTTGTAGTGCGTGGCCAGGCTTGCCAGCAACTGGAAGTAGAACTGGTTGCGCCGGTCCCAGCCGCGGATCGCGCCGGCGGCGAGCGAGATCTCCGGGAAGGCGACGACGCGCGCCGGGTCGAAGAACTGCACCTGGCCCAGGCCGTCGCACTTCGGGCAGGCGCCCATCGGATTGTTGAAGCTGAACAGGCGCGGCTCGAGTTCCGGCAGCGAGTACGAGCACACCGGGCAGGCGAAGCGCGCCGAGAACAGGTGCTCGGTGCCGCTGTCGGTCTCGATCGCGATGGCGCGGCCGTCGGCGTGGGTCAATGCGGTCTCGAACGATTCGGCGAGGCGCTGGCGCGCATCGGCGCGCACCTTCAGGCGGTCGATCACCACGTCGATGCTGTGCTTGCGGTTCTTGTCGAGCTTAGGCACGGCGTCGATCTCGTGCACCGTGCCGTCGATGCGCACGCGCGCGAAACCCTGTGCGCGCAGTTCGGCGAACAGGTCGTGCTGCTCGCCCTTGCGATCGGCTACCACCGGCGCGGCGACCATCAGTTTGGTTTCCTCCGCCAGCGCGAGCACGTGGTCGACCATCTGCGACACGCTTTGCGCGGCGAGCGGCTGGCCGTGTTCGGGGCAGTGCGGCTGGCCGGCGCGCGCGTAGAGCAGGCGCAGGTAGTCGTGTATCTCGGTCACCGTGCCGACGGTCGAGCGCGGATTGTGGCTGGTGGCCTTCTGCTCGATCGAGATTGCCGGCGAGAGGCCCTCGATGAGGTCGACGTCGGGCTTTTCCATCAACTGCAGGAACTGGCGCGCATAGGCCGACAGCGACTCGACGTAGCGCCGCTGCCCCTCTGCATACAGCGTGTCGAAGGCGAGCGAACTCTTGCCCGAGCCGGACAGGCCGGTGATCACCGTCAGCCGGTTGCGCGGCAGATCGAGGTTGATGTTCTTGAGGTTGTGCGTGCGTGCGCCGCGGATGCGGATGCTGTCCATGCCCTGCGCGAATCCCGGGTGGCCGGCTGCCGTTGCTGCATCGCAGCAGGCAAGCCAAACCTGCTACTATAAGTCAAACACCCGACCCCTCGCCACGCTCAATCAGAATCGAATGCGCTCCTTCGGCAGCGACAAGATGACCCCGCTGGAAAAGCGCGCCGGGCTTTCGCTCACCTCCATCTTTGCCTTGCGCATGCTGGGCCTGTTCCTGATCCTGCCGGTGTTCGCCGAACACGCGAAGCACATACCGGGAGGGCAGGATCTGACATTGGTCGGCATCGCGCTCGGTGCCTACGGTTTGACACAGGCCAGCCTGCAGATCGCCTTTGGCATGGCTTCGGACCGCTTCGGGCGCAAGCGCGTGATCATCATCGGCCTGCTGCTGTTTGCCATCGGCAGCCTGATCGCCGCCTGGGCACCGGATATCTATTGGACCATCGCCGGGCGCTGCGTGCAGGGGGCCGGCGCGATTTCGGCGGCAGTGACTGCCCTGGCGGCGGATCTCACCTCGGACGCGCATCGCACCAAGGTAATGGCGATGATCGGATCGTCGATCGGGCTGGTGTTCGCCGGTTCGCTGATTCTCGCGCCGCTGCTCTATGCGGCGATCGGCATGAGCGGCATCTTCGTGCTCACCGCGGTGCTGGCGTTCGCGGCCATCGGCGTGGTGCGCTGGGCGGTGCCGGAGCCGCCGCCACACGACCTTCATGCGCATCTGCCGAAAGTGCCTTTCGCGCAGGTGCTGACGAACCCGCAATTGCTGCGCCTGAACCTCGGCATCTTCATCCTGCATCTGATCCAGATGGCGATGTTTGTCGTCATCCCTTCGGCGCTGATTGCAAGCGGTGCTCTGCCGCTGCCGGAGCACTGGAAGGTTTATCTGCCCGTGGTGCTGGCGAGCTTCGTGCTGATGGTGCCGGCGATCATCGTGGCCGAGAAGAAGGCGAAGATGAAGCCGGTTTTCCTTGGCGCCATCGTGCTGCTTTTCGTCACCCAGCTTGGGCTGCTGCTCGGGCGGGAGCATTTCTTCGCGCTGGTGACGATGCTGTTCCTGTTCTTTGTGGCCTTCAACATCCTCGAGGCGACGTTGCCTTCGCTGATTTCGCGCATCGCGCCGCCGCAGGCCAAGGGCGCGGCGCTCGGCGTATACAACACGACGCAGGCCTTCGGCTTGTTTCTCGGCGGTGCGCTGGGTGGCTGGCTTGCCAAGCATGTCGGCCCGCAGGCGGTGTTTGCGATGGCAATGGGATTGTCGATGCTGTGGCTGCTGGCAGCGCTTTCGATGCGCCCGCCGCCGATCATCGCGCTGCGCGAGTATGCGATTCGCGGCCAGGTGGATTTGGCCGGGCTGCGTGCGCAGCTGGCGGGCCTGCCGGGTGTGCGCGAAGCCATCGTCGAGCCGGAAAAACGCATCGCCTACCTCAAGGTCAACCTCGACGGCTGGGACGAGTCCCGGCTGCGGCAGGTGTTGGGCGAAGCGACCTGATGCTGTACACTTAACCAGTATGCGCGGCGGGCTGCGCCACCGCGTCGATCAACCCAAAACACCATCCCGGAGACGACCATGGCATCGGTGAACAAAGTGATACTCGTCGGCAACCTCGGTGCCGATCCGGAAACCCGCTACCTGTCCAGCGGCGATGCCGTCACCAACGTCCGGCTCGCCACCACCGAATCGTGGAAGGACAAGGCGTCGGGCGAGAAGAAGGAAATGACTGAGTGGCACCGCGTGGTGTTCTACCGCCGCCTCGCCGAGATCGCCGGGCAATACCTCAAGAAAGGTTCCTCGGTGTACATCGAAGGCCGCCTGCGAACCCGCAAGTGGCAGGATAAGGACGGCCAGGACCGCTACACCACCGAGATCGAGGCGACCGAAATGCAGATGCTCGGCAGCCGCCAGGGCATGGGCGATGCGCCGCCGCGCGAGTATGACAGCGCGCCATCTGCGGCGCCGACCCGCAAGCCGGCGCCGAGCGCGTCGAACATCGCTGACATGGACGACGACATTCCGTTCTGACAGCAGCATTGATTCCGAATGTGAATTGCGCGGCGGGGAGGTGAAAACCTCCCCGTCGTCGCTTGCGCCCCCGGGATCTTCCGCCTACAAATAAGAATGAAGCGCGGATTCGGCCACCGAGGGCGAACATGAAACGATTGTGTCTTTTGCTGCTGCTCATGACGCTGGCACTGCCCGGGGTCCGGGCTGCCGGCGAGGCGCCGGATGGCGACGTGCCACGCGATGCGCTCGGGCGGGGGCTCGACGCGCTGTGGCGAGAAAGCGGTCAGGCAGCGCCGCCCGCGGGTTGGGATGTCGTCGAGCGCCGCCCCATCATCGAAGGCGACGAATTCATCGGTAGCACTGCAGCATTGCGCGGTGGCGAGCTTGGCGCGGTGCCCGCGCTTCCGCCGGTGCGCGACAGCATGTCGTTGGTGGCGGGCACCGGATTTCGCGCTCGCGTCAGCACGGCCCGCGCGAGTGCCGGCTTGCACGAGCAGGCGCCGCCGAGCCGGTGGGCTTCTGCCGCAGCTTACGAGTCGGATTCATGGCGGGCTTTCGCGTCGGTCGAGCGAGCCGAAGGCTGGTCTGCGCCGAGTGCGACGGATCAGGGGCTGCGCGTCGGAGCGGCTTATCGGCGGGCCGGCACACAGTTGTCCGCCGGGTGGGAAACCGCGTCGCATGATGCGTTAAGCGGCGACGCTGAGCAGAAAGCCTGGTGGATCGGGCTGGCGCAGCGCGTCGGCGACGGCGCCTTCAAACTGAATTTCGCACGTGCGCTCGATGCCAGTGTCGGCGCAATGTCGCTCAACGGCGCGCGGCAGATCGCGCTCGGCTATGAGCACGGCCTTTCGGCGCAGACCGCGATCTATGCTTTCTACACGCGGCTGTCCAACGATCCCAATGGGGTGTTCAGGCTCGGCGGCGGCGAGGTCGACGGTGGGCCGCTCGGTTTGGGTCGCAGCGGGATCTCGCTCGGCATCCGCCACAGTTTCTGACGCCTGCGGCATCAGGCGCCGGTCAGAGGCGCCGGATCTTTTCCAGTAGCGCGGTCGTCGAGCGTTCGTGCTCGAACGGTATCGACACCACAATGCCGCCGCGCGCCCGCACCAGATCGTTGCCGACGATGCGCTCGACCGGCCAGTCGCCTCCCTTGACGAGGACATCGGGTTGGGCGCCGCGGATGCGCTCGATCGGTGTGTCCTCGTCAAACCAGGTCACGAGGTCCACACACTCGAGGGCGGCCATTACGGCCAGCCGGTCGGCCAGCACGTTGATCGGTCGGTCGTCACCCTTGCCGAGGCGGCGCACCGATTGGTCAGAGTTGAGCGCGACGATCATCGCAAGGCCCAGCGCGCGCGCCTGGGCCAGGTAGGTCACGTGGCCGCGATGCAGGATGTCGAACACGCCGTTGGTGAACACCAGCGGGCGGGGCAGATTTGCAACGCGCGCAACGAGCGAGTCCGGCGCGCAGATCTTTGCCTCGAAGGCGGGGCGGCCGTGATCGATGCCGTCGCGCATCAGGCTGCGGCAAGCGTCTTGCGATAGCGGCTCAGGTCGGCAGGCGTTTCGATCTTGTGCTCGAACAGGCTGGACAGGTTGCGCAGGATGCCGCCGATGACACGCGCTTCACAGGCCTTGTCGAAGCAGATCTGCTCCGACAGCCAGTGCTCGAGCCAGTCCGGATCCGGCAGGCGGCTCTGCACCGTGTCGCGCGGGAAATTGGATTTGCTGACGTGCAGGTTGGTCGGATGCAGCGGCTTGCCGGCTCGCGAAGAGCTGGCCATCAGCACGCCGATCCGGGCAAAGGCGGCACGCGCCACATCGCCGGTGCGCTCGATCGCGCGCTTCATGTATCGGAGGTAAGCGCCGCCATGGCGTGCCTCGTCGCGCGAGAGCAGGTCGTAGATGTGCTTGATCACGGGTTCGGTATGCCATTCCGCTGCGCGGCGATACCACTGTGTGAGGCGCACCTCGCCGCAGAAGTGCAGCATCAGCGTTTCGAGTGGCGGCGCCGGATCGAATTCGAAGCGGACCTCGTGGAGTTCCGCTTCGCTCGGCGCCAGGTCGGGGCGGAAGCGCTGCAGGTAGTCCATCAGCACCAGGGCATGCTTCTGCTCTTCGTAGAACCAGATCGACATGAAGGCGGAGAAGTCGCTGTCGTCGATGTTGTCGCGCAGGAACATCTCGGTCGCCGGCAGGGCAGACCATTCGGTGATGGCGTTCATCTTGATCGTCATCGCCTGATCGTCGCTCAGGCGCGATGCATCGAACGAGTCCCACGGCACGTCGTTCGCCATGCTCCAGCGGGCCGTCTCGAGCGATTTGAAGAGTTCTGGATAGAGCATTGGAGTCCTCGCCAAAAGCAGAATTCTACGAGCTTTGGCGTCCTGCGTCAGTGAGATTGCGTCGCAATACCGCTCGGTCAGCTGTTCAGGTGGGCGTTATGCCAATCCCGCAGTGCCGCGAGAGTGTCATCGATCTCGGCAATCACGCGGATGCCCGGCAGGCTGCGCTGGCGGCCACAGATGCCAGCGCCGCCCGCCCAGATGCCGACTTCGCCCGCAAGCCGATCGCGCAGCGAGAGCAGCCCGTCGACCGCCTGCCGGACCGGATATGCGGACGAGAAGGACAGGGCCACGATGTCGAAACTGCCGCTGGCGGCGGCCATGCGGATGTCGGATAGCGGCGTCTGGGTGCCCAGCGAAATACAGTGCGCCCCCTCTGGCACGAGCATCGCTTCCGCCATGAGCAGGCCCAGCGTGTGCTCCTCGTCCGGAAACGTGGTCAACAGAACTCTCGGGCGCGTGCCGCGCGCCGCGTGGGCGTTGATTGCGGCGCGCAGCGTGTTCTGTATCAATTCCGTGTAAAGGTGTTCCTCCATCACCGCTATTTCGCCGCGCAGCCACGCTTCGCCGACATGCCGATTGAGCGGGGCGACGATTTCCGCAACGAAGCGCTGGAGGCCGAATTTCAACAAGGTCTGCGACAACATTGCGCGCAGTTCGTCGCTGCGATGCAGTTTCAGCAGATCGATCAGGGCGGCGCATTCCGCGCTGCCGGGTAGTGCCGCCGCCGTCCTTGGCGTGTGCGCTTCGAGCAGCCGCAGCAGTTCCGCTGGCGCCGTTCCGACCACCTTGCCAGGGCGATGCCCCTGATCGAGCAGGCGTTTGATCAGGCGCAGGCGCTCGACATCGTCTGCTGCATAAAGGCGTTCGCCCGACGGATCGCGCAAGGGTTTCGGAAACCCGTATCTGCGCTCCCATACACGCAGGGTGTCCTTGGATAGCCCGGTATCGCGCTCGACCGCTGCGATGGTGAGTCCAGAAACGTCAGCCATTAGTTTGTCCAAGACAAAGCGTTGACAAGTCGCTTTCGAAATCATAATGTAGCCACATAAGGTAGTTTTGTCCACGACAAACGGAGGGTTTATGTCTAGGTCACTTCGCCGGGGGAGCCTTTTGGCGATTGCATTCTTTGCCTGCTTCAGCGCATTCGCTGCAACGGGTCATCCCGCCATGGACCCGCCGACATCTTTGAACGACCGCGGTGGCATGGCGGGGGTGCAATTGGTCGAACCCGTCCCGCTCGATCCGCTGCAACTGATGATCATGTTGCACCTGAACGGTGCTCGGGATTTGACTCTGAGATCGATTCCGCAGCCAGCTGATCGTGCCTGCTGCGAGACGACGGCGGTGAGCAATTGAATCTGCGTGCACTGCTCCTTTCTGCCAGCCTTGCAGCCATGGCGGGCGTTGCGCTTGCGGATGCGCCCGCCGGCTGTCCGCCGCTTCTGCAACACACCTTTGACCGCCTGCAGGACGAAACGCCCATGTCGCTCTGCAAATTCGCCGGCAAGGTCGTGATGGTCGTAAACACTGCGAGTTTTTGCGGATACACCCGGCAGTACGAAGCGCTGGAATCGCTGCACCAGAAATATCGGGACAGGGGTTTTGCCGTCATCGGATTCCCTTCCAACGATTTCGGACAGCAGGAGCCGGGGAGCAACACGCAGATTGCCGAATTCTGTCGATCGACTTACGGCATCCGGTTCCCGATGTTTGCCAAGACCAATGTGTCTCAGCCCAAGGCGAATCCCTTTTTCGATGAGCTGGCGGACCGCACCGGCGCGCGACCGAAGTGGAACTTTCACAAGTACCTGATCGATCGTTCGGGTCGGCGAGTGGTCAGTTTCCAGAGCGCGATCGAGCCGGATAGCCCGACTGTCGTCGCCGAGATCGAGACGATGCTGGCGGGCGGCCGATGAATCGGCAACGGCCCGTTGAAATGTCGTGAATGGTTGTGTGTCGCCAGACTTGTAAATGGAGGTGATCGAATGCGAATCGCAGTGATCGGGGCAGGCATATCCGGTCTGTCGGCAGCCTGGCTCCTGCAGCGACGGCATCAGGTTACCCTGTTCGAAGCCGAAGCGCGCCTCGGCGGGCATACCAACACGGTCGATGTCACCCTAGAGGGCGCGACGTACCCGGTCGACACCGGATTCCTGGTTTTCAACCGCCGGACTTATCCTAACCTTACGGCGTTGTTCGAAACGCTCGACGTACCGGTTGCATCGAGCGAAATGTCGTTTGCCGTGAGCCTGGCTGAACCGGGCATCGAATGGGCCGGATCGAGCCTCGCGACCTTGTTCGCGCAACGCAGCAACCTTGCGCGCCCCGCGTTCTGGCGCATGCTTCAGGACATCCTGCGGTTCAACCGCGATTCGGTCGCCGACGCGGATGCGGGGAACGCAAATCGCATTTCGCTAGGCGATTATCTGAACGCGCACCGCTACAGCGTCGAGTTCCGCGACTGGTACCTGCTTCCGATGGCCGCGGCAATCTGGTCGTGTCCGACGAAGGCAATGCTCGGCTATCCACTCGAAACCTTCGTGCGTTTCTGCCGCAATCACGGCCTGCTCCAGTTGTTGGATCGCCCGCAATGGCTCACGGTGCGGGGCGGTGGCAGGGTCTATGTGGACAAGATCGCTGCGCAACTGGCGGACATCCGACTGTCGTCGCCTGTCCGGCGCGTGGTGCGCGAGGAGGGTGGCGCCTGGATCGAAACGCCATGGGGCTCGGAGCGGTACGACCACATCGTTTTTGCCTGTCATAGCGATCAGGCGCTTGCCATACTCGGCCAGGATGTGACCCATCCGGAAGCGAGGCTGCTGCGGAGCATCGGCTACCAGCGAAACCGTGCCGTTCTGCACACCGATCGCTCATTGTTGCCGCGCAATGAGGCAACCTGGTCTGCCTGGAATTACCTTGCCGGCCGGGGCAAGATCGACTCGCGGCCGGTCAGCGTGTCCTATCTGATCAACAAGCTGCAGCCCATTCCTTTCGTCGGGCCCGTCATCGTTTCGCTTAACCCATTTACGGAGCCGGGCTCCGAGAAGGTCATCGCCGACTTCGATTACGCGCACCCGCTGTTCGACCGCGCTGCAATCGATGCGCAGGCTGGGGTCGCGCGTATCCAGGGGCAGCGCAACACGTGGTTCTGTGGCGCGTGGATGGGCTACGGGTTTCACGAGGACGGCCTGCGCTCCGCACTGGATGTGGCGGCCCGCCTCGGTGTCGCGGCGCCCTGGCATGCGCAGAAGAACGCTGCAGATCGCACTCCGGAGTTCGCATGACTCCCGAGTTATGCGTCGGTTCGGTGATGCATGTGCGCCATTCGCCAGCGACGAATCGCTTTTGCTACCCGCTGTTTTTCTTGCGGCTGCCCTTGTCGTCTCTCGGCGATCTACGCCTGCGCCTGCTTGGCGTCAATCGCCGAGCCGCAATGCGTATCGAGTATTCCGACCACGGGCCGCGAGATGGCTCGCATCCCCAGCGGTGGATTCGAACCTTGTTGCAGCACCATGGCATCCACGCGGATGGAGAGATCATCCTGCAGACCATGCCTCGCATGTTCGGATTCGTCTTCAATCCGGTCAGCTTCTGGTACTGCCACGATGTCGAAGGGGCGCTGCGCGCCGTGCTGTGCGAAGTGAATAACACCTTCGGCGAACGGCACAACTATCTGGTTGCCCATGGCGACGGCAGCGCGATCGGCGCCGGGGACTCGCTTTGGGCCCGCAAGGTTTTCCACGTTTCGCCCTTTTTCCCGGTGAGCGGCGAGTATCGCTTTCGTTTCACGCGGCGCGGGGCGGTACAGGCCGTCGCGATCGATTATTTCGAATCCGGGCGCATCGTGTTGACGACGCGGCTCGCAGGGCGCGCCCGGCCTCTCGATGACCGGTCGCTGCTGTCCGCGCTCGTTCGTTTTCCCCTGATGACCTGCGCGGTCGTTCTTCGCATTCACTGGCAGGCCCTTCGGCTGGCCGTGGTCTGCCGCGCATCCTTTTTTCGTAAACCCCAACCTCCGTTGGAAGAGACTACAACATGAGTGAATTCGAGGCTGTCCTGTCGCGCTCATTACCGCGCATGCGCGGCGCCGTTCCGCGTGGTGCATCCGTGGTGTTGTCCCTGCTGGACCGGCTCGTCGATGGCAGCGTCGACATGACCTTGCCCGACGGACAGTCACTGCGGCTCGGTCGCGGCGCATCCGCAGCGCGCGTTCAGATCCGCGATTGGCGCATGTTCGATGCCGTTCTCGGCAAAGGCGACATCGGTCTTGCCGAGGCCTACATAGACGGGCTATGGGAAGCGGACGACCTGGCGGCGTTCCTCGCTTTGCTGGTGCGCAGCCGCAAGGTGCTGGAGCGTGCTGTCTATGGCAACGCGTTGCGTTTGATCGCCTACAGGGTCGGGCATCTGTTGCGTACCAACACGCGCGGGGGGGCGCGCCGCAACATCATGGCGCACTACGATCTCGGCAACTGTTTCTACGAGGCTTGGCTCGATCCGTCGATGAGCTACTCGGCGGCACTGTTCGAAGGCGATTTCTCTCGACCCTTCGACTATGCCCAGCGCGCAAAATACCGTCGGATCCTCGATCAGCTCGACCCGAAACCAGGGCAGACGATCCTCGAGATCGGCTGCGGATGGGGCGGATTGGCCGAGGTGGCCGCACGCGAATACGGGCTCAATGTTCTTGGCCTGACCCTCTCGCCGGCGCAGCTCGACTACGCGCGCACGCGCGCGGCAACGCGCGGCTTCGAAGACCGCGCGCGTTTCGAACTCTGCGACTACCGTGACATGCGCGGCAAGTTCGATCACATCGTGTCGATCGAGATGTTCGAGGCGGTTGGCGAGCGCTACTGGCCGACCTATTTCTCGCAGGTGCGGAGTTGTCTCAAGCCGGGCGGACGCGCAGCGGTGCAGGTCATTACCATCGAAGACGCGCTTTTTTCGCGCTACCGGCGCGGAACGGATTTCATTCAGCGGTACGTATTTCCCGGTGGCATGCTGCCGGCTCCTTCCGTGTTTCGCGAGAGGGCCGAGGAACGTGGTCTGGCGGTTGCTGACGAGTATCGCTTCGGTCAGGACTATGCGCATACGCTGTCGCTTTGGGCGACCCGGTTCGACGCGCAATTGCCCGCCGTCCGGGCGCTCGGCTTCGGTGACGACTTCATTCGGCTGTGGCGTTTCTACCTCGCGTATTGCGAGGCGGCCTTCCGTGCCGGATCGACCGACGTCTGCCACTTCACGCTCGAGCACGCGGCGTGAGCCGGCATCTGCGCCTGCTGGCGTTCGCGCTATTGCTCCCCTTGGCGGCGCAGGCCGCGCCGTTGCCGGACTCGGTGCGCGAGCAACTTGTCGGGCGGCTGGGGTTCGATGGTACCCGGCTGCGCGAGCTCGGCAACGGAGAAATGCGCTGGTTCGGCCTGTCGATCTACCAGGCGTCGCTATGGTCGGCCAGCGTACAGTTCGACGATTCCGTGCCCTTCGCGTTATCGCTGCGCTATTCCCGCGACATTCCGGGCAAGCGTCTGGTGTCGACGTCGATCGACGAACTCAAACGACTCGGTTTGCGCGACGAGGTGACCCTGAAGCGCTGGGAGAAGCTGCTCGCCACCGTGTTTCCCGATGTCAGGGAAGGGGAGTCGATCGTTGGTGTGAGCCTGCCTGCGCAGGGTGCGCTGTTCTTCCATCAGGGACGGCTGACGGGCGAGATTTCCGACCCGGAATTCGCACGCGCTTTCTTCTCCATATGGCTGGATTCCCGGACGCGTGCGCCGGAATTGCGCGAGCGACTGCTCGGTATGCGCCGAGGGAGCTGAAATGCCTCGTGCCGCTGCAACCGTGCTGACCCGAGGCCAGCTTTGCACCTACGGCCTGCTCGGAATGCCACTGGCATTTGCGGCCCTGCCCCTTTACGTCCACGTGCCCAAGCTCTATGCCGATGCGCTGGGGATGTCGCTGTCGCTGGTCGGGGCGGTATTGCTCGGCGCGCGCCTTCTCGATGCGCTGATCGATCCCGTGATCGGGTGGTGGAGCGATCGCCTGGGATCGCGCAAGCGCATGATCGCAGCCGCAATGCCCTTGCTCGGGATCGCAATGTACGGCCTGCTTGCGCCGCGTGCCGAATGGGTAGGCGTAACCTGGCTTGCAGGCGCGCTGGCGGTGGTTTACCTCGGCTTCTCGATCGCGCAGATCAACTACTACGCCTGGGGTGCAGAGATCACGGCACTGCACCACGAACGCACGCGAATCACGGCGTGGCGCGAAGGATTCACGCTTGTTGGCGTGGTGGCGGCAGCGGCACTGCCCGCGATATTCGACACGAATCTTGCTCGAGGACTGGAGCGGCTCGCATGGATGTTCCTGCCGCTGCTTGCCTTCGCTTCGGTGATTTCGCTCCTGACGGGGCCTCCGTCATCCGGTGTCCGGCCCCAGCACGCGAATCTGCGTGAAGCGATCTCGCGGGCGCTCGGAAATCGCGCCTTCACGCGCTTGCTGGCGGTTTTCGCCTTCAACGGCATCGCGTCGGCCGTGCCCGCGACTCTGGTGCTGTTCTTCGTTGCCGACGTCCTCCAACTCGAGCACCTCAACGGGCTTTTCCTGGTGCTCTATTTCATTGCCGGGGTCGCCGCATTGCCGCTCTGGGTCGCGCTGTCGCGTCATGTGGGAAAGGGTTGGGCGTGGCTGGCGTCGATGGGGCTGGCCTGCGCGGTGTTCGTCTGGGCGTGGGGAATCGGGCCGGGTGCGGCTGTTGCCTTCGGCATGATCTGCGTCTTATCGGGTGCCGCCCTCGGTGCCGATCTCGCGTTGCCTCCGTCGATGCTGGCCGACGCGATCGAGATCGATGGAAACGGCGACGTGGGGGCCGAGTCGGGCGCCTACTTCGGCATCTGGAATCTGGTGACGAAGCTCAATCTCGCTTTGGCGGCTGGGATCGCACTGCCCTTGCTTGCCGCGCTCGGCTATGAGCCCGGCGCGCGCGATGCGGATGCGCTCGCCAGCCTGTCATTTGTCTACGCGCTCGTGCCGGTGGTACTGAAAGTGCTGGCGGCGCTGTTCCTGTGGTACGGCTTGCTTCGTCGTCGAGGGTGAAATGCGCATCGGATGGATTGCACTGTTGGCGTTCCTGCTCGGGGGGTGTGCGAGCGTGAAAATCGAGGACTTCGCGGCGGAGCGGCCGCAACTCCATCTTCCGGCCTTTTTCGACGGAACGCTCGATGCATACGGGATGTTCCAGGATCGCGCCGGCCGGGTGGTCAAGCGGTTCCATGTCGAGATCCACGCGACCTGGAATGGCGACGTCGGAACGCTCGACGAGCACTTTACCTACTCCGACGGTTCGACGCAGCGCCGCGTTTGGACGTTGACACGCCTGGACGAGCATCGCTACCGCGGTACCGCCGATGATGTCGTCGGCGAAGCGGTCGGGACGGTCAGCGGCAACGCGCTGCGCTGGCGCTATGTGCTTGCTTTGCCCGTCGACGGAAAGGTTTATCACGTCGACTTCGACGACTGGATGTTCCTCATGGATGACAAGGTAATGCTGAATCGATCGGCGATGAGCAAATTCGGATTCCGCCTTGGCGAGGTGACGCTGTCGTTCCACAAGCGATGATGGGCGATATGACGGAAGCTGCCCTCGGCCGGTGCGCACGAAGATGCCGATGAACACGCCTGTTGCGGACTGGCAGGGTCGACGCGTCTGGATCATCGGCGGTTCGACGGGAATCGGTGCTGCGCTTGCGCAAAGGCTGCATGCTGGCGGAGCGCGCCTCGCCCTGTCGGCACGCGGGGCCGAGAAACTCGAGGCCGTGGCTGCATCGTGTGGCGATGCGATCGTGCTGCCGCTCGATGTCAGGGATGCCGGTGCGGTTGCTGCTGCAGCCCAGCGACTGGTGCGCGATTGGCGGGGTATCGACCTTGCGGTGTTGAATGCCGGCAGTTACACGCCGGTGCGCGCGTGGGAACTGGATCCCGATAGCGCACGGCACATGATCGACACGAACCTGATCGGCGTGATCAACGGTGTGGCAGCGGTGCTGCCGTCCATGCTTGCGCGGGGACAGGGCGCCATCGCCGTGGTGGCGAGCGTGGCTGGCTACCACGGGCTGCCGAATGCGCTGGTCTATGGCGCTACCAAGGCGGCATTGATCAACTTCTGCGAAACGCTCCATTTGGACCTCGCGCCACGCGGGATCGATGTCTTCCTGATCAATCCGGGTTTCGTCGAAACGCCACTTACCGCTCAGAACCGGTTCCGCATGCCGGCATTGATCAGTGCGGACGAGGCTGCGAGGCACATCGCCGACGGATTCGAGGCAGGCCGCTTCGAGATTCATTTCCCGAAGCGCTTCACCCGCTGGCTCAAGCTGCTTGCGATGCTGCCCTACGGCCTGTCGTTCCGGGCAATCCGGCGCATGACGAAATCATGATGACCGCGGTCGACGCGGTCATCGCGTTCTACGAGGCGCTCGAACCGGCGATGCTGCCGCGGCTCGAAGAGATCTACGCTGTGGATGCGTCCTTCAAGGATCCGTTCAACGAGGTGCGCGGGCTCGACGCTATACGCCGGATTTTCGAACACATGTTCGCAACCCTGCACGCCCCGCGATTTGTCGTGACCGGGCGCGTGGCAGATGCGGACCGTGCCGTCCTGATCTGGGAGTTCCGCTTCGGCGAGCATGGTCGCGAACGCACGATACGCGGCGCGACCCACCTGATTTTCGACGCACACGGGCGAATCAGGGATCACCGGGACTACTGGGATGCGGCCGAGGAACTGTATGCAACCCTGCCGCTGCTCGGCTGGCTGATGCGGCGGCTGCAGCGCGCCCTGCGCGCGCCGCAGCCTTGAGAATGAAGCTGCGTCACTTCGCCGAGCGAGTGTCTTCGGCAGGCCGCGTGTCCAGTTGCTTTGCCTGCGCTTCCGCGATGTACTCGAATACGCGCACCACCTTGTTCACGCCGGCAGTGGTTGCGGCGATTTGCGCGGCATCCTCGGCTTCCTGGCGTGTCACGATACCGAGCAGGAATGCCGTACCCGCAGAGGTGTGCACGCGCACATGGTTCGCGGCGAACTTGTTTGCCTCGACGAAACGCGCCTTGATCTTGGAGGTGAGGTAGGTGTCCTTGGCGCGGGAACTGGCGGAGGATGCGGGGCCGATGACGATCTCGTTTACCACGCCGCGAACGTTGACCACGTCGCCAGCCTGCCGCCCGGCCTCGGCCTTGGTGGCTTCGTCGGGAGCCTCCCCGGAAATCAGCACGATGCGGTTGTAACTGATCGCGTTGATGTGGGTCTCGGTGCCGAATTTCTGCACCATGCGTTCCTCGACCTTCCAGCCGATAGACTCGTCTTCGACGTAGGCGCCTGCCGAGCGCCGGTCTGCAATGACCAGTGCGCCGGCGCCGATGCCGGTTGCCGCGATCAACGGCACGCAGGCCTGGATGGCGGGCAGCGCCGACACGACCAGCAGTGCGGTGGCGAGGCGGATTCCTGTCTTGTTCATTCGTCGGCTCCTAGCAGCATGCAATCGATCCCGTCGCACAGGCAGTGCAAGACGAGCAGGTGAACTTCCTGGATGCGCGCCGTGCGGTCGGCCGGTACGCAAATATGAACGTCGCCCTCGCGCAGCAGGCCGGCCATCCGGCCTCCGCCCTTGCCCGTCAGCGCGATCACGCGCACCTCGCGCTCGTGTGCAGCGGCGATCGCATCAATGACGTTGGGCGAGCCGCCCGAGGTCGAGATGGCGAGCAGGACGTCTCCAGGGTGGCTCAGCGCGCGTACCTGCTTGGAGAACACCTGTACGTAGTCGTAATCGTTGGCGATCGAGGTCAGCGTCGATGTATCCGTCGTCAGCGCCATCGCGGCGAGCCCGGGTCGCTCCTTCTCGAAGCGGTTGAGCAGTTCGGCTGCGAAGTGTTGCGAATCGGCAGCCGACCCGCCGTTGCCGCAGGCCATGATCTTTCCACCATTCATCAGGCTGTGCACCATGGTGTCGACTGCCTGCACAATGGGGGCCGCAAGCAACTCGGCGGCTTGCAGCTTGGTCTGGGCGCTGTCGGCAAAATTGCGGGAAATGCGATCGATCAGATTCATCGTGGTACGGCTCGTTTCGGCGGCAGCGGCGGTGTCATGCGCCAAGTTCGTTGATTTGGCGCGGATTCTAGCACCCCGCCCAAGGTCGTCCGTTTCTGTCTTCAGAGGACGACATAGATGTCGACACGCAATCGCTTCCAGGGGTTCCGGTCCTGCGTCAGTGCGGCGATGCGTGCGACCACCGGCGCGCCGCGGTCCATCTCGATGGCGACGGCGCGATTTTCGGCACGCGGCAGGTAACCGAGTTTGTGGCCGCGCCATTCGATGCGAACCGCGTTGGCATCGTGCGCGTTGTCGGGCTCCCGGACCAGGACGAGTTCGTCGCCGATCTTCATGTCCTGCCATAGCACCTCTCCGGCGTAGTAGCGGAATCCCGCCAGCGGCGAGCTTTGCACCAGTACGCGAACCTGCTGGGCCGCCGCGAACTGCGGAGATAGGGCGGCCAGCAACAGCACCGCCACGAGACCCACGAGGTCAATCCGCATCGAAGGCATTGCGCACCCAGTTGATGCGCGCCGGATCGAGCGCATCCAGCAGGACGCAATCGAAGCGGCAGGCGACTTCCGGTTTGCCGGCGAGATAATGCTGAGCGGCGAGGATGAGCCGCCGCTGCTTGGTGGCGGTGATGCTCGCCGCGGCGCCGCCGAAACGCGCGTTGCCGCGCAGACGAACCTCGACGAATACCAGCGTGCGTCCATCGCGGCAGATGAGGTCGACCTCGCCGCCGCGCACGCGGAAGTTGCGTTCGACGATCTTCAGGCCGTGCCGCTCGAGGTGCGCCGCGGCGAGTGCCTCGGCCTGTGCCCCGCGCGTCATCGGCCGGCCTGCTTGCAGTGCGCTTCCGTGCAGCCCAGAATCCGCCCTGTCCTCAACTTCGATCGCATCATGTCCGAACCCGCATCATCCATGCCGCCTGCATTGTACGTGGTGGCCACGCCGCTGGGAAACCTCGCCGACATCACGCTGCGCGCGCTCCAGGTGCTGCGCGGAGCGGACCTGATCGCGGCCGAGGATACCCGCCACACGCGACGGCTGCTCGACCACCACGGCATCGGCGCGCGCCTCGTCGCTGCGCACGAACACAACGAGCGCGAAGCGGCCGAATCGATCGTCGCGGCAATCGGCGAGGGGCGCCGTGTCGCGCTGGTGAGCGACGCCGGCACCCCCGCAGTGTCCGACCCCGGCGCACGCATCGTGCGCGCGGTGGCGGACGCCGGTCAGCGCGTGATCCCGGTTCCCGGTCCGAGTGCCCTCGCCACGGCGTTGTCGGCGTCCGGGCTCGTCGATGCGCATGTGCTGTTCTGCGGGTTCATGCCGGCAAAGGCCGCGGCGCGCGGCGAGGCGATCGAGGCGCTGCGGGCGGTTGATGCGGCGCTGGTGTTCTACGAGGCGCCGCATCGCGTGGCCGAGACGATCGACGACCTCGCGGCCCGGCTCGAGCCGCAACGCGAGATCGTCGTGGCGCGCGAGCTGACCAAGCTGTTCGAGAGCATCGTGCGCATGCCGCTTGCAGAGGCGCCGGCCTGGCTAGCCGCCGATCCGAACCGTTCACGCGGCGAATTCGTGCTGCTGGTGTCGGCGCCGCCGCCGTCTTCGGGCCTTTCGGCCGAAGCCGAGCGCACGCTTGCGGCGCTGCTTGCGGAACTGCCGCTCAAACAGGCCGTCAAGCTGGCGGCACAGATCAGCGGCGAGGCACGCAACCGGCTTTACGAGCGCGCGCTGGCGCTCAAGGGCGGGCAGGACGGCGGGCTATAATTGCCGGATTCTCCGTCGTGTCGGTCTGGTCCGGCCCGACCCACCAGCCGAACGCCTGCCATGCCGCTTTCCGAACTCACCATCACCCGCCCCGACGATTGGCACCTGCACCTGCGCGATGGCGCTGCATTGCGGGCGGTGTTGCCCGACTCGGCGCGCCGTTTCGGCCGCGCCATCGTCATGCCGAACCTGCGCCCGCCGGTGACCACGGCGGCGCAGGCGGCGGAATACCGCCAGCGTGTGCTGGCGGCCTTGGCGGCCGGACTCAAGTTCGAACCGCTGATGACGTTGTATCTGACGGACCGCACGCCGCCGGCAGAGATCGACCGGGCCATGGCCAGCGGCATCGTGCATGCAGTGAAGCTGTACCCGGCCGGTGCCACGACCAACTCGGATTCGGGTGTCACCGACATCCGCCATTGCGATGCCGTGCTGGCGCGGATGGAAGCGGCCGGAATGCCGCTGCTGGTGCATGGAGAGGTGACCGATGCTGACATTGATGTCTTTGACCGCGAGCGCGTCTTTATCGATCGCGTGCTGGCGCCGCTGGTCGCGCGCTTCCCGGGCTTGCGCGTCGTCTTCGAGCACATCACGACGCGCGAAGCTGCGCAATTCGTGAGCGAAGCCGGACCGAACATTGCTGCCACGCTGACTGCGCACCACCTGCTGATGAATCGCAACGCCATTTTCGCCGGCGGTGTCCGGCCGCATCACTATTGCCTGCCGGTGCTCAAGCGCGAGACGCATCGCCAGGCGCTGGTGGCGGCGGCGACCAGCGGCAGCCCGAAGTTCTTCCTCGGCACCGACTCGGCGCCGCATGCGCAAAGCACCAAGGAAACCGCCTGCGGCTGCGCCGGCTGCTACACGTCGCACGCCGGCATCGAGCTGTATGCCGAGGCCTTCGAGCAAGCCGGTGCCCTCGACAGGCTGGAAGCGTTTGCCAGTTTCAACGGGCCGGATTTCTATCGCCTGCCGCGCAATACCGACCGCATCACGCTGGTCAGGCAGGCTTGGCCGGTGCCGCAGAGCCTGCCCTATCTCGAGTCCGATGCGCTGGTGCCGCTGCGCGCCGGCGAAAGCGTCGCCTGGCGTCTTGCCGACTGAGACGACCCGCATGCGGATCCGATACGTCCTGCTGTTGTTGCTTGCGCCGCTGCTCGCCGCCTGCGAACAGGACAGCGCCGCCTACATGGTCGAGGACAATTCCGATCATGCGCTGACCCTGGTGCGCGACGTCAAGTACTGGTGGAGCGACAAGGCGGAGCTGTCGATGGTCGTCGCGCGCTTCCCCGACTGCCAGCGTCGCCATGCGATGAAGGCGCAATCGGCGTCCAGTTCCAAGGTCATGCTTTATGCGCTGGGTGAACGACGTTTTGCGGTGCAGCAAGGCAAGAACTGGTATTTCGTCGATATGCAGACTTGTACGCTGCAGTCGGCCGAGGCGCCGAAGGAGGGCGAATCCGGCACCCTCGTCGGCAACTGGCAGAAGAAGGACGGAAAGCTCGTCTTTCTGCCGGTCAAGGCTGAGGCCGGTTCTGCACCGGCCGCCAAATCCGCCGAGTGATCGCCGGCCCGGCTACGCCGGCCGCGCGGCTCGCGGCACGCCCCCTGTTCGGGACGCTGGCACCTTGGCTGGCGGCGCTGCCTGGCGACGGTCCGCCGTCGCTCGAGCAGCTTCGGCGATGGCTCGATACCGCCGTGCCGCGCCCGGCGAGTGGCGGTGGCGTGCCGCTGCAATTCGTGCCCGCCGAGCCGGCCGGTGTGCCATACGAGCAGCGCATCCACATGCGGGGCGAAATCCCGACCCGTGAAGCCAACTGGCACGACGCTTTCAATTCGCTCGTCTGGCTGCGTTTTCCGCATACCAAGGCGGCGCTCAATGCGCGACACGTCCGTGAGTTGCGCGACGACGGCGTGCGAGGCGCGGCCCGCGATGCCGCGACCCTGTTCGACGAAAGCGGCGTGATCGTCGCCTGCGCCGACGATGCGCTGGCCGACGCCCTGCGCGAACACCGCTGGCGCGAGGCGTTCGTGCAGCGCCGGCAGGAACTCGTGCGGCGGGTGCGCTTCGTCGTTTTCGGCCATGCGCTCTACGACCAGTTGCGCGCGCCATTCCACGGCTTGTGCGGCAAGGCGCTGTACCTGACCCTGCCGCAAGAGGCCATCGGCGGGCCGGACTTGGCGGGCCGGCTCGACGCAATGCTTGCCGCCCGTCTGGGCGACCGGAATTTTCTCGCCACGCCGGCAGTTCTGCGCCCGCTACCCATGCTCGGCATACCGGGGGTCGTTCCGGGCAACGAAAACCCCGCGTACTACGACGACGCCAGCCAGTTCCGCCCCCGCCCGCGCGTTGCCCGGGCTGGCTGAGGCGGCGGACGTAGCAAAGGACGAGGCGTCCGGAGAAGCATCGGGGAAAAAAAAGGCCCCGCAATCTGCGGGGCCTGCTGCGCCATCGGCTGCTCATATTCGGCGAACGCGTCGCCGAACCGACGTATGCAAGAAGAACTGCTGCTGTCGCAAACCGTCTCCGCCGGCATTCGCGCCCGCGAACACAGGCAAAGACACTTGATTTGTAGGCAAGACCGCGACTGAAATCAAGCTTGCCGCGGCTTCCGTTGCGTTTTGCGCTACCTCTGCGGTGTGCCGTGGCCGGACCGTGCGGGAAACCGCATCGATCGGCGTATTCGAGACCCCCCGCCCGGGAAGCGGCGTCGTGGTTTGACGACAGGGTGGGCGCCCCGGAAAGCGCCATTCCATGCGGGTTTCGGGCATGCTGCTGTAAAAAAACCTGCACCTGCGTCTGGTATTTCTTTAGTTAGCGTGGTTACAATCTCCGAGGAAAGTTCGCCAGGCAGCCGCTGTGCGCGGAGGGTACGTGCATGGAGGAAAGTCCGGGCCCCATAGAGCAGGATGCCGGCTAACGGCCGGGCGTCGTGAGGCGACGGAAAGTGCAACAGAGAACAGACCGCCCAAGCCCGAAAGGGACGGCAAGGGTGAAACGGCGAGGTAAGAGCTCACCGCCTTCGCGGCAACGCGAAGGGCACGGCAAACCCCATCCGGGGCAAGGCCAAATAGGCCAGCAATCGCGCGGCTCGCGCGGCTGGCGGGTAGGCTGCTCGAGCGGCGCGGCAACGCGTCGCCCAGATGAATGGCTGCCGGGCGGCGCAAGCCGCCTTACAGAACCCGGCTTATCGGCGGACTTTCCTTTTCGCACCAGCGGGCCACTTTTTGTCGGCAAAGCCCTAAGCCTTGGCGGTCCCGTTCCGTTAAGTTTGTCACGGACGCCGGATGTCCGGACCAAGGGGATGGGCCATGAATGATGCTTCTGCCAGCAAGCCGCGGATCGTGCGCCTCGATCCCGCCTGGCCGGTCGAACCCGGGCCGCGCTTCCGCGGTCTGGTGTGGAATCATCCCACCCTCAAGGACGGCACGCTGATCACCACCAGCCAGGTGATGGAATTCCACGGCGGCCGCATCGTCACCCGCTCCGGCTCGATCTACCTGCTCGGCCGCACCTACGTCTCGGAGCGCCATGCCTCGCAGAAGGCCGGTGTGCCGGCCGAGGAAGCCGCCTCGAACACTACGGCGCTCGGGCTCCACGTGATCGATCTGGAAAGCGACGATCTGTCTGCGCTCGACACCCACCCGCTGTCGCGCACGCCGGAAAACGGCGCCACCTGAGTCGACCGGGGTCCGCTGCCTGAACGACGGGCGCGAGCCGGTAACATGCCGCTGCGGGAATGTGCCCCGCGCTTCGTATCACGCCGACCGATGATCCTGTTCCGCCTCCTTGCGCGCGCGCTAGGCGCGTCCTGCGTGCTCGTGCCGATGTGTTGCGTCGGGAACGCATTTTCCGCCGGCATCTCGAGTGGCCCGATGGCCGGATACAGCGGCCGCGATCGCGCCGACATCTGGCTCATGACCGACGGCGACGCCCGTATCGCAATCGACTTCTGGCCGGCGCGGCAGGCGCAGGGCACGTCACGTCCGGAAGTTGTTGAAACCTCCGCCGCGGGCGGTCACGCCGCCGTCGTCCGGCTCGACGGACTGCGACCGGGAACGCGCTATCGCTATCGCGTGCGCATCGACGGCCGTGACGCACTGCCCGGCGTGCCGCTCGGGTTCGTGACCCAGCCTGCCGTCGCGCGTGCGCCGCGCGACGTCTCGCTCGCCACCGGCTCCTGTGCCTACCTGGCGGACGAATCCGACCGTGCCGGCAGCGAGAGTGCGACAGCATTCGGCATTTTCGACGTGATCGCCGCGCGCCGCCCCGACGTGATGCTCTGGCTTGGCGACACCGTCTACTTCCGCGATGCCGATTTCGACGGTGGTTCCGTCGCCAACGTGCCGGCCCGCATGAACGGACGCTGGGCGTCCACGCGCACCTATGCGCCGCTGCAACGGTTGCTGCGCACCGGCCAGCACTACGGCATATGGGACGATCACGAGTTCGGGCCGAACGACGCCGACGGCAGTTTCGTGCTCAAGCCGATGAGCAACTACCTTTTCCGCCGCTACTGGGCCAACGGCCGCTACGGCCTGCCTGGAGTGCCGGGCATCTTCTCGAAAGTGTCGTACGAAGACGTCGACCTGTTCCTGCTCGACGACCGCACCCACCGTGACGACGACGATCTGCCCGACGACATGCCGGGCAAGTCCATGCTGGGTGCCGCGCAGCTTGCGTGGCTCAAGGACGAACTCGCCCGCTCGCGCGCGACCTTCAAGCTGATCGCCAATGGCAGCCGCATGCTGAGCGACCGCCCGAATGCCGAGCGGCGCGGCGGCGAGGGTTGGCATAACCACCCGGCCGAGCGGCGCGCGTTCATCGACTGGCTGACGGCGAACCGCATCGACGGCGTGGTCTTCGTCTCGGGCGACATCCACTACACGCACATGACCGAGCGCGAACGCGCGGACAGCTACCCGCTGGTCGAGCTGACCTGCTCGCCGCTCACGTCGAACGTTCATCCGCGGCCGAATCCGGTGCGGCCGGTCGAGGGCACGGTCGCGCTCGAGCGCAATTTCTGCACGATGGATTTCCGCGGTGCGCCCGATGCGCGCGAGCTGGTGATCGCCGTTTGGCGTGCCGACGGCTCGCGCCTCTGGCAGCGCCGCTACGCCGCGTCGGCGCTGCGCAGCCGCTGATCAGCGCAGCGCGAGCTTCGTCTGGCCCGGTTCCAGCGGCGCCAGCACCTCGCCGATGTCCGCCGCGTCGTCGAAGCCGTGGCGGCGGAACAGCGCCAGCACATCCGGCACCGAGGCCGACTTGCACGCAACCAGCAGGCCGCCGCTGGTTTGCGGGTCGGTCAGCAGCGCGCGGTCGATATCGGCAAAACCGGCCGGCAGTTCGAGTTCGGCGCCGTAGGCCGCGAAGTTGCGGTTCGAGGCGCCGGTGATCATGCCCTGCGCGGCCAGTTCGCGCACGCCGCCCAACAGCGGTACGCGCGACCAGTCGATCGCCAGCCGGCAGTGCGCGCCGCGCGCCAGCTCAAGCGCGTGGCCGGCGAGCCCGAAGCCGGTCACGTCAGTGAGCGCATGCACACCGGGCAGGGCCGCCAGTTCGGGGCCGGGCGTGTTGAGCCGGGTGGTGTTGGCGATCATCTGCGCATAGCCGTCGGCATCCAGCTTCTCCTTCTTCAGCGCCGCCGACAAGATGCCGACGCCGATCGGCTTGCCCAGCACCAGCCGGTCGCCGGGGCGCGCGTCGGCGTTGCGTTTGACGCGGTCCGGGTGCACCAGGCCGAGCGCGACCAAGCCGTAGATCGGTTCGACCGAATCGATGGTGTGGCCGCCTGCGATCGGAATGCCGGCAAGCTTGCAGGCTGCCTCGCCGCCTTCGAGGATGCGGCCGATGACCTGAGGCGGCAGTACGCTGATCGGCATGCCGACGATGGCGAGCGCCATGATCGGCCGGCCGCCCATCGCGTAGACGTCCGAGATCGCGTTGGTCGCGGCGATGCGGCCGAAGTCGAACGGGTCATCGACGATCGGCATGAAGAAATCGGTGGTCGCGATCAGCGCCTGCTCGTCGTTGAGTTTGTAGACCGCGGCGTCGTCCGACGTCTCGATGCCGACCAGCAGTTCCGGCGGCAGCGGCATGCGGCTGGTGCCGCGCAGCAGTTCGCCGAGCAGGCCGGGGGCGACCTTGCAGCCGCAGCCGCCGCCATGCGACAGCGAGGTGAGGCGGGGCAGGGCGGGCGTGGCGGTCATGGGCGAACTCCGGGTCGAAAACGCGCGAGTTTACCCGCTTGCCGCCGTCCGCCCGTTGCCAGCGCGACGGTGCGCATCCGAAGCGGCCTGAAGTCCGTCTGGAATCCGCCCGGAACCCGCATGGACAGGGCGTCCTGGGCCGGCATGCCCGCCACGCACCGCAGCATGCGCCTGCCGGCGATGGCAAGCCCCGGGGCGCCAGCCGGCGCGCCTTGCGGGGCGGTGTGCAGTCGCGTTGCGCTCAGCCTGCGGCCGGGTGCGCGTGCGCTTCGACGAAGTGCTTGAGCGCCATGCGCAGCGTGGCGGCGTGCTTGAGATCCCCGCGTGCGCGCGCGTCCTTGATGTCGTCGGCGATCATGCGCTTGATGCGCCGCTCGCCGCTTTCGCTGTGAACCAGATAGTTGCCCAGCTCCAGTGCAACCATCTCCGGAACGTGCTCGTGTTCGGCGATGGCAAGGATTTCGTCCTCGGTCAGTTCGGACAGTTCGATGCAGTCCTGCAGCGTCAGCATGATCTTCTCCCCAGTCGGATCTGCGATGCCGCCAGTGAAACACCTTCGCTGCGCCGCCGTATTGATCCAGGCCAAGGTCAGCGCGGGCGCCGCCGCATGCGCGCCGGCACGTCCACCCGGCCGGCGCCGATCGGACCCGGCCGGCGCCAGATGCGCAGGAAACTGGCGACCTTGCGTGCCAGCGGCAGGCGCTCGTCGGACATCGCGTCGAGGAACTCCGACAGCGCGCGCGACTTCTGTACCGTGTAGAGCGTGAGCGCCGTCACCGGCAGGAACACGATCGCGAAGTAGATCAGCTTGCGCACGAGCGGCTGGTCGGCCTCGGCGATCAGGTTCATGCCGAGGAAGCCGGTGACGATGGTGCCGATGAGGCCGAAGATGGTTACCACCGTCAGGCGCAGCACGGTGTCGTTCTGCCGCCGCGCGTCGTCGCTGTCGAGGTAGTGGCCCATGTCGAGCACTTCCTCGCGCAGTTCGGCGAACAGCGCGTCGTTGCCCAGGTGGCGGTTCCACAGGCGGAACAGATCCTGCGCCACCGACTGCTTCGACACCTCGTGGAACCAGTAGCGATGATTGAAGCGCAGGAAGATCTCCATCGACTGGCGGATGCTGCGCTTGAAGTGGCGGATCGAGTCCGGGTCGTCGATGTCGAGCCGGCTCACCGCGACGACCAGCCGGTCGGAGAGCATCAGCAGCGCTGCGCGGTGGAAGTGCGACACCAGACCGAGCAGGAAGTACTGGTGGCGGAACTGTCCGAGCAGGCCGGTTTCGCCATCGGCGTAGAACGGCACGCCGTGGCAGCCGATCATCACGAACGCGTGACCGGTGCAGATCATGCGCGTGCTGGCGCGCATGTCGTGCCGCGCAGGCGACCAGAACCGGTCGTAGCAGTGGTCGCGCTCGAACTCGTCGAGCGTCTTGTCCGAATAGTGCAGGCCGCTGCCGTCGTCGGGCTGCGCGGCTAGGCCGAGGCGCACGAAATCCTCGCGCGACAGCGCGAACGGATCGTCGAACGCGAGGTAGGTCATTTTCGGCAGCCGGTGGTATTCCAGTTGGCGGTAGCGGATGACGCCTTCGCGCTCCGAATGGTGCTGCGCCAGCGGCTGCAGCAGGAATTCCCAGTGCGCGCCGACGCAGGCAGCGCGATGTTCACAGACGTGGGCCAGATACTTGGCGCGGTTGTCGAAATCCGATTCGGCCAGCACTTCGCCGCCGAAGCCGATCCACTGCACGCGCCGCATGCAGTGGCTGGCGAGGCCGTCGGCATCCCATTGCGACGGAAAGGTGCGGCCGAAGCGATACATGATCTCCTGCACGCGCGCGAACGGCAGGTCGTCTGCGAACACCTCGAGCGCGAGGATCACCACATCCACGTCGAAGAAGAAATGCAGGTCGACATGCTTGATCGTCAGGTCGACGATCGCGCCGTCGGTGCAGGTCATGCGGATGGCCGCCACGTCGCTGCGCCGATAGACCCGGATCGGCGATTCGCCGTAGCCGCGCAGCGTGCTGCTGCCGCGGCCCTGGCCGTAGAGAAAGCGCTGCACGTGCGGCAGGAAAGTCACGAACTCGCGGTAGTGGCGCTCCTGGAACTGCGTCGGATCGCCGGTGAATTCGTCCTGCACCTCGCGCCACGGGTTGTCGGCGTCGATCTGGTCGAGCGCCGCGAAATGGCGCTGTACCTGGTCGCCCGCCCGCAGGGGCATCAACTGAAGCGGCCAGACCAGGATCTGGCGGAAGTGCCGCACCATGAGTTTGCCGGCTGACGTGTCGGACATGTGCGGCCATCCCGTCGCGAAAAGACGATCGCAGTGTAGCGGCACTTGCGGGACATTCGCGAGTCCGGATCGTTGCGGCCGCGACCGGACCTGGCGCGGCGTATCGCCTACAATCGGGCAATACCGCCATGCATCACGCGACGAACCGATCCGCCGTGACAACCCGCCCGACCGAGACCGAACGCAGCGCCGCGCAGCGACAGACGCGGCTCGGCTTTGCCGCGGTCGGCACCGTTGCGCTGTTCTGGACCGGCTTCAACATCATCTCGCGCATGGGGGGGCGCGGCGATCTGACCGGTTTCGACATCGGCGCGCTGCGCTTCGGTGTGTCGGCGCTGGTCCTGCTGCCGGTATTCCTGCGCCGGCCATTCGCGATTCCCTGGCGGCAACTGCTTGCGCTGTCGGCCTTCGGCGGCATCGGCTATGCGCTGCTGGTGTATTGCGGGTTCATGTTCGCGCCGGCTGCGCATGCCGGCATCCTGGTCAATGGCGGCATTCCGTTTTCGACTGCGCTGGTCGCCTGGGCGCTGCTCGGCTTCCGGCCGAACCGGGGCGTGATGATCGCCTTTTCGCTGACGGCGCTGGGCATCGCCCTGATGGCCTGGCATAGCCTGGGCGCGGCGGCCGGTGCCGCGCCGCGCCAGTGGCTGGGCGACATCCTCTTCCTCGGCGGCGCGCTGTGCTGGGGCGTGTTCGGCGTGCTGTTGCGCAAGTGGCGCCTGCGCCCGCTCGACGCGATGGCCGGCCTTGCCGCCTTTTCGGCCGTACTCTACCTGCCGGTGTACTTCCTGCTTCTGCCGTCGACGCTGGCAACCGCGCCGCCCGGGCAGATCGCGTTGCAGGCGGTGTATCAGGGCATCGTCGTCGCGATCTGCGGCGGGATGCTGTTCACGTTTGCCACCCAGACCATCGGCCCGGTCAAGGCGGCGCTGGTGCTCGCGCTGGTGCCCGGCATTACGGCCGTGGCGGCGGTGCCGCTGCTGGGCGAGCCGGTCGATGCGACCACCGTGTTGGGGCTGGTCTGTGTCACCCTCGGCGCCGTGCTGGGCGCCATCGCCTCGGCACCCCATCCGCCGGCGCGCCTTGCCGGGCGCTGAGGGTCAGAGAGGAGCGTCGCGGGTGGAGCTGGGGGGCGCATGGATTGGCGTGCTCAGGGCATGCACCTCGGAAAACCGCGCCAATATTGGCGCCTGGGGCATTGTTCCTGGGGGTGGCCTATCCATGCGGGTTCGCGGGATGCGGTGGTTTCAGCCTGTCGGCACCTTCGCCGCGAGAAGGAATTCCACGACCTCCCGCCACCACGCCGCGTCGGCGCGGTCGATCCAGTCGTTGTGCTCGGCGCCGCGCAGCGTCCTGAGCTGCTTCGGGGCGTGCAGCGATCCGTGCAGCGCGATGCCGTAGCGTGCCGGCACGATGCTGTCATGCTCGGCCACTGCAACCACGACCGGGCGCTCGAAGCCGGCCAGATTCGCCACGCTGTCGTAGCGGTCGCGCAGCAGCCACCGCACAGGCAACCATGCGTAGTGGTGCGAAGCCACGCTTTCGAGCCGATCCCACGGTGTGACCAACATCAATCCGGCGACCAGACCCTGTACTTGCCGCGTTGCAGCAGCGGCTACCCCGGCACCCAGCGATTCGCCGATCACCAGGACTGGCCCGCCGTAGCGGGCGTGCGCCAGCGCGATCGTCTGCGCTGCATCGTCCACCAGCGATGCCTCGCCGACCGTGCCGCCGCGCGGACCGTAACCGGGATATTCGGCGAGGACGACGCGAAAACCGAGCGGGGCCAGCATCTGCGCATAGAACTCGCGGTGGCCGGCGTGGCCGGCATTGCCGTGGAACACGACGACGGTGCCGCGTGCCATGCCGGCGGGTTTGGCGATCAGGCCACGGAAATCGTCCGCATCTGGCCAGGCGCCGAGGCCGGGCGAGGTCATCGCGGCCAGCGGCACTTGCTGCGGAAAATAGAGCAGGCTGTCCTGGAGCATCGAGAGCGGGGCGAAGGCAGTTGCGCCGATTATCGCCAGTGCGGCGAGCGGGATGCGAAGTCTCATTTGAAGCTCGGACGGGGTGCGGGGCGCCGCACAGGCCGGCGGAACGGTTCGCCGGGTCCATAATCGCGACTTTGCGAAGTCTCTCACAGTCCGATGCCCCGCATTCATACGGAACGTTTTGTTGTGCCGGCCGAATCGATCGACATGAACGGCCACGTCAATAATCTCGAATACATCCGCTGGATGCAGGACATCGCGACCGCGCATTCGCACGAGCAGGGCTGGACGGTGGCGCGCTATCTCGACACGCGCACGACCTGGGTGATCCGCTCGCATTTCATCGAATACATCCGGCCGGTGTATCGGGATGAACAGATGATTCTCGCAACCTGGGTGGCCGGCATGGACGTGCAGTCGTCGCCGCGGCGCTACCGTTTCGTGCGTGCGCGCGACCTCAAGCCAGCTGCGCAGGCCGAGACGCTGTGGGTGTTTTGCAACGCGGCCAGCGGTCGTGCAGCCGACATTCCGCCCGAGGTGCGCGATGCCTTTCCGGTTGTCGAGGACGAGGCCGAGATTGCTGCCGCGATATCGGCAGCGTAGGCATTCCGATCACCGACCGACACGAACCGCCGCCCCGGCCCATGATCATGGACGACGCTGCATATCCGGTTACGCGCGACATCGTGCTCGTCGGCGGTGGCCACAGCCATGTCAGCGTACTGCGCCGCTTTGCCATGCAACCCATGCCCGGCGTGCGACTGACGCTGATCTGCACCGACACGCACACACCTTACTCGGGGATGCTGCCCGGATACATCGCCGGGCATTACGCGTTCGACGATGTGCACATCGACTTGCGCCGCCTTGCCGCATTTGCCGGTGCGCGCTTCCTGCGCGACGAGGTGACGGGGCTGGATCTCGCCGCGCGCCGGGTCTCGTGCCGGCAGAGACCACCGCTGCGTTACGACCGTCTGTCGATCAACGTCGGTTCGACGCCGGACGCGCGGATCACGCCGGGCGCGGCCGAGCACGCCGTGCCGGTGAAACCGATACGCAGTTTCAACGAACGCTGGCTGGCCCTGCTGGCGCGCGTGCGCCGCCACGCCGGCCGCATGACGATCGCCGTGGTCGGCGCCGGCGCCGGGGGCGTCGAGCTGACGCTGGCGATGCAGTATCGCTTGTGCAATGAACTGCGCGCGTCGGGTCGCGCTCCGGAGGACGAACTCGTGTTCCACCTTTTCTCCGCCGATGCGCAGATTCTGCCGACGCACAATGCGCGCGTGCGTCGCAGTTTCGAACAGGTGCTGGCCAGCCGCGCAGTCATCGTGCACCGGGGGACGGAGGTTGCTTCGGTGGAAGCGGGGTGCCTGACCACGCGCCGCGGCGAGGTGATCGAGGCGGACGAGATCGTCTGGGTCACCCAGGCGGGCGGGGCGCCCTGGCTGCGTGACACGGGCCTCGCGCTCGACGCAGCCGGATTCATCGAGGTGCGCGATACGTTGCAGACGGTGACCGATCCACACGTGTTTGCGGCCGGCGATTGCGCGGCGATGGTCGATTCTCCGCTGGAGAAGGCCGGCGTGTTCGCGGTGCGCCAGGGGCGGCCGCTGGCGCAGAACCTGCGCCGCTCGCTGCTCGGGCAGCCGCTGCGGCGCTACCGGCCGCAAGCGCGCTGGTTGGCACTGATCAGCACGGGCGATCGCCATGCGGTCGCATCGCGTGGCCGGTTCCATGCGCGCGGCGACTGGGTCTGGCGCTGGAAGGACTGGATCGATCGCCGCTTCATGGCACGCTTCACCGATCTTCCGTCGATGCCGGCAGGGACGGCGCCGTCTTCGGCGGCGATGCCGCTCGACGATGCCGACATCGCGCAGGCATCTTCGGCGCAGGCAATGCGTTGCGGCGGTTGTGGTGCCAAGGTGGGCGCGGGCGTGCTGTCGCGCGCGCTCGCCGGCCTGCACCCGATCGAGCGCGACGATGTGCTGATCGGCCTTGGTGAATCCGACGATGCCGCCATTCTGCGCGTGCCGCCGGGCAAGGCGCTGGTGCATTCCGTCGATTTCTTTCGCGCGTTCATCGACGACCCGTGGCTGTTCGGACGCATTGCGGCCAACCATGCGCTCGGCGACATCCATGCCATGGGTGCCGAGCCGCAATCCGCGACGGCGATCGTCACGATCCCGCCCGGCCTGGATCGGATGGTCGAGGAAACGCTGACCCAGATGCTGACCGGTGCCGTCGAACTGCTCGACGCGGCCGGCTGCGCGCTGGTCGGTGGCCATACCGGCGAGGGCCGCGAACTTGCACTCGGGTTCGCGGTGAACGGCCTGATCGACGCCGACCTCTCGGGCGCGATGCGCAAGTCGGGCATGTGTCCGGGCGACGTGCTGATCCTGACCAAGCCGGTGGGAACAGGAACGTTGCTCGCCGCCAACGCGCTGGGCCGCGCGAGCGGGCGCTGGGTCGACGCGGCGCTGGAGTCGATGTGGCAGCCGAGCGGCGCGGCCGCGCATTGTCTGGCGGCGCATGGCGCCACCGCATGTACCGACGTGACCGGCTTCGGCCTGCTCGGGCATCTGCTCGAGATGTTGCGTGCGTCCGGCGTCGCTGCCGAGATCGACCTTGCCGCATTGCCGGTCATGGACGGCGCTGCGGCATGCTGCGCAGCCGGTATGGTCAGCTCGCTGCAGGCGGCGAACGTCCGATTGGGTGCCGAGGTGGCCAATTTGGCACTCGGCGCTTCACATCCGAACTTCCCGTTGTTGTTCGATCCGCAAACCGCCGGTGGCCTGCTGGCCAGCGTGCCCGCAGATCGGGCGGATGCTTGCTTGTCGATGCTGCGAGCGTCGGGTTATCACCGTGCAATGTGCATCGGCAAGGTGCGGCCGGCCGGTGATGCGTCGGCGCCGGTTTGGCTGAAGGCGTAGCCGGGGCAAGCGGGGAGCCGCCATGCGTCGCATCGCCCACGTCGACATGGATGCGTTCTATGCCTCGGTCGAACTGCTGCGTCGCCCCGAGTTGCGCGACCTGCCGGTCGCCATCGGCGGCACCGGCGGGCGCGGCGTGGTGACGACGGCCAATTACGTCGCGCGCAAGTTCGGCGTGCGTTCGGCGATGCCGGCGCGCCAGGCGCGCGAGCTGTGTCCGCAGTGCATCTTCCTGCCGGTCGATTTCGACGAATATCGAAAATTCTCGCGGCTGTTCAAGGCGGCGATCGCGACCCTCGCGCCGCACATGGAGGACCGAGGCATCGACGAGGTTTATGTCGACCTGACGCAGATCGAAGAGGATGCCCGGTCGGTCGGCGTGGAAATCAAGCGGCGCATTCGCGAGGCGACCGGCCTGACCTGTTCCGTCGGCATTGCGCCCAACAAGCTGCTGGCCAAGATCTGCTCCGATCTCGAGAAACCCGACGGGCTGACCCTGCTTGGCGAGGGCGATCTCGAACGTCGCATCTGGCCGCTGCCGGTCAGCCGCATCAACGGCATCGGGCCCAAGGCGACCGAGCGGCTGCGGGCCATCGGCATCGAACGCATCGGCGAACTCGCGCGCTTCGAAAGCGCCGTGCTGGTTGATCGCTTCGGGCCGAACTACGGCCGCTGGCTGCACGAGGTCGCGCTCGGACGCGACGAGCGGCCGGTAGTGACCGAGTCCGAGCCGCGCTCGCGCAGCCGGGAAACCACCTTCGAGCGCGATCTGCATCCGGCGCGTGACCGTGCCGAACTTACGCGCATCCTCACCGATCTGTGTGAACGACTCGCGGAAGATCTGCAGAAGCGGCGCTATGTCGGGCGCACCATCGGCATCAAGCTTCGTTTCGACGATTTCACTACCGTTACGCGTGACATGACCATCCACCAGGCGACCGCCGATGCACAGGTGATCCTGCACGTTGCACGGCTTTGCCTGAAACGCGTCCGGTTTGCGCGGCGCCTGCGGCTGCTCGGCGTGCGTGCTTCCGGACTGAGTCCAGCGGACGGAGCAGTTACGGGCGCGCCCGCGGACGCGGGCTGGGAAACCTTGCCACTGTTTGCGGCGTCGAGCGGACTGCAGCCGCCCGACGAGCCGTCTGGGTCGGCTGCGGCTGGCGAGTCGTCCGGCTTGCCGCCCGCCCATCGCGTTTGACCTGCGTCAAGCGGATCGAATTTGTCTGCGCAAATTGCAAAAGTTTTTCCGCGCCTTTCCGTTGAATGCGCCGGTGATTGCGAACTGAACGCAGGTCAGGAAATCTCGATGAACATCATCTCGCGCAGTATCAGGAACAAGCTGCTGGTCATTTGCGGCGGCGGTACTGCAGCCTTGCTGGCTGCAGCGGTCGTCGGCCTGGCAGTCGAATGGTCGGCGATCGAACGCCTCGGTGCGGGTTTGTCGCACGCGGATGCGCTTGCGGTGCGAGACGCGACGTTGCAGCAGATGACCGTGGTGGGGGTCGCGTTTGCCGTGGTGATTGCGCTCGCGTTCGTGTTCTTTCTCTGGGCGCTGCAGCGATCCATTCTTGCGCCGGCCCGAAGCTTGTCGCGCGATCTCGAACGCCTCGCGGCGGGAGACTTCAGCCAGCCGGTCGAGGTGTCGACGCACGACGAACTGGGGGGCATCGCGCAGAGTGCCGAGCGCATACGGCGCGACCTCGGTACGATCGTCGCGCAGCTCAAGGGTTCGGCCCTGTCGCTGGTCGAAGCCTCTCAGGTGGTGAGCGCCGAATCGGGCCGCGTGGCAGAGGCCTCTTCTGCGCAGGCGAGCGCAGCGGTGTCGACGGCAGTGTCGGTCGAACAGGTGACCGCGGGAATTCAGGCCGTCTCTTCGAACGCGGGTAACGCTGCCCATCAGGCAGATCGGACCCTGGAGGAATCGAATCGCGCCCAGGCGCACCTTGCGGAGCTGCGCGCGTCGATCGAACGCACGGCGAGCGTGATGAACGAGGTCGCCGACGCTGCCAGGGCATTCGTCGACAATGCCCAGCAGATCACCGTGATGACCCGCGAAGTACGGGAGATCGCCGATCAGACCAATCTGCTGGCGCTCAATGCGGCGATCGAGGCGGCGCGCGCCGGCGAGCAGGGTCGCGGCTTTGCCGTGGTCGCCGACGAAGTTCGCAAGCTCGCCGAAAAATCCGGCAACTCGGCGGCAGCGATCGACGGGATAACCGGGTCCCTTTCGGATCGCGCGGCGAGCCTTTCAGCTGCGCTCACCCACGGGCGCGACGCAGTCAGTCTCGCCGAATCGTCGAGCGAATCGGCTGCGGAGGTGATCGCCACCGCGCACGGTGCTGTGTCCGTCGCAGCCGGTGAGGTGAGCGAGATCAACGTCGCGCTGGAGCGGCAAAGCCGTGCAGCGGGTGAGATCTCGACGCATGTCGAGCGGATCGCCGGCATGTCGGAGAGCAACCAGTCGGCGGTTGCCAAGCTGGCCTGTTCCGTGACCCATCTCCAGCAGCTTGCGAACGAACTGAGCGGCGTCACCGCGCGTTTTCGGCTCCAATGATCGGAGCCGGACGCTTCCTTGATCAAGATCAACTTTGAGGATTGATCCGGGCAGCAGAATCCGACCCCGTTCGCGTTACATGATTGCGTTCGAGATCGGTGGCGATTCTTCGGCTTGCCCCTGGAATCCGCCGCAGGCGGCTTATTGTTGGAGAGGCGGCGATGCCATACGTTGATTGGTCGGACGAGTTCAGTGTCGGGCTCGAGGAAATCGATGCGCAGCATCACATCCTGGTCGACTGCCTGAACCGGCTGCACGATGCAGTGCACGAGCGCAAAAGCGAAAGCGAAATCGTCAGCGTGCTTGGAACCCTGGGCGATTACACGCGGATCCATTTTGCGGTCGAAGAGGCGTTGATGCGTGTCTTCGAGTACAAGGACTATGTACCCCACAAGGCGGAGCACGAGAAACTCCTTGCCCAGTTCGCCGAGAAGGCCGAAAAGTGCCACTCCGGCAAGGTGTCCGCCAACCTCGAGTTGCTCCAGTTCCTGCGCAGCTGGCTGACCGATCACATCATCCACGGGGACAAGAAGTACGCCCCCATGTTCCTGAGTCGCGGAATGAAGGCCGCCGCGACCGGCGAGCGACAGCGCAAGGGCTGGTTCTCGCGCCTCTGGCACTGACAGGGGCCATCGCGGCCCGGTTCGCCGCAAGGCCGGCCGTTCACGGGTGACGACCCCTTGCCGGCAAGTCCATTCGCATATCGGTGCGCCTCGCCCCGCTCAAGTCGATCCGTTTTCTGCCGTAACACCTGCAGGAGTTGCGTCGAGTCGCGTCGCGACTGCGCCCGGCGACGCGCCGCGTATGGAAGTGGTCGGCGCGACGGGAAACAGCGGCCCATGCCGTTTGGTCGTGTGGCTTGTACGGATGGATCGAACAGAAAATGAGAATGCTTTTCCGCCTCGGGTTGTGGCTGTCCCTCTGCGTGCTCGCGCTGCCAGCCAAGGCGCAGGAGCAGTTGTTTCGTGTCGGCGTGGCGCCGCATACCAGTTCGCGCGTCATCCTCGAGATGTACCAGCCATTGCGGCGTCATCTCGAGCAGGCTCTTGGCGAGACAGTGCAGATCATCACGGCCCCGGATTTTTCCGAGTTTGCGCGTCGGGCGCTCGCACAGGAATATGACCTTGCAATCACGACGGGGCATCAGGCCCGGTTGCTGCAGGTTGATGCGGGATACCTGCCGCAACTGACCTACAAGGCGGATTTCAAGGCGGTCGTGGTTGGTGCCAGAACGGGCGCGATTCGCGAACCGAAGGATCTCAAGTCAGGCAGTGGCGTTGTCGGCCTGAGCGCGACGTCTCTCGTCACCCTCTGGGGGCAGCACTGGCTGAAGAACGGCGGCGTGGATTTGCCGATGCGCTACGTCAGCGCCGCCGACAGCGTGGCGCAACTCATCATCAGCGGCGATGCGAGCGCCGGTTTCATGTCGCAGACCAACTTCCAGAACCTGTCGGCGGACGTGCGGGCGGGGTTGCGCATCATCGCGGAGAGCGCATCGATGGCCGGACGTGTCTATATGCTCAATGGCCGCGACGCGGCCCGGCAAAAAGCAATTGATGCCGCGCTCTGGTCGTTCGCCGAAAGCGAAGCCGGCAGGGAGTACTTCGCCAAGCACAAGCTCGGTGGCTACCGCAAGATCGGGCCGCGGGAACTCGAGGCCGTGGATGCCTACGCGGCAGAGGTGCGCGCAGAATTGAAGAAGTCGGACAAGTGATGCCGAACTTCCGGCTTCTCCGCTCGGTGCGCGGCCGACTGCTACTCGCCGCGGTGGTGGTCGAGGCCGTGATGCTGACCTTGCTGATCGGCAACAGCCTGCGTCTGCTGCGCGAACACATGGCCGAACAGGAGCGCAGCCACGCACGACAGATGGAGCCGGTGCTCAACGCTGCGCTGGTCGCGCCGCTTGCGCAGCGCGACTTCGCGACCTTGCAGGCAATCCTCGACGAGAGCCGGGGCAACGGGCAGATCGAGTATCTGGCCGTCCTCGACATCAAGGACAGGCTGCTGGCGGTCAGCGGGTGGCCGCGCGACCGGGCATTGCCGGCGCCGAATTCCAGCCTCGATGTCTCGGGCGTGGACGAACAGGCGCGCTACGATGTCGCTCGTCCCATCTCGCTGGCCGGGCAGCGGCTGGGCACGTTGCGCTTCGGGCTCGACATGTCGCACATCGCCGTGGCGAATCGCCAGCTGATGCTGCAGGGCGTAGCCATTGCGCTGGGGGAACTCGTGCTGTCGACGGTTTTGCTGACCCTGTTGGGCCTGTGGTTGACGCGCCATCTGGTTGCCCTGACGCGTGCCAGCGAGCAGGTCGCCGATGGCAACCTGAGCCCGCTGCACATGATCGAGGGCGATGACGAGCTGGGGCGGCTCGGTGCGGCTTTCAACGTCATGTCGCGCACCGTCGAGGAGCGCATTCGCGATCTCACCCAGACAAGGGACGCTCAGCGTGATCTTGCGGAGGAGCTGGAAGTGTCGCGTGCACGCCTGGTTTCGCTACTTTCGGCCATGAAGTTCGGTGTCTTGTTCGTCGATAGCGACGGCTGCGTGCGTTTCGCCAATCCGGAGTTTCGCGGCATGTGGGGGCTGGATTTCGATCCTGTGGGCTCAGCGGCCGACACGGTTTTCGTGCGCGCATCCGGCATCGATCTCCACGGCCGCCCGCCGGCATCCGCAAGCGACTTCGGCGCGCAGCCGCGGGAGTTCGTGTTCGCCGATGGGCGCATCGTCATGCAGCGCGCGTACGCCGTGAGCGACAGCGAGGCCCGGCGCACCGGCCGCATGTGGATCTACGAGGATGTGACCCAGGAACGCTATTCCGCGCAGCAGTTGCGCGCGGCAAAGGAGGCGGCCGAAGCCGCCAACGTGGCCAAGGCGGCGTTTCTCGCGACAATGAGCCACGAGATCCGTACCCCGATGAACGGCATCATCGGCATGACGGAACTCGCGCTGTCGTCGGATCCGGACCACGAAGTCCGGGGCTATCTCGACTGGGTGAAATCGTCCGCGGAAAGCCTGATGGTGATCCTCAACGACATTCTCGATTTTTCCAAGATCGAGGCCGGACGTCTGGAACTCGAGGCGGTCGAGTTCGATCTGCGTCTGTTGCTCGAGGACACGCTCGCCGTGTTCTCGCGCCAGGCAACCGAAAAGGGCATCGCCCTGCGCCTTGACCGGCATGCGCTGGCGCCGCATTTCATCCGCAGCGATCCGGTGCGCCTGCGCCAGGTGCTGACCAACCTCGTCTCCAACGCCGTTAAATTCACCGAGCGCGGTGCAGTGACGGTGACGCTGGCGCAACCGCGTTTCGGCGAGCAGCCGATGCTGACCTTCAAGGTCGCCGATTCCGGCATCGGCATCGCGGAAGACAAGCTCGACCACGTGTTCACGCCATTTTCGCAGGCTGACAGCTCCACCACGCGCAAATACGGCGGCACGGGCCTCGGCCTGGCGATCGTCGCACGGCTGGTCGCGCTTCTTGGCGGCACGATTCGTGTCACGAGCGAGGCGGGCCGCGGTTCCTGCTTCGAATTCGACATTGCCTTCACGCCGGCGCAGGCGCCTGAGCAGGGGCACGATTCGTTGAACCGCGACGAGGTGCAGGCGTCGTGCTCGGGAGGGCGTGTGCTGGTGGTCGAGGACACGCCGGTCAATCAGGCGCTCGTGACGCGGATCCTGCGCAAGAACGGCTACCAGGTCACGCTTGCGCGCGATGGGCTCGAGGCGCTCGACGCTTACCGCCGTGGGGTATTCGACGTGATCCTGATGGACATGCAGATGCCCAATATGGACGGACTCGAGGCAACTGCCCGGATTCGCGCGATGTCAGCCGAGGCGCGGCGAATACCGATCATCGCCTTGACCGCCAATGCGATGGCCAGTGACCGGGAACGCTGTCTTGCTGCCGGCATGGACGATTTCATCTCGAAGCCCTTCCGCGCCAACGAAGTGATTTCGGTCATCCGGCGCTTTGTCGCAGATGCGGCGGATGCCGGCGCGGAATCGGCATGAGCGGAGCCTAGCTTGGCGAAGCGCCCGGTTCGCGTGCCTTTCGCGTCATGAGGAAAGCACCGAGGGCGCGGTCGTAGCTGCGGATGTGCCGGATCAGCCAAGGCCGCAGTGCGGAGAGGATCATCTGGCTGTCGCTGTTCGAGAGCGCATGGCGGAAGAACTGGACCTGCGCGACCAATTGTGCGTGCTGGCGTTTGTGGGCTTCCGCGTTCGGATCCTTGTAGCGGTCCATCAGCGCCTCTTCGCTCGCGAAATGGTATTGCGTGTAGCTGACCAATTCGTCGAGCAGGGCCGACTGCAGCACGTAATCTTCCGAGTCCTCGATCGCGCGATGCAAACGATTGGCGAGCGCGATCAGCGTTTCGTGCTGCCGGTCGATCTCGGGCACGCCGATCATTTCGGCCTCGTTGTCTTCCATCCAGTTGCCGGGCTCGATTGCGGGCGGTGCCGCGGTCGACAGGCAGTACCGTCCGCTTCCGGTTCCCTTGCACGTGTACATGGCCTGATCCGCCGCCTGCATGAGCGAGATCAGGTTGACGCCGTTGGTCGGGCACAGTACGACACCGATACTGCAACTGACGTTGACTGTCGCTCCTTCAGGGAGGGTGATGGGTTCGCCGATGGCGGCGATCAGCTTTGCCGCGACGATTTCGGCTTGCTCCTGCTGGTCGATCTCGTCGAGCACGATCGCGAACTCGTCCCCGCCGAGCCGGGCAACGGTGTCGGTTTCCCGCACGCAGGCGAGCATGCGGCCGGCCACGGTCTGCAGCACGATGTCGCCGGCCTGGTGACCATAGCGATCATTGACGGGCTTGAACTGGTCCAGGTCGAGGTAGAGCAGCGCGGCCAGCTTGCGATTTCGCCGGCTGCGTGCGATAGCCTGAAACAGGCGATCCTCGAGCAGGCTGCGATTGGGCAGGTCAGTCAGCGCGTCATGCAGCGCGACGCGAAGCAATGCATGATTGGCGCTCGAAGTCGCTTGCGTGCGAAAGCAGCCGATGACGATCGGGCCGTCGCATGTGGGTACCAGCCATTCCTGGGCTTCGATGCGGTCGGACGCATCCGCATGCGTGCCGTCGCGCAGCGTCTGCGCCGGCAAGGCTACGGGCGTCGCGTCCGCGGCCTTTCCCGCAACGGGCGGCACGTGTGCGGGCAGGGAGCGGGGCCGGGCGATGAATTCGGCAAGCAGCGTCGCGTCGTCACGCATCTGTGCGTCGAAGCTCTGGTTGCCGTAGGCGAGGCGGCCGTGAGTGATCGCGTACACGGCCATCTCGGCGCGGGTGTCGAGCCAGGTCAGCAGGGATGACTGCAGGGGCGAGGTCGTCAAGGTTTGATCTTTTCGCTTATTCGGGGATTCCGCGGCGCGTGTCTTATCGCGCGCCGGCGGGGGAATCGCTCACGACATTCTGACCGAGTTCGCACGGCGCGGGTAGCCCGGCAACCCGGCGCAGGGTCTGCCTGCAGCCATCGCTTGCGAGTCGTTACGGTCGGGGCCGGGATGAACCGGCCGAAACCGTGTGGCCGATGGTCAGTACGGATTGCCGGCCGGTTGCGGCGGTGGCGGACCGACGACAATGAAATTGCTCACGCAACGCACGCCACCGACTTCGGCGGCGCGTTTTGCAGCCAGCCGCGAATGCTCGGCCGTCGAGACGTAGCCGTGAAGGGTGACGATGCCGCCGTTGGTCTTGGTCTGGATGTTCTCGCGCATCAGCGCCTTGTTGAACCTGAGCCTGGTCGATACCTTGATGTTGATGCCTTCGTCGCGGAAAAAGGACGGGTCGCCAATGCCTTCGCACGCCTTCGGCTCGGCGGGTACGGCGGCTGGCGGGGCGGCGGATGCGGCGGTGCCGATGAGCCCGCAGGCGAGACCGCATGCGAGGAGGTGCGCAAGATTCGGTGGCTGGCGCAGGTGCATTCGCGGATCTCCTGATCGATCGTCGCGCGCGTCGCGGCCCGTTTCGGTGGGCCACGGCGCGCTTCCGCCCGAGCGACATTCTACGAGCTGTGCCCGGCGACATAGAGTGTCCCGAAACGCGCGTGGACAGGCCATCTCCAGCCGGTAGTCTCCACGATCCAATGTTCATGCGGGACAGCGAAGATGCATGCCTGAAAGGCCCGTTGCATGCGCCTCGTGGCGCGTCGCACTACAGCGCCTGGCCGGCACACTTTCCGCAGCTTGCACGGCGCTCGGCCCCGCCCGGTTTCCGGCAATTTTCCGCTTCGCCGGCAGCGTGAAATATTTCTCGAATCATGCGAGGGGCATGGTTCCGCACGTGATCCTCACAAGACACGTTCGATTTGTTCACCAAGTAATTATTTTCGTTCGTTTTTTGCCTGAACCCCTGTATGAAACCCCAAGCTTAAGTCCTTGTGTTGACACAAAAAAAGCCACTTCATTTGCTTGACCGGGTCGGAATTCCCCCCTAAAGTGGGAGGAAGTGGAGAAAAGTGGGGCAAGTGTGCATTTTTGGCCCCAAAACGAACGAATTTCCGAACGAACTTTCGGCCAGGGGAGGACGATGTTTCAGGGAGCGGTAGCGCTCAATCTCGATGCGAAGGGGCGGCTTGCCGTACCCACGCGTTTTCGCGCCGAGATCGACGAGGTCTGCAAGGGGGCGGTGATCGTCACCGTGCACCCCCACCGTTGCCTGCTCATCTACCCGGAACCCGTGTGGGGGCCGATCCGGGACGAAGTTCTCGCGCGTTCCAGTCTCGATGAGGCGTCCGCCAAGGTGCGCCGCCTGTTCGTCGGCAATGCCAACCCCGAGCAACTCGATTCCGCCGGTCGCCTGTTGGTGGCGCCGGAGTTGCGCATGCGCGCGCAACTCGACAAGAAGGTATGGCTGGTCGGTCAGGGTGACCATTTCGAGCTCTGGTCCGACGTGCGCTGGGAGCAGCAGCAGGAGGAGTCGTTCGCGATGGATTTGTCGCAACTGCCGCCTGGGCTGGAGAAGTTGCGGCTGTGAGCGGAGGTGCGCAGCACCTCAGCGTGCTGCTCGAAGAGGCGGTCGAGGCCCTGGCGGTGCGGCCGGAAGGAACGTACGTCGATGCGACCTTCGGTCGCGGCGGGCACAGCCGGGCAATCCTCGCTCGGCTAGGCGGGCGGGGCAGGCTGATTGCGCTCGATCGCGATCTGCAGGCGGTCGAGGCGGGGCGGCAGATTGCGGATCCGCGATTCGAGTTGATCCACGCGCCGTTCTCGGCGCTGGCGCAAGTGGTGCAGGGGTGTGGTGTGGTGCAGGTGGATGGCGTGCTCCTCGATCTGGGCGTGTCGTCGCCGCAGCTGGACGAAGCCGGGCGTGGCATGAGTTTTCGATTCGATGCGCCGCTCGACATGCGGATGGACACAAGCTGCGGCATGACCGTGGCGCAATGGCTGGCAACGGCGGAGACATCGGAGATCAGGGGGGTGTTACGGGACTATGGGGAAGAACGGTTTGCTGATGCGATTGCAAAGGCGATTGTTGCTGCTCGCGCGGAGCGGCCAGTCGAAACAACCCGGCAGCTTGCCGCACTCGTGGAGAAAGCGGTCCGCACGCGCGAGCCGGGGCAGCACCCCGCGACGCGCAGCTTCCAGGCTCTACGGATTTTCATCAATCAGGAGCTTGAGGAGTTATCGCTAGTGTTGCCGCAGGCGGCATCGCTGCTCGCGCCCGGCGGTCGCCTCGCGGTGATCGCCTTTCATTCGCTGGAAGACCGCATCGTCAAGCGCTTCCTGCGTGACGAATCGCGTCCGCCGCAATTGCCATCGCGCCTGCCGATTCGTGCCAGCGAATTGCCACAACCGCGGCTCAAGCTCCTGTCGAAGCCGATCCGGCCGTCGGATGCGGAGGTTGCGGCCAATCCGCGCGCGCGCAGCGCCATCCTGCGCGTCGCGCAGCGGATGCAGTAATGCTGCGGCTCAACCTTGTCCTCATCGCGCTGATCGTGGCGAGTGCCCTCGGGGTCGTCGCTGCGCAGCACAAGTCGCGCCGGCTGGTCACCGAGATCGAGCGTGAACAGGAGCGCATGCGTGCGCTGGAGGTCGAGTTTGGGCAGTTGCAACTTGAGCAGAGCACCTGGGCGGCGCATGCGCGCATCGAGAAGATCGCACGCGAGCGTCTCGGGATGCGCGCGCCGGCTTCCGGGCAGGTGCTTGCCGTCGATGCGCTCGTGGCCAAAGGGGGCGCGCGGTGAGCAAGCGCGTCACCTTCAACCGCAATCCGCTGCTCTCGAGCGTGCTTCCGCAGTGGCGCTCGCGGTTCGTCTTGTTGCTGCTGCTCTTGGGGTTCGTCGCGCTGGTCGCGCGTTCATTGTTCCTGCAGGGCGTGAATAACGAATTCCTCCAGGCCAAGGGCGAGTCGCGCTACGCACGCGTGATCGAGATGCCTGCGACGCGCGGTCGCGTCGTCGATCGCAATGGCGATGTCCTCGCGGTGAGCACGCCGGTCAAGTCGATCTGGGCCATTCCGGAAGACGTGGATCTCAAGCCTGCCCAGGCCCGCAAGCTCGCCGAGCTGCTCGACATGGACGTGCGCGATCTGACTCGCAAGCTGGCCACCGAGAAGGATTTCGTCTACCTGAAGCGGCAGATCGCGCCGGATGTCGCGCAGCGTGTCGCCGCAATGGGTATCCCCGGCATCCACGAACAGAAGGAATATCGGCGTTACTACCCGGGTGGCGACGTGATGGCCCACATGCTGGGTTTCACCGGCGTCGACGATAAGGGGCAGGAAGGGATCGAGCTGGCATTCGAGAGCCAGCTTGCCGGCAAGCCCGGCTCGCGCCGCGTGATCAAGGATCGGCGCGGCCAGATCGTCGAAGACGTCGAGTCGATCCGTGCGCCGCAGGATGGCAAGGACATTCGGCTCGCGCTCGATGCGAAGATCCAGTATCTCGCCTATGCCAGCCTGCGCGAAGCGCTCGAGACGCACAAGGCGCGCGCTGGCGGCATCGTGGTGCTCGATGCGAAAACCGGCGAAATCCTCGCGCTGACGAATCTGCCGACCTACAACCCCAATAATCGCATCCGCCTCTCGGGGGCGCAGTTGCGCAATCGCGCGCTGACCGACACCTACGAACCCGGATCGACGATGAAACCGTTCACCGCCGCGATGGCTCTGGACAAGGGCAAGTTCCGTTTCGATACCCCGGTGCAGACGGCGCCGGGCCGCATGACGATCGGCTCGGCCACGATTTCCGACGCGCACCCGCATGGCGTGTTGACGGTCGCGCAGGTGATCCAGAAATCGTCCAACATCGGCGCCGCGAAGCTGGCTTTGTCGTTCCCGCCCGAGCACATGTGGCAGATGTTCGACGACCTCGGCTTCGGCGCGCCGCTCAAGCTCGGCTTTCCGGGTGAGGTGGGCGGACGGTTGCGGCCGGCCAAGACCTGGCGCCCGATCGAGCAGGCGACGATGTCCTACGGTCACGGCATCTCGGTGAGCCTGATGCAGATGGCCCACGCCTATCTGGTGTTCGCGCGCGAAGGTGATCTGATTCCGCTGTCGCTGACACGTATCGATACGCCGCCGCTGCATGGCAAGACCGTTTTCGGCGCGCAGACGGCGCGCGAGGTGCGGGCGATGCTCGAACTCGCGGTGCAGCCCGGCGGTACTGCTCCCAAAGCGCAGATCCAGGGCTACCGCGTTGCCGGCAAGACCGGTACCGCGCACAAGATCGAGGGCGGTGCGTACGCGAACAAATACGTCTCGTCCTTCGTCGGGCTTGCGCCGGCCAGCGATCCGCGTCTGATCGTTGCCGTCATGATCGACGAGCCGAGCGGCGGAAAACATTTCGGCGGAGACGTCGCAGCGCCGGTCTTCGCCAACGTCATGGCAGGCAGCTTGCGCGCCATGGGCATCGCACCGGATGCGCCACTGGCGCCGCTACAGGTTGCGAAGGATGCCGAAACCGTGCGGGAGAGCATGTGAATACCCCTCGCGCCCGGATTGCCGACGAAGTACTGGCTTGCCTGCGCGAAAGCGGCGTCCAGCCGGCCGAGCTTTGCGCCGACTCGCGCAACGTCAGGCCAGGCGATGTCTTCGTCGCGTATCCGGGACATCGCAGCGACGGCCGGCGCTACATTCCGGAAGCGCTTAGGGCAGGCGCCGGCGCCGTGCTCTGGGAGCGTGAAGGTTTCGAGTGGAACGCAGACTGGATTGCACCGAACCTGCCGGTTGATGGACTTCAAGCGCTATCGGGCCATGTTGCGCATCTTGTATATGGCAGGCCGTCGGAGCGCCTCGACTTGATCGGCGTGACCGGTACCAACGGCAAGACGTCGGTGAGTCAGTGGATTGCCCAAGCGCTCGCGCGTCGCGGCTGCCGCTGTGGTGTCATCGGCACCCTGGGTAATGGCTTTCCCGGCGATCTGGTGGAGAGCCCCAACACCACGCCCGACGCTATCGCGATGCATGCACACCTGGCGCGCTTTGTCGCTGGCGGCGCGACTTCATGTGCGATGGAGGTGTCGTCGATCGGGCTGCATCAGGAGCGCACCAACGGTGCGCGTTTCGCCGTCGCGGTGTTCACCAATCTGACGCGCGATCACCTCGACTATCACGGCACGATGGATGCCTACGCTGCGGCCAAGGCGCGCATGTTCGATCTCCCGGGGTTGCGCGCGTCGGTGATCAACCTCGACGACGCGTTCGGGCGGGCGCAGGCGCTGCGACTGAACCGGCGCGGCGACCGTGTGATCGGCTATACCCTGCAGGGCGGCGCTTCCGTCGCAGACTGCTCGCAGGTGTTGCGAGCGGTTTCGGTTGCGGATACCGGCGCGGGCTTGCGTTTCGAGCTTGTGACCGGCGCCGAATCGGCGGAGGTGCGCGCCGGGCTGATCGGCAGCTTCAACGTATCGAACCTGCTCGCCGTGATCGGTGCGCTGCTTGCCGCCGATGTGCCCCTGGCCGAGGCGGCCGGACTCGTTGCCCACCTCGTGCCGCCACCCGGCCGCATGCAGAAGGTCGGCGGCACGGGCGAGCCGCTGGTCGTCGTCGACTATGCCCATTCACCGGACGCGCTCGAAAAGGTGCTGCAAGCGTTGCGCCCCACGGCCCAAGTGCGTGGCGGCAGGATCATCTGCGTGTTCGGCTGCGGCGGCGACCGCGATGCCGGCAAGCGCCCGATTATGGGAGAGGCTGCTCGCCGCGGCGCCGATGCCGTGGTGCTCACGTCGGACAATCCTCGTGGCGAGGATCCGCGCGCGATCCTCGACCAGGTGCGCGGCGGCGTCGGTCCCGATGCAACTGTGATCGTCGATCGTGCCGATGCGATCCGTGCCACCGTAATCGGGGCGGATGCACGCGACATCGTGGTGCTGGCGGGCAAAGGGCATGAGACCTATCAGGAGATCCGCGGAACGCGCTTTCCTTTCTCGGATGCGGCACACGCGGCGTCGGCGTTGATCGACCGGCGCTCGGCACCCGGGGGACGGCCATGATGAATCTGATGGAGATCGCGGGCGCCCTGGGCCTTGCCGAACCGGCTGCCAACCCGCTGTGCACGGCAGTGAGCACCGATACGCGCAAGGTCGGCAAGGGCGAACTGTTCATCGCCATCGAGGGCGAGAATTTCGACGGACATGATTTCGTCGACGCCGCCGCCCGCGCCGGGGCCGCTGCTGCCGTGGTCTCGCTGGATTGGGCGGCCGCGCATGCTTCGGCGTTGCCGCTGCTGGCAGTGGGCGATACGCGGTTGGCATTGGGGCGCATCGCCCGGCACTGGCGCGATAAATTTGCCATCCCGCTGATCGGTGTGACGGGCAGCAATGGCAAGACGACTGTCAAGGAAATGATCGCTGCCTGCCTGCGTGCGCAGGTTTCTGCAGACGGACTCGATTCCGCGACGGCGGTTCTGGCGACCAGCGGAAACCTGAACAACGACATCGGCGTGCCGACCATGCTGCTGCGCCTCAACGGCGGACATCGCGCGGCAGTCATCGAGATGGGCATGAATCACCCGGGCGAGATCGGCTACCTGACGCAACTTGCCGCGCCGACGGTTGCAGTGGTCAATAACGCGCAGCGCGCTCATCTCGAAGGGATGGGCGATCTCGCACAGGTGGCGGCCGAGAAGGGTGCCATCTACGCGGGACTGGGCGAATCCGGGGTGGCGGTGATCAATGCGGATGACGCTTACGCCGATTTCTGGCGCGAGCTGAATCGCGACCGACGGGTAGTCACTTTTGGTATCGACAAGCCGGCGGACGTGGCGGGTCGCGTCACCCAGCGAGGGCTGGGTTGCATGATCGCGATGCGTTCGCCGCAGGGCGAAGCCGAGATCGAGGTACGGGTGCCGGGTTTGCACAACGCGCGCAATGCGCTGGCTGCTGCGGCTGCGGCCTTGTCTGCAGGCGTTCGTCTGCGTGCGGTGGTGGCAGGCCTGTCGGGCTTCGAAGGCGTGAAGGGGCGTTTGCAGCGGCGCCAGGCAGCGTTTGGCGCACTGCTCATCGACGACACCTACAACGCCAACCCCGACTCGATGCGTGCAGCGATAGACGTACTCGCGACGACGCCCGGCCGGAAGCTTTTCGTGCTCGGCGACATGGGTGAGATCGGCGAGCGCGCAGGCCAGTTCCACGACGAGATCGGCGGTTATGCAAAGAGCCAGGGTGTGGACCAGTTGTTCGCGCTAGGCGAGCTTGCGGAACTGGCTGCGCGCAATTTCGGCGCCGGCGGCCGTCATTTTCGCCAGGTGGACGATCTGGTTGCCGTGCTGCGCAAAGAGCTCGATCCGAATACGGTGGTGCTGGTCAAAGGATCGCGGTTCATGCGCATGGAGCGCGTGGCCGATGCGATCGCGGTCACCGACGAGAAAAAGGCCTCATAAGATGCTGCTCGAACTGGCCCAGTGGCTGGCCAAGGACATCCGGACGTTCAACGTCTTCAACTACATCACGCTGCGCGCAGTGCTGGCGGCGCTGACGGCACTGCTGATCTCGTTCATATTCGGGCCGTTGGTAATCCGCTGGCTGGCCGAGAAAAAGGTCGGCCAGGCAGTGCGCGACGACGGGCCGAAATCCCACTTGACCAAGGCCGGGACGCCAACGATGGGCGGGGCGCTGATCCTGGTCTCGATCACGATCACTACGCTCCTCTGGGGCGATCTGGCGAATCGGTATCTTTGGGTTGTCCTGTTCGTCACGCTGGGATTCGGCGCGGTCGGCTGGGTGGACGACTGGCGAAAGGTCGTGCATCGCGACCCGAAGGGTCTGGCCAGTCGCTGGAAGTATTTCTGGACGTCTGCCATCGCGTTGGGCGCGGCGAGCTATCTCGGTCTGACCGCAACGCTACCTGCGCAACTCGAACTGATCGTGCCGTTCTTCAAGACGATTGCGTATCCGCTCGGCGCGATCGGATTCATCGTGCTGACCTATTTCGTCATCAACGGTACCGGGCACGCGGTCAACCTGACCGACGGCCTCGACGGTCTCGCGATCATGCCGACCGTGATGGTGGGGTCTGCCCTGGCCATCTTTGCCTACGTCGCCGGACATTCCGGCTTCTCGAAGTACCTCGGCGTGCCGCACATCCCGGGCGCCGCCGAACTCGCCGTCTTCTGTGGCGCCATGGCTGGCGCAGGGCTGGGATTCCTGTGGTTCAACGCCTATCCGGCGGAGGTGTTCATGGGGGACGTCGGTGCCCTGGCCCTCGGCGCGGCGCTCGGCACCGTGGCCGTGATCGTGCGCCAGGAAGTTGTGCTGTTCATCATGGGCGGTCTGTTCGTCGCCGAAGCACTGTCAGTGATGGCTCAGGTGCTGTATTTCAAGTGGACCGGCGGCAAACGCATCTTCCGCATGGCGCCGCTGCACCACCACTACGAACTCGGCGGATGGAAGGAGACGCAGGTCGTGGTGCGCTTCTGGATCATCACGATCATGCTGGTGCTGTTCGGCCTTTCGACCCTGAAGCTGCGGTGACACGATGCAACTGAGGGGGCGACATGTTCTGGTACTGGGCCTCGGCGAATCGGGGCTTGCGATGGCGCGGTGGCTGGCCTACGCCGGCGCGACCGTCCGCGTGGCCGACTCGCGTGCCGCGCCGCCGGGAGCAGAGCAACTCATGGCACGGGTGCCGCAGGCCGAATTGCAATTCGGCGATTTTGATCTGACGCTGCTTTCGGGCATCGAACTGATCGCGATCAGCCCCGGGTTGTCGCAACGCGAACCGCTGGTGGTGGAAGCGAAGCGGCGCGATATTCCGGTCACGGGCGAGATCGAACTGTTCGCGCAAGGCCTCCGCGAACTCGGGCATCGCGACGGGTGCAAGATCATCGCCATCACCGGAACCAACGGCAAGACGACCGTGACGACGCTATGCGGCGCACTCGCGCGCGCCGCTGGCGAAACGACCGAGGTGGCTGGCAACATCAGCCCGGCGGCGCTCGAACGCCTGCTCGATTGCATCGACCGGGATGCATTTCCGCGTGTATGGGTGCTCGAGCTTTCGAGTTTTCAGCTTGAGACGACCGAGAGCCTGAACGCCGATGCGGCGACCGTGCTCAATGTCAGTGACGACCACCTCGATCGCTACGACGGGTTGGAAGACTACGCAGCCGCGAAGGCGCGCGTCTTTGCCGGGCGCGGAACCCAGGTACTGAACCGCCAGGATCGTCGTGTCGCCGAGATGGCACGGGCCGGGCGTCGCATCGTGACCTTCGGGCTCGATCAGCCGGTTGGCGCGGATTCGATGGGGTTGTCGCAGATCGATGGTGAACCCTGGCTCATGGATGGCGAAACGCCGCTGGTTGCGATGTCGTCGCTCAAACTCGCTGGCCTGCACAATGCCGCTAACTCGCTTGCCGCGCTTGCGCTATGCGAGTCGATCGGCCTGCCGAGGGCGCCGATGCTGGCTGCGCTGCGGGACTTCCGTGGTTTGCCGCACCGGGTCGAGAAGGTTGCGGATTGGCAGGGCATCTCGTTCTACGATGACTCGAAAGGCACCAATGTCGGTGCCACCGTCGCCGCGCTCGAGGGATTGCGGCGGCAGGTCGTTCTGATCGCCGGCGGAGACGGCAAGGGCCAGGACTTCTCGCCGCTTGGTCCGGTTTTCGCAAGGCACACGCGTGCCGTCGTGCTGATCGGACGCGATGCGCATCGCATCGCAGAGGCAGTCTCGGGCAGCGGTGTGCCGCTGGAATTTGCGACGGACATGGGTGATGCGGTGGAGCGCGCCATGGTGCTTGCGCGTCCGGGCGATGCGGTGCTGCTGTCCCCGGCATGCGCCAGTTTCGACATGTTCCGCGGCTATGCGCATCGGGCCGAAGCATTTGTTGCCGCAGTGTACACGCAGATCGAGCGTCGAGGGAGGGCCGCATGAGCATCGCAGCGAACAGCGGCAACTTCTCTCAGCGCTGGCTGCGGCGCCAGGAGCAGCCACGCGAGCTCGATCCGCTGCTGCTGTGGCCGGCTGTGGCCTTGCTGCTGTTTGGCCTCGTGATGGTCTACTCCTCGTCGATCGCGACATCGGAAGGCAGCAAGTTCACCGGACACAGTCCGACTTTCTTCCTGGTCCGGCATACGGTGTTCATGTGCATCGGGGCGGTTGCGGCTGTGGTTGCCTTCCAGATGCCGATGCGTGCCTGGCAGCAGATCGCACCGTACCTGTTCCTGATCGGCGTGGCGTTGCTGGCCCTGGTCCTCATTCCGCATGTCGGCCGCGACGTAAACGGCGCGCGCCGCTGGCTGCCGCTCGGCCCGATCAATCTGCAGCCGTCCGAGTTGATGAAGTTGTTCGCGGTGCTGTACGCAGCCGACTACACCGTACGCAAGCTGCCGGTGATGGGGAGCTTCAAGCGCGGGTTCCTGCCGATGGCCGGCGTGATCATCCTCGTCGGTGCATTGCTGCTGCGCGAGCCCGACTTCGGCGCTTTGGTCGTCATATGTGCCATCGCGTTCGGCATTCTGTTCCTGGGCGGCATCAACGCACGGATATTCGCGCTGCTTGCCGTCGTTGCCGTGGTCGGCTTTGTGCTGCTGATCTGGCTGTCGCCCTACCGGCGCGAACGCATCCTCGGGTTCATGAATCCCTGGGAGGATGCCTACGGCAAGGGTTACCAACTTTCGCACGCGCTGATCGCGTTCGGGCGTGGCGAGTGGTTCGGCGTCGGTCTCGGGGGCAGCATCGAGAAGCTTTTCTACTTGCCGGAAGCGCACACCGATTTCCTGCTTGCCGTGATTGCCGAGGAACTCGGTTTCGCAGGGGTGCTAGCGGTCATCGTGCTGTTCGCACTTTTCGTGCAGCGCTGCTTTGCAGTCGGACGCACCGCGCTGCAGCTCGAACGTCCCTACGCCGCGCTGGTGGCACAGGGCATCGGCATCTGGATCGGCGTGCAGTCGTTCATCAACATGGGCGTCAACATGGGCCTGCTGCCGACCAAGGGCCTGACGCTGCCGCTGATGAGCTTTGGCGGTTCGGGGATCGTCGCCAACTGCATAGCGCTTGCGGTGCTGTTGCGCGTCGACTGGGAAAATCGCCAGCTCATGCGGGGGCTTCCGGCATGAGACAGGCGATTTCGGCGCAGGCTAACGTCAGCGCAGCGAAGGTTAAGGCGCGTAGCGCTGGCCGGAGCCAAAACGTGCGACTCATGCGGGGGCTTCCTGCATGAAGACGCTGATGGTCATGGCCGGTGGAACAGGGGGGCACATCTACCCGGGGCTTGCCGTGGCAGATTTCCTGCGTGACGCCGGTTGGCGAATCGTCTGGCTTGGCAACCCGGATGGCATGGAGGCCGGACTGGTTCCCTCGCGGGGTTACGAAGTTGCCTGGGTTCGTTTTGCGGCTCTGCGTGGCAAGGGGCTGCTGACCAAACTGCTGCTGCCCATCAACCTGCTGCGCGGGTTCTGGCAGGCGCTGCGCGCGTTGTCGCGCGTAAAGCCGGACGTGGTGCTCGGCATGGGCGGTTACATCACATTCCCCGGCGGGATGATGGCAGCGCTGACGGGGCACCCCCTGGTGCTGCACGAACAGAACTCCGTGGCCGGTCTCGCGAACAAGGTGCTTGCGGGCGTCGCCGACCGCGTGATGACCGGTTTCCCCAACGTCTTCGGAAAGGGAACCTGGGCCGGCAACCCGGTGCGTGCAGATATCGCCTTGCTGCCCGCGCCGGCAGCGCGATTTGCCGGTCGCCAAGGCCCGTTGCGCGTGCTCGTGGTCGGCGGCAGCCTTGGCGCGACCGCGCTCAACGAGATCGTTCCGCAGGCCCTTGCCCTGATCGATCCCGCCAACCGTCCGGCTGTCACCCACCAGTCCGGCAGCAAGCAGATCCACGCGCTGCGTGCGCACTATGCGAAAGCGGGGGTTGCGGCTGAGCTGCTGCCGTTCATCGACGACATGGCAGCACGCTATGCAGACGCAGACCTCGTGATCTGCCGCGCAGGGGCGCTGACCGTCGCCGAACTGGCAGCCGCTGGCGTCGGCAGTGTGTTGATTCCGTTCCCGTTCGCGGTCGACGACCACCAGACCCGCAATGCGCAGTTTCTCGCCGATGCGGGCGCCGCAGTGCTGGTTCCGCAGCGTGAACTCACCTCTGCGAGCCTGGCGGCACTGATGCGGTCGATGACGCGCGAACGTTTGCTCGAAATGGCGCAGAAGGCGCGGGGACTGGCAAAGCCGGATGCGACGCGCGTCGTCGCCGAGGCGTGTGCCGCGCTGGCGAAAGACTGAAAGATGAAGCACAAGGTCAAGCACATTCACTTCGTGGGCATCGGCGGTTCGGGCATGAGCGGCATTGCCGAGGTGCTGTCGAATCTCGGCTTCACCATCAGCGGGTCGGATCTTGCCGACAACGCGGCGACGCGGCGGCTTTCCGCACTCGGGGTGCGTGTCGTCCTCGGACATGCTGCGGAGAACATCGCGGGTGCCGATGCGGTGGTGACGTCGACAGCGGTGCGCGGTGACAATCCTGAGGTGATCGCGGCGCGGGCGAAGCATGTTCCCGTCGTGCCGCGTGCACTGATGCTGGCCGAACTGATGCGCCTCAAGCAGGGCATCGCGATTGCCGGCACGCACGGCAAGACCACGACTACGAGCCTGATCGCCAGCGTGCTTGCGGAAGGCGGCATGGATCCGACGTTCGTCATCGGCGGCCGGCTCAATGCGGCCGGCGCCAACGCGCGCATGGGTTCGGGCGAGTTTCTGGTCGCCGAAGCCGACGAATCCGATGCGTCCTTCCTGCATCTTTCGCCGGTCGTGTCGGTGGTGACCAACATCGATGCCGATCACATGGAGACCTACGGCCATGATTTCGCGCGCCTCAAACAGGCTTTCGTCGACTTCCTGCATCGCTTGCCGTTCTACGGTGTCGCGGTGCTGTGCGTCGATGATCCGCATGTACGCGAGATCATGCCTTTCGTCTCCAAGCAGATAGTGCGCTACGGGCTTGACCCCTCTGCGAACGTGCGCGCCGAGAACGTCGAGGCGGCTGGTGGCCAGATGAAGTTCGATGCGGTGCGCGTCAACGGCACGACGACGCGCCTGCCGGTGACCCTCAACCTGCCCGGGATGCACAACGTGCTCAACGCGCTCGCAACCATTGCGGTGGCGACCGAAGTGGGGGTGTCGGACGAGGCGATCGTCAAGGGGCTGGCGGAATTCAAGGGCGTGGGCCGGCGCTTCCAGCGCTATGGCGAGGTTGCGCTGCCAGCGGGCGGCAGCTTCACGCTGATCGACGACTACGGCCACCATCCGGCAGAGATGGCGGCCACGCTGGCTGCGGCGCGCGGTGCGTTTCCCGGCCGACGTCTGGTGCTCGCGTTCCAGCCGCATCGCTACACGCGCACACGCGACTGCTTCGAGGACTTCGTCAAGGTGCTGGCAACGCCGGATGCCCTGTTGCTGGCCGAAGTCTATGCCGCCGGCGAGGCGCCGCTCGTCGCAGCGGACGGCCGCTCCATGACACGTGCGATCCGCGTGGCCGGGCGGATCGAGCCGATCTTCGTCGAGGACATTGCCGACATGCCGGCTGCTATCCTCGAAACTGCGCGCGATGGCGATGTCGTCGTCACCATGGGTGCCGGATCGATCGGTGCGGTGCCCGGCAAGCTCGCGCAAGGACAGGTGTGATGGACATGAGCGATATTCAGCGCGCCAGTCTAGCCACCCCGACCCTTCGGGGCACCTTGCGGGTCGACGAGCCGATGGCGCGGCACGTGTCGTGGCGCACCGGGGGCATTGCCGCTCGTGCCTACCTGCCCGCCGATCTGGAAGATCTGGCGGCCTTCTTGCGTGGCGTACCCGACGGCGAGCCGCTGCTGTTCGTCGGGCTGGGCTCCAATCTGCTGGTGCGTGACGGCGGCTATCGCGGCACGGTGGTCTTTCTGCATGGCGCTCTCGACCGGATCGCAATCGAAAGCAATCGTGCGATCTATGCTGAAGCGGGTGTCGCATCGCCCAAGGTTGCGCGCTTTGCGGCGAATCATGATCTGGTGGGTGCCGAATTCCTTGCCGGCATTCCCGGTACCGTCGGTGGATCGCTGGCGATGAACGCCGGGTGCTACGGCGGCGAAACCTGGCAAATCGTCGAGCGGGTGCGCACGCTCGACCGCAAGGGCAATCTCCATAACCGGATGCCCGCCGATTTCGATGTCGGGTACCGGCATGTCGTCAACCGTGTCGGCGCGGAAGAGTTCTTTGTCGCAGCCTGGCTGCGATTGACGCGGGGTGACGGCCAGGCCTCGCGTCAGCACATCAAGGAACTGCTCGAGAAGCGGATCGCTGCTCAGCCCCTGCAACTGCCCAATGCCGGCTCGGTGTTCCGCAATCCGGCCGGCGACCATGCGGCCCGGTTGATCGAAACAGCCGGCCTGAAGGGATTCGCGATCGGAGGGGCGCGCATCTCGGAGAAGCATGCGAATTTCATCGTCAATCCAGATGGCGCCGGCTCGGCTGCCGACATCGAGGCGCTGATCGAGCATGCGCAGCGCACGGTGGCCGAAAAATTCGGCGTGGAACTGGTGCGCGAAGTGCGCATCGTCGGAGAGACAAAGTGAAGGATTTCGGTAAGGTGGCCGTGCTGTTCGGCGGGTCGAGTGCGGAGCGCGAGATCTCCCTGTTGTCCGGCGCCGCCGTCCTCAAGGCGCTGCAGGCAAAGGGGGTGGACGCGTATGCCTTCGATCCGGCCGGAAAGTCCCTGTGCGCCTTGAAGGATGAAGGCTACCAGTGCGCTTTCATCGCCCTGCACGGACGTGGCGGAGAGGATGGCACCCTCCAGGGGGCGCTCGAAACGCTCGGTATTCCCTACACCGGGAGCGGCGTGATGGCCTCGGCCGTCTCGATGGACAAATGGCGCACCAAGCTGATCTGGTTGGCGCACGGACTGCCGACGCCGCGGTATCGCATCCTGCGCGCAGACAGCGACTGGGCCGGCGTGGTGCGCGATCTCGGGCTGCCCATCTTCGTCAAGCCGGCGCACGAAGGCTCCAGCGTCGGTGCGACCAAGGTGATCGATGCGTCGCAGCTCGAGGCTGCGTGGCAGCTCGCGGCGCAGTTCGACGCCCTGGTTCTGGCGGAGGAATTCGTCGAAGGTCAGGAGCTGACCTGTGCCTTCCTCGGCGATCGCGCGCTGCCGGTTGTACGCATCGTGCCGCCGGGCGGCAACTACGATTACCAGAACAAGTATTTCTCGGACGAGACGAAGTACTTCTGCCCGAGCGGTCTCGCGCCGCAGGTGGAGCAGCGCATTCAATCCGACGTCATGGAAGCGGCTCGGATGCTCGGCTGCCGCGGCTGGGGCAGGGCCGACCTGATTCTGCGCAGTGACGGCATCGCGCAACTGCTGGAAATGAACACATCGCCCGGCATGACCGGACATTCGCTGGTGCCGATGGCCGCGCGTGCCGCAGGCATCGGATTCGAGGACCTGTGCCTGTCGATCCTGGAGATGGCGCGCCTTGGCTGAGCTACGCACCCGCTCGCGGCATCGAGAAGGCCCGCCCGGTCTGTGGGACCGACCCGCGCTGCTCGACTCGATCGCCGACGTGCTGCTGGTGCTTGGGTCGGCCGGGCTTGCCTATGCGCTGGTGCTCGGCGCCCTCCGATTGCCGGTGTTTCCGCTGAATGAACTGGTGGTCCTGACACCCGTCGGGAATGTGACCACCGCGCAGATCGAGTACGCCGCGAGATCGTCGCTGAGCGGGAATTTCTTCACCGTCGACCTCGAACGCGTGAGGACGAATTTCGAGAAACTGCCGTGGGTTCGCGAGGCGGAAGTGCGCAGGCGCTGGCCTGCCACGCTGGAACTGCAGATCGCCGAGCATCGTGCGGCCGCCTACTGGCGCGTAATCGATGCCGGCGAAACCCGGCTGGTCAGCGATGTCGGAGATGTGTTCATCGCGGCGAGCAACGCAAAGCTGCCGGTATTCAGCGGCCCGGAGGGTACGGCGCCAGTGCTGCTCGAGCGCTACCGCGAGTTCAGCGCGGCGCTTGCGCCGCTCGGTCGGAAGCTCGATGCGCTCGCGTTGTCGCCGCGCCTCGCCTGGCAGCTCAAGCTTGACGACGGCATGGTGATCGAACTCGGCCATGACGAGCCGAAGGCGCCGGTTGCAGAGCGGCTGACTCGATTCGTCGAAGTATTTCCGCAAGCAGCGGGAAAGTTCGGACAACGCGCCGCGATAGCGGATTTGCGCTACCCGAACGGATTTGCACTGCGCCCGGCGCAGGGAAGTTAGGAACGGAAACATGCCAAGAGAAAGCAAGGACCTGATCGTCGGCCTCGACATCGGTACATCGAAGATCGTCGCGCTGGTCGCGGAGATCAAGCCGGAGGGGCGCATCGAGGTGCTCGGCGTCGGCATGCAGCCTTCGCGCGGGCTGAAGAAGGGCGTGGTGGTCAATATCGAGGCCACTGTCGATGCCATCTCGCGCGCGATCCAGGAGGTGGAGTTGCAGGCGGACTGCAAGATCGCCGAGGTGATCACCGGAATTGCGGGCAGTCACATCCGCAGTTTCAACTCGAACGGCATGGTCGCCATCAAGGACAAGGAAGTGTCCGACATGGACGTCGAGCGCGTGATCGAGACGGCAAAGGCGATGCCGCTGCCTGCGGATCAGCAGATCCTGCACATCCTGACGCAGGAATTCATCATCGACGGACAGGACGGTGTGCGCGAACCGATCGGCATGAGTGGCGTGCGCCTCGAAGTCAAGGTGCACATCGTCACGGGGGCAGTCAGTGCGGTGCAGAACATCGTCAAGTGCGTGCGCCGCTGCGGCCTGGAAGTGACCGATCTGGTCCTGCAGCCGCTCGCCTCGAGCTACGCGGTGCTGTCCGAGGACGAGAAGGATCTCGGGGTGTGCCTGGTCGACATCGGCGGTGGCACGACCGACATCGCGGTGTTTACCCAGGGTGCGATACGGCACACGGCGGTGATTCCGATCGCCGGCGACCAGGTCACCAACGACATTGCGATGGCGCTGCGCACGCCGACCCAGGATGCCGAGGAGATCAAGGTGCGGCACGGCCTGGCGGTGACCCGCATGGCAGATCCGCTGCAATCGATCGAGGTTCCCGGCGTCGGCGATCGTCCTCCAAGGAAGCTTTCGCGCGAGGCGCTGGCCGGTGTCATAGAGCCGCGCGTTTCAGAACTCTTCGAACTGATCCAGTCGGAGTTGCGGCGCAGCGGTTATCTCGAGGTGCTGTCGTCAGGCATCGTTCTGACGGGCGGTTCGGCCGTGATCGAGGGCATGGCGGAACTGGGCGAAGAGATCTTCGGCATGCCGGTGCGCATCGGCATGCCGCGATACGAGGGCAGTCTGGCGGACGTGGTGGCGCAACCGCAGTACGCCACCGGAATGGGATTGCTCATTGAGGGCGCGGCGCAGAAGAAGCGCGGCGTCATCGCGCGCGAGACGCGGAACGTCAAGCAGGTTTTCGAACGCATGAAGTCGTGGTTCGAAAAGAATTTTTGATCGTGCAGTTGTGGGCCGGTGCGAGCCGGCTGGTTTTTGCGGACAGGTTGTTTCATCAGACAGGAGGCGAGCATGTTTGAAATCATGGAAAAGGATCCGAGCGGAACGGTGATCAAGGTCATCGGCGTGGGTGGCGCCGGCGGCAATGCAGTTGATCACATGATCCGTGAAGGTGTGCAGGGCGTGGACTTCATCTGCGCCAATACCGATGCCCAGGCGCTCAAGCGCAGCGGGTCGCCGATGAAGATGCAGCTCGGCAAGAGCGGGCTCGGCGCCGGCGCCAAGCCGGATCAGGGGCGCGCCGCGGCGCAGGAGGAGCGCGAGCGCATTGCCGACAGCTTGCGTGGCGCACACATGGTGTTCATCACCGCAGGCATGGGTGGCGGCACCGGTACCGGCGCGGCGCCGATCGTGGCGGAAGTGGCGCGCGAACTCGGCATTCTCACCGTTGGTGTGGTGACCAAACCGTTTGCCTTCGAAGGCAAGCGCATGAAGATCGCCGAAACCGGCATCGACGAGTTGTCCAAGCACGTCGATTCGCTGATCGTCATCCTCAATGAACGCCTGATGGAAGTGATGGGCGACGACGTCAGCATGCAGGACGCATTTCAGGCCGCGGACAACGTGCTGCGCAATGCGGTCGGCGGTATTGCCGAGATCATCAACTTCCCCGGTCTGGTGAACGTCGACTTCGAAGACGTGCGTACCGTGATGGGCGAGATGGGCATGGCGATGATGGGCTCCGCCGTCGCCGCCGGTATGGACCGTGCGCGCATCGCCGCCGAACAGGCCGTGGCGAGCCCGCTGCTCGAAGGCATCCACCTTTCGGGCGCGCGCGGCGTGCTGGTGAACATCACGGCTTCGACCTCGCTCAAGATGAAGGAGGTCAATGAGGTGATGAACACGATCCGTGAGTTTGCCGCCGAGGACGCGCACATCATCTTCGGCGCAGTGTTCGACGACAACATGGAGGACCGCTTGCGCGTCACCGTCGTGGCGACCGGCCTCGGTAATCAGCGCGCCGCGGCCAAGCCGACGATCACCGTGGTGCAGGGCACCGGCACGCACGGCATGGGCGGCATGACCATTGAGTCGATCGACTACGGTTCGCTGGAAATGCCGGCCGTGATTCGCCGCCGGCCGGCGACGTCGACCGTCGAAGCGTTGTCGGCGAGCGGGGTGGACAAGTACGACATCCCGGCTTTCCTGCGCAAGCAGGCCGACTGAAGCGCGCCTGAGCCTCCTGTCCCGTCCGCGCCCACCCGCGCGGACGGGGTGCCCGCCATTTCGGGCGGTGGCCCGCCCGGGACGGGGTGGTACAATGGCTATTCATCGGAAATCAAGTACATGCTCAAGCAGCGCACGCTCAAATCGTTGATTCGCGCCACCGGCGTCGGACTGCACAGCGGGGTCAAGGTGAACCTCGTGCTGCGCCCCGCGGCACCGCATACCGGCGTGGTGTTCCGTCGCGTCGATCTCGATCCGCCGGTCGATCTGGTGACGGATCCGAATGCGGTCGTCGATACGCGCCTGTGTTCCGGCCTCGCGCGCGGCGATGTGAAGGTTGCGACCATCGAACACCTGATGTCGGCCCTTGCGGGCTTGGGCGTCGACAACGTCTACGTGGACGTCGATGCACCGGAAATCCCGATTCTCGACGGTAGCGCCGGGCCGTTCGTTTTCCTGCTGCAGTCGGCCGGGATCGAGGAGCAGAACGCGCCGAAGAAGTTCGTGCGCGTGAAAAAGCGCGTCGAAGTGCGGGAGGGCGACAAGTGGGCAAGGCTCGATCCCTACGACGGCTTCCGGCTCGATTTCTCGATCGAGTTCAATCACCCGGCAATCGACCGGACGGGTACTTCCGTGAGCGTCGATTTTGCGAGCCAGTCCTACATCAAGGAAGTTGCGCGCGCGCGCACCTTCGGTTTCGTGCAGGAGGTCGAGTACATGCGTGCCAACGGCCTTGCACTCGGCGGTAGCCTCGACAACGCCATCGTGATGGACGAATACCGCGTGCTGAACGCGGACGGTCTGCGCTTTGCAGACGAATTTGCGAAGCACAAGGTTCTCGATGCCATCGGCGATCTCTACATCGTCGGACACCCGCTGTTGGCGGCGTTCTCAGCGCACAAGTCGGGCCATGCGCTGAACAACGAATTGCTGCGCGCCATGCTGGCCGATGCGAATTCCTGGGAGTTCGCGACCTTCGAGCAGGCCGAAAGCGCACCGCCCGGGGTTGCCGGGCTGTTCGATCTGCAACTCGCCTGACCGGCCTCGACGGCCATGGTCGTCCTGCGCATCCTGGCGGTCGTCGCGGTCATCGCGATCGGCGGATGCATCCTGCTACATCTTTTTACCGGCGATCGCCGTTACCTCATCCTTGCCTGGCGGCTGTTCAGATACGCCGCCGTCGTTGCGCTGATCCTGTTCGGGTTGCTGATCGCGGAACGCCTGATGGGCGGGGCAATCCCTTTCGTTTGAAAAACCCGTGTCGCGTGGCGCCCTGTGTGGCGCATGGATAGGGCCTCTTCAGCCTGCAGCGCCCGCAATCCACTATTGATGCTGCTTCTAGCAGTGGGTGCCCGCTGGCCGAACATCCATGAGCGTTCCAGCGATACTTGCGGCCGCTAGTTCCCGTCGGACGCCCGAAAGCGTGCCAGCACGTCGCGTAGCGGCGATCCCTCAGGCAAGTTGGATTCCAGGTTAGCCAGCGCTCGCTTCGCGGTGTCGGGAACCGGCCGAACCTCGCGTGGCGGGCCCGCCGGGCGAAATCCGGCGACTTGCAGGCGCACCTCTATTCCGGTAAGGTCCACGCCTCGCTTCAAAAAATCGTCGACAAATCGCGGCTTTAGCTGGTTGAGTTTGGCGGCGACTGCGCCGTTGAAGGCGTGGATAACAAGAACCCCCACTTTGAGATTCGCAATCCAGCTGGATTGCGCAAGGTGTGCGGGCGCAATTTCCTCGTAGATGCGCTGCAGCTTGAGTAGCCGGCTCGCGTGTTGCTGAAGGTGCGCCAGCGTGTCGTTGGACTGGATGAAGGCGTCAAGCCGATTCGACTGCATGTTGTAAGTCCGGTCCGGCCAGGAGGAAGACTTTGCATATTATTCTCGTCTCCGATCGACTCGCAACGGCGAAGACCATTTCCGTCTCGATGCGCCACATCGCGCTCTTTGCCGGTGTGCTGATGCTGGCGGTGCTCGGGCTATCGACCCTGTTCTCTTTCATTACGCTGCGGCATGCGGCAGAACTGCGCCTGCCGTTCATCCAGGAAATCGCGTTGTCGATGCGCGCCGAAGAGGCGCAACGCACCCAGGCGTTCATGCGCGACAACCTGAATGCGATGGCCATCAAGATCGGCGAAATCCAGGCCCGCATGCTGCGCCTCGACTCGCTTGGCGAGCGCCTGGGCGGGATGGTCGGCATCAAACCACAGGAATTCAAGGCAGCCGAGAAGCCCGGGCAAGGGGGGCCGCTTGTGTTGCCGACGCAGCCATTCAGTGCGGAAGAGTTGCAGCGCCAGCTCGATCTGCTCGGCCAGCAGGTCGACATGCGCAGCGACTACCTCGGTCTGGTCGAGAGCGAACTGCTCGACGAGCGCGTGCGCAACAATCTGCTACCGACCACCCTGCCAGTGCAGGCCGAGTGGAACACGTCCGGCTACGGCATGCGCATCGACCCCTTCACCGGCCATCGGGCCCTGCACGAAGGTGTGGATTTTCCCGGAGACGTCGGTACGTCGATCATGGCGGCAGCTGCAGGTGTCGTCATTGTCTCGGAAGTTCATCCGGGTTACGGCAACCTGATCGAGATCGACCACGGCAAGGGCCTCACGACGCGTTATGCCCACTGTTCGAAGCTGCTGGTCCAGGCCGGAGCATTCGTCAAGCGCGGGCAGAAGATCGCCGAACTTGGATCGACGGGCCGTTCCACTGGACCTCATCTACATTTCGAAGTGCGTTCGAATGGAGCCTCGATGAACCCGAACAACTTCCTGCGCCACGCCCAGCAGACCGATCTCGCGCTTGCCGCCAAGCTTCGCCGGCACTGACCGGCGGGCGCGCCGCCATCCCGGGTGACCCCCTGGCCCGTGCTAAAATCGCGACTTTTGTCGCGCGCGGCCTCTGCCCAGGCAATGCCGCCCATCGCATTCCATGATCGCAGGCATTCTCAAGAAGATTTTCGGCAGTCGCAACGAGCGGCTGGTCCGGCAATACATGCAGCAGGTCAAGGCGATCAACGCGCTCGAGCCAGCCATCTCCGCGCTGAGCGACGATGCCTTGCGCGGCAAGACTGAGGAATTCAAGCAGAAAGTCGCCGCCGGCACCGCCCTCGACGACCTCCTTCCCGAAGCTTTCGCCGTCGTGCGCGAAGCCGCCAAGCGCGTACTCGGCATGCGCCACTTCGACGTGCAGATGATCGGCGGCATGGTGCTGCACGCCGGCAAGATCGCCGAAATGCGCACTGGCGAAGGCAAGACGCTGACGGCGACCCTGGCGGTCTACCTGAATGCGCTGTCGGGCAAGGGCGTCCACGTCGTCACCGTCAACGACTACCTCGCCAGTCGCGACGCGGAATGGATGGGGCGCGTCTATCGATTCCTTGGACTGACGGTCGGCGTGAACCTTTCGCAGATGCCGCACGAAGAGAAGCAGGCGGCCTACACATCGGACATCACCTACGGCACCAACAACGAATTCGGTTTCGACTACCTGCGCGACAACATGGTCTATTCGACCAGCGACCGCGTACAGCGCAGCCTCAACTATGCGATTGTCGACGAGGTCGACTCGATCCTCATCGACGAGGCACGCACGCCGCTGATCATCTCCGGTCAGGCGGAAGACCATACCGAACTCTATGTTCGCATGAACCAGGTGCCGCCCCTGCTGACGAAGCAGGAAGGCGAGGGCGAGAACGTCACCCAGCCGGGCGATTACACGGTCGACCTCAAGGCGCATCAGGTGTTGCTGACCGAGCAGGGCCATGAGCACGCCGAGGAAATTCTCGTCCGGCTCGGTCTGCTGCAAGAGGGGCAGAGCGTCTATGAGCCCTCGAACATTCTGTTGATGCACCATCTTTACGCGGCGCTCAAGGCGCACTGCCTGTTCCACAAGGACCAGCATTACGTGGTGCAGAACGACGAAGTGGTCATCGTCGACGAATTCACCGGCCGTCTGATGGTCGGGCGCCGCTGGTCGGAGGGGCTGCATCAGGCGGTGGAGGCCAAGGAGGGCGTGCAGATCCAGCACGAGAACCAGACGCTGGCTTCGATCACCTTCCAGAACTATTTCCGCATGTACGGCAAGCTCGCCGGCATGACCGGCACGGCCGACACCGAGGCCTACGAGTTCCACCAGATCTACGCCCTGGAAACCGTTGTCATCCCGACCCATCGTCCGATGGTGCGCGACGACCGCATGGACAAGGTGTATCGCACGGCGAACGAGAAGCACAATGCGATCGTCGACGATATTCGTGATTGCCACACTCGCGGCCAGCCGGTGCTAGTGGGCACCACGTCGATCGAGAATTCCGAACTGCTCTCGCAACTTCTCACGCGCGAAAAATTGCCGCACAACGTGCTCAACGCCAAGCAGCACGCGCGTGAAGCCGAGATCGTTGCCGAGGCCGGACGTCCCGGCGTGATCACAATCGCCACCAACATGGCGGGCCGTGGTACCGATATCGTGCTCGGCGGCAACGTCGAGAAGCCGGTCTCGCAGATTCGCGACGACGAATCGATTCCGGCCGACGAGAAGGAGCGGCGTATCGCCGCCCTGCGTGCGGAGTGGCAGCAGCGCCATGATGCGGTCATTGCCGCTGGCGGACTGCACATCGTCGGCTCGGAGCGCCACGAGTCACGGCGCATCGACAACCAGTTGCGCGGCCGCGCCGGCCGCCAGGGCGATCCGGGGTCGTCGCGTTTCTACCTGTCGCTCGAGGATCAGCTGCTCAAGATTTTTGCAGGCGAGCGCCTGAATGCGATCATGGTGCGGCTGAAGATGCCCGAAGGCGAGGCGATCGAGCATTCCATGGTCACTCGGTCTCTCGAGTCGGCGCAGCGCAAGGTCGAGCAGCGCAACTTCGACATCCGCAAGCAATTGCTCGAGTACGACGATGTTGCCAACGACCAGCGCAAGGTGATCTACCACCAGCGCAACGAACTGCTCGAAACCGAGGACATCGGCGAAACCATCACCGCGATGCGCCAGGGCGTGTTGCACGATGCGTTCCGCACGCATGTGCCCGCCGAAAGCGTCGAGGAGCAATGGGATATTCCCGGCCTCGAAGCAATGCTTGCGGCCGAGTACAAGCTCGAGGTGCCGGTGGGCGAGTGGATCAAGGCCGAACCGACGCTCGGCGATGACGAGATCCTCAAGCGCATTCTGGATGCGGCGGACGATCAGTACGCCGCCAAGGTCGCGCTGGTGGACAAGACGGCATGGCAGGGCTTCGAACGCAACGTGATGCTGCAGAATCTCGACACGCACTGGCGCGAGCATCTGGCTGCGCTCGATCATTTGCGTCAGGGCATCCACTTGCGGGGCTACGCGCAAAAGAACCCGAAGCAGGAGTACAAGCGCGAAGCCTTCGAGCTGTTCGAGGGACTCCTGCAGGTTGTGCGCACGGAAGTCACGAAATTGCTCGTGACCGTGGAAATCCGCTCGCAGGAGGCGATCGAGGAGGTCGAGCCCGCGCCGGCCGTGGAGAACGTGCAGTATCGGCATGCCGAGTTCGACCAGAACATGGACGCCGAAACCGCGCTCGATCCGGGGCTGGGCGAGTCATCTTCAGCGGCTCAGCCCTTCCAGCGGCCGGGTGAAAAGGTTGGCCGCAACGATCCCTGCCCGTGCGGTTCCGGCAAGAAGTACAAGCACTGCCACGGGAAATTGAGCTGATTCCGTTCGGATCGGCCGGTACCGACTGAGCATCCTCTCGGTGCCGTGATTCCGCTTCGATTCCCCAGCGCGCCGGTCGCACCTCCCGTGCGATCCGACCGGGAGCCGGTGCGCCATCTGCCACAGGAGGCGCCATGCCCGTCAACTACCAGACTCCCGCCGCATCGCAGCTGTTGCCCGTTCCAGGTGTCAGGCTCGGCATTGCCGAGGCTGGTATCCGCAAGGCGAATCGGCGCGACCTGTTGCTGATCGAACTTGCCGCCGGTTCGCGCGTGGCCGGTGTCTTCACGCGCAACCGCTTTTGCGCCGCGCCGGTACAGGTTTGCCGGCAGCACCTCGGCAGCGAAGAATCGCCCGGCGACATTCGTGCGCTGGTCGTCAACACCGGCATCGCCAATGCCGGCACCGGCGAACAGGGCTGGCTCGCAGCACGTGCTACCTGCGCCGCGGTCGCGCAGAAGCTTTCGATTGCGCCCGAGCAGGTTCTGCCGTTTTCGTCCGGTGTGATCCTCGAGCCGCTGCCGGTCGAACGTATCGAAGCGGGGCTGCATGCATGCGTCGAGGATCTCGATGCGGACAACTGGTTCGACGCGGCGCATGCCATCATGACCACCGATACGGTGGCCAAGGCTGCCTCGCGCCGAGTGGAGCTTGGCGGACGTCCGATCACGATCACCGGCGTCTCGAAGGGCGCCGGCATGATTCGCCCCAACATGGCAACGATGCTGGGGTTCGTGGCAACCGACGCCAAGGTATCGCAGGCGGCACTCGCACGCATGGTGCGCGAGGCGGCGGACGAGTCGTTCAACTGCATCACGGTCGACGGCGATACCTCGACCAACGATTCTTTCATGCTGATCGCGACGGGCGCAGCCGGCGGCACGGACATCGACGAATCGTCCGCCGATTACGCGGTTCTTGCCGAGGCCGTGACCGCGATCGCGAGCGAGCTTGCCCAAGCCATCGTGCGCGACGGCGAGGGCGCGACCAAGTACATACGCATCCAGGTCGAGGGCGGTGCTTCGCGCGCCGAGTGCAAGGCCGTCGGCTACGCAATCGCCCACTCGCCGCTGGTCAAGACGGCGTTCTTTGCGAGCGACCCGAATCTCGGGCGAATTCTGGCCGCTATCGGCAACGCCGGGATTGTCGATCTCGATGTGGACCGCATTCGCATGTGGCTGGACGACGTGCTCGTGGCACGCGACGGCGGGCGCAACCCCGCTTATCGCGAGGAGGACGGCGCCCGCGTGATGAAGCAGGCAGAGATCAGCATTCGCGTCGACCTGGCGCGCGGCGGCGCGGTCGCGAGCGTCTGGACCTGCGATTTCTCCTACGACTACGTCAAGATCAACGCAGATTACCGGAGCTGAAACTGCGTCCGGCGCTCAGTGAAGGGTGCGCGGCATCGCGAGCGTGAATTCGGCGATTGGCGCCTCGAACTGGGTGCCGTCCTCGGCGGTCATCTGGTAGCTGCCTCGCATCGTTCCTACCGGCGTGCTCAGCGCACATCCGCTGGTGTATTCGAAGCTCTCTCCCGGCTTGAGAAACGGCTGGTTGCCGACCACGCCGAGCCCGCGCACTTCCTGCACCTTGCCGTCCCCGTCCGTGATCACCCAGTGGCGCGAAATCAGCTGGGCGGCGACCCTGCCCGTGTTGCGGATCGCAATCGTGTACGAAAAAACGTAGCGCCCAGCCTCAATGTCCGACTGATCGTCGAGGAACTGTGGCTGCGTGCCAATGGTGATGTGGTATTTGTCCTGTTCGGCCATGGCGTAATTGAATCCGATTTGCGACCGACTGACAATCGTCTTCACGCCCGATCATCAGGATCATTCGGGGTCGGAGCAAAGAAAGCCTGATGCCGGCCAGCTGGCGCTTCTGTTTACAATCGACCGATCACATTTCAACGCCAAAGGTGTCGCCATGTTCCGAATTGCGCCCAGTATTCTTTCCGCCAACTTTGCCCGTCTGGGCGAGGAGGTGACGAACGTCATCGATGCGGGTGCCGACTGGATCCATTTCGACGTGATGGACAACCACTACGTACCCAACCTGACCATCGGCCCGCTCGTGTGCGAGGCGATCCGCCCGCTGACGCAGGCGACGATCGACGTCCATCTGATGGTCAAGCCGGTCGACCGTATCGTTCCGGACTTCGCCAAGGCGGGGGCGAATCTGATCAGCTTTCACCCCGAGGCGTCCGAGCACATCGATCGCACCATCGGCTTGATCAAGGACTGCGGCTGCCAGGCCGGACTGGTGTTCAATCCGGCCACGCCGCTCAACTATCTCGACCATGTGATGGACAAGCTGGACCTGATCCTGATCATGTCGGTCAATCCAGGCTTTGGCGGGCAGAAGTTCATCCCCGAAGCACTCGAGAAACTGCGCGCCGTTCGCAAGCGCATACATGGTTCGGGGCGGGACATCCGGCTGCAGATCGACGGCGGCGTGAAGGTGGACAACATCGCGGAGATCGCCCGTGCCGGCGCGGACACCTTTGTCGCGGGATCGGCGATCTACGGCACGAAGGATTACAAGGCCACGATCGATGCAATGCGGGCCGAGCTCGCCAAGGTCGCGCGCTGATGGACGTGGCGCAGAAGTTCGTCGTCCGCGCGGTGCTGATCGACCTCGACGGAACCCTGCTCGATACGATTCCCGACCTTGCCGAGGCGGCCAACCGCACCTTGGCCGAGATCGGGCGGACCCCGCTGCCTGCCGACACGGTACGTACTTACGTCGGCAAGGGAATTCCCGTTCTGGTGAAGCGTTGCCTCACCGGGCATCTCGACGACAACGTGGAGCCGGATGCCGCCGAGCTTGCGCGAGCGCTGCCGATCTTCAAGCGTCATTATGCCGCAGTGAATGGCGAGCAGACCACCGTCTATCCGCATGTCGTCGAGGGCTTGCAGGTGATGCGCGAAAAGGGCTTGGAACTGGCCTGCATCACCAACAAGGCCGGAGACTTCACCCTGCCCCTGCTAGCCCGCACCGGCCTTGCGCCGTACTTCCGCGTCGTAGTGAGCGGCGACACCACGCAGGAAAAGAAGCCCCATCCGGCACCACTGCTCTATGCCTGCGCGCAGTTCGGCATATCGCCGAACGAGGCGGTGATGATCGGCGATTCCACCAACGATGCGCTCGCGGGCCGCAATGCTGGCTGCCAGGTGCTGTGCGTGCCCTACGGCTACAACGAGGGCGGCGACGTCCACGACATCGATTGTGATGCTATAGTCGACTCGCTACTGGACGCTGCGAATATGCTGCGGCCGTCCGCAAGCTGACAGCGGAAAATCCTTCATCCAATCATCATGATCCGATTTGCGCAACTGGGGAGTGTCGATGCAGCGCGCGGGGCTTGGCCCTGGCGACGCAGCACGGTCTGGCGCGTCTAGCGCCTTGCTGGGTGGCCGTGCGCAGCGCGCGGGCCGGTGACATTTCCGTTCAGGGTTGCCTTGGAATCATGATCAACGAATCAGAGTTCAATCGTCTCGCCGGTCTCGGCTACAACCGCATTCCGGTCACGCTCGAAACCTTCGCAGACCTCGACACACCGCTGTCGATCTACCTCAAGCTGGCCGACGCGCCGTACACCTACCTGCTGGAATCCGTGCAGGGTGGCGAACGCTTCGGGCGTTACTCGTTCATCGGCCTTGCGGCCAAGACGCGCGTTGCGGTGTATGGCCGTACGGTGCTCACCATCACCGGCGACCGCATCGCCGAGCGCCGCGACTATTCGAACCCGATGGCTTTCGTCGCCGAGTTCAATTCGCGCTTCAAGGTGCCGCACATGGCCAGCCTGCCGCGCTTCTGCGGCGGGCTGGTGGGGGTGTTCGGCTACGACACGGTGCGTTACATCGAGCCCAAGCTGGCACAGACCGACAAGCCGGATTCCCTCGGCACGCCGGACATCGTGTTGCTGCTCTCGGAAGAGATCGCGATCGTCGACAACCTTTCCGGCAAGCTCACGCTCGTCGTCTATGCCGAACCCGGCGTGCCAGGTGCGTATCGGCACGCCGTCGATCGGCTGAAAGCGCTGCTTGCGAAATTGCGCGAGCCGGTGAAGATCCCAGCCGAACAGGCCTGCGTTTCCGAGCCGGCCGTTTCCGGATTCGGCGAGGAAGAGTTCAAGGCAGCCGTGCGTCGTGCCAAGCAGTACATCGTCGATGGCGACATCATGCAGGTGGTGCTGTCGCAGCGCATGAGCAAGCCCTTCAAGGCGAGTCCGCTCGCGCTCTACCGGGTGCTGCGCACGCTCAATCCGTCGCCGTACATGTTCTATTTCAACTTCGAGGATTTCCATGTCGTCGGCGCATCGCCTGAGATTCTGGTGCGCCTCGAGGAAGGCACGGTGACGGTGCGCCCGATCGCGGGCACGCGCAAGCGCGGCGCCACGCCGGCGGACGATCTCGCGCTGGAGGCGGATCTGCTCGCCGACGAGAAGGAGCGTGCAGAGCATCTGATGCTGCTCGATCTCGGCCGCAACGATGCCGGACGGGTTGCGACCACGGGCAGCGTGCGCGTAACCGACCGCTTCATCGTCGAACGCTACTCGCACGTGATGCACATCGTGTCGAACGTGGAGGCGAAACTGAAGCATGGCCTGGGTGCGCTCGACGTGCTGCGAGCGACGTTTCCGGCCGGTACCGTATCGGGTGCGCCCAAGGTGCGGGCGATGGAGATCATCGACGAGCTCGAACCGGTCAAGCGCGGGATCTACGCCGGTGCGGCAGGGTATCTCGGCTTCAACGGCGACATGGATCTGGCAATCGCCATCCGTACCGCAGTCATCAAGGATGGCGTTCTGCACGTGCAGGCCGGCGCCGGCATCGTTGCCGATTCGGACCCCGACTCGGAATGGCTGGAAACGCAGAACAAGGCGCGCGCGCAGTTGCGTGCCGCGGAACTGGCGGAGGCGGGGCTCGATACCCGCTTCGACGGCGAGGCCGCGAAATGAACGCGCGCGGGCCGCGCGCGCTTTCAGCGAACCTTGATTTCGACGCGCCGGTTGCGCGATTCGCTGACGTTGTCAGGCGTGGGAATATGGGGCTCCCGCTCGCCGCGCGCGACGATTTCGATGCGTTGCGCATCGATGCCCGCATTCACGAGCAGGTCGCGCACCTGTTTTGCCCGGCGCAGCGAAAGTTCGTCGTTGTAGGCCATGCTGCCGACCCGGTCGGCGTGGCCGGTGACGATGACTTCCGGCGCGGGGAAGGTGGCGACGTGGTGTTTGATCGCCTCGATGTCCTGTTTCGATTCGGCCGTGAGCCGGACCTGGTCGAACAGGTAGAACACGGTGTACTTGCGCGGGCGTTCAGGCAGGGCGTTGATCGCGACCTGAATGCGTTCGCGCGACGCTGCAATCTCGGCAGCGGTTTTCGTGAGACGGTTTCCACGGATGTCGGCCGAAGCGAAAGCGGTGTCGAGCGTGACCTGCTGGTCGCCGGCAGTCACGATCACCTTGCCGACCTTGCCGTCGGCGCCCGGCAGCAGCGTGATGCGCTCGCGGTTGCTGGCGGACGGACTGGTGGCAGCCGGGCCCGTCTTCGGCGCCGCGCAGGCAGAAAGCGCCAGCGCAAGCGCGACGATCAGGCAGCGGCGCATCAATCGACCTCGATGGCGAACTCCGTGCCGCGCACGCCGATGGTTGCCGTCGGGGTCTTGACGGCGGCCGCTTCCGGCGAATGCTTGACCAACATGCCGCTGACCATCGAGAAGGTGCCCTTTAGCACCGAGATCAGCATCTCGCCGACGTGCGTCGTCGCGTCGAATGCATATTTGTCGATGGCTACCGTGCTGTTCGGGCCGGACGATATCAGCGTGTCGTCCTTGAGCGTGATGCCCACCGAGCCGTCCGCACCCGTGCGCAAGCGATCCTGCGGAAAGACCTGGGCGCCCGGCGTGGCCTCGATCACGGCATCGCCGCGAAGAATGCTGACGCTGCCCTTGACGACCTTGATCATGCCTGCCGGGTCGGCGGCTTCGGCGTGTGGCGCGCCCAGCCCGAGGAACACGGCAAGCACGGCGACGAGAAACGTCTTTTGCTGCAAACGCAGGAACATGCGAATCCTCCCTGAACGGGGCAGTCCGGATTTCCGGAACTCTGCGAACCGGATCATTCTACGGCATCGGACAGCGCGGACTTTAGCGATGCTGCCCAAGACATACAAGGTTACCCCGCCATGCTGCTGATGATAGACAACTACGATTGACGTCCATCAAGCTCCGCTGCATTCCGTGGAAGTCGCGCAAGACAATGATTTAAAGCGATTCTTATTCCTTGTTGGTCCAGTGACGGCTAGGCCAATCTGCCGCAAGTGTGTATATTTCCGTGTATATCGAACCTCCTGAGAGGTGATATACACAGATGGCCATGAACCTGCTCTCGGCCCGCAAGGTCGAGACCATCCTCCCTCAAGCAGAACCGTACTGGCTCAAGGATGGAGGCAGTCTCTTTCTGTACGTCACGCCCAACGGCAGCAAGCTGTGGCGCTATCGCTATCGGCTTGGCGGCAAGCCTGCGATCTACGCGATCGGCAAGTACCCCGCGGTGTCGCTGGAAGCCGCGCGCAACGAGCGGGATCGCGCGCGGGAACTCGTCAAGAAGGGCGTGCATCCCGTCGTGGAGAAGCGGATCAGCATCTCCACCCAGCTCGAAAAGGGCGACAATACCTATGAGGCCGTAGCGCGCAGGTGGATGGCAAGCAACGTGCAGTGGAGCGAGGGTTATGCCGCGCAGGTCAAGCGCACCATGGAGAAGGACGTCTTTCCCAAGGTGGGCAAGCTGCCGATCAGCTCGGTTCGCACCGCGCATTTGCGTCCGCTCATCCAGGGCGTTGCCGAGCGTGGTGCCGCCACTGTGGCGATCCTGATCAGGCAATGGTCTAGCCAGCTCTTTGCATACGCGGCAGGTGAGGAGCTTTGCGACAGTGATCCGACGGCGCTGCTGAAACGGTCGGTCAAGCGCCCGCGGGTTCGCCACCATCCACCGCTGGCGTGGCAGGACATTCCCAAGTTCCTGAGCCGTGTGGATGATGCGGGCTATCGCGTCACCGTCATCGCGCTGCGGTTGATGGCTCTCACCTACGTCCGTACGGCCGAACTCCGCAAGGCGCACTGGTCTGAGTTCGATCTGGACAATGCAATCTGGACAGTGCCGGCGGGTCGCATGAAGATGCGGCAACCGCATATCGTTCCGCTTTCGAGGCAGGCCACCGTGCTCTTGAAAGAGCTGCACACGCTGACAGGTGGAGGGGAGGTGCTGTTCCCCAGCTTCCGCAAGCCTGGAGAGGTGATGTCAGCCACGACGCTCAACAAGGTGCTGGAACGCATGGGCTACGGAGGCCAGTTTTCCTCGCATGGCTTCCGCGCGACAGCGACCACACTGCTTGGCTTGTTGAGCTATCCCGAGAATCGCGTCGACCTGCAACTGGCGCACTCGAAACGGAAGAAGGATTCCTCGCGCGCACCGTATGACCACACCAAGTACATCGCCTCGCGCACCATCATCATGCAGGATTGGGCGGACATCCTTGATGTGCTGGCCCGTAGCGACTCGATGAGCAAGATCATGGAAGCCTTCGGCCCGCTGTCGAAGCGGCGCAGGGCGCTGCTGAGAGTCATCGAACGAGAGTGATGCCTGCGAGATGCGTTCAGGATATTGAGCGAGCGCGCCGGACGAACCTTGCCCGCGAGCCTGCCAGGGGAACGTCAGGCCGCAGCAGATAAACCATGACGATCGTCGGCGCACCAGCCGGTGGTCGCAACGCGATGCCTCTGCGCGAGTAGCTGGTGAGTCTTGCGGTCGGCGCAATGGCGATCCCGTACCTTGCGGCAACAAGCGTCATCGCCACGTCGAAGGTCTCCACCGTTTTCTCTCGGCCCTGCAGCGCGTTCTCGAACACACGCTGAACTGTCATTCGCCGTGGCTCCCCGGCCGTGGACTGCGAGCAGATCAAGAGCTGCTTCAGCACTTCCTGGCCTGGACTGTGTGTAGGCCGGATCGCAGGCACCCGTAATGTATGACCGCTTTGTGGCCGCGCTGACGTGCGGTCGCTCCTGGCCGCTATGTGCGATCTCCATAACGGCCAAAAGCGGACGGGCGTCCTCACGCTGGTCGGCGGGCGTTAGAATGTGAGCACAAGCTATCGGCGACGTCGGCAGTCTCGGATTGTGTTATCGTCGGGAACCCGACGCTGAAGCGCGCTCCCATCAGCTGTCCAGCGCTGGTGCCGGGCCGACTCCGGTCCAAGACCGTCCGGTACCGCCACTCCAACGACGGGGCAGCGGCGCAGGTGCTGCTTGACGAATCGCCTCTTGGCGGAGCCGCTCGGGTGGCAGCGACGGCTATTTGTTCCTACGTAATGACCTGGGTATCGACCGCCGTCTGCCTGGGGCGCAAGGAGGGGGTAGGGATGACCGATCACATGCCCGACGACGTGTCTGCCGCCGGCAGGGACCTGAGGGCCTATACCGACGAGTTGCGTCCCCGGCACGGCGTGGTGCGCAACGTCCATGGCGAGTGGGTGCTGCTGAGGCACGAGCTGGTCGTGCAGGCTGCGCTGAGTGATGATCGGTTTTCCAGCGCGGTGTCGAGCCAACTCCACGTCCCGAATGGCATGGACTCAACCGAGCACACGGCATACCGGGAGGCCCTGGACCGCTTCCTTACCCCGGAGGCGCTCACCCCCTTCCGTGAGAGATTCCGTCGGGTGGCGGCCGACTTGGTCGCGTCGCTGCCCAGGGGTGTCGCCATCGACGCCGTGTCCCAAGTGGGCGTTCGGTTTGCCGTCCGGGCGCAAAGCGCGTGGCTGGGCTGGCCGGCTGATCTCGAAGATCGCCTCGTGGACTGGGTTGCCGAGAACCATGCCGCGACGCGCTCGGGCGACAGGTCCTGGACGCGGCAGGTGGCGGAGTCGTTCGACGATCTGATCCGGTCGGTGCTCGAGCCGCGCCGCGGGGCGCGCGAGGACGACACTGACGATGTCACCGTTCGGCTCATGCGGACCGAAGTGAACGGCCGGCCCCTGACCGACGCAGAGATCGTGTCGGTTCTGCGGAACTGGACGGGAGGGGACCTGGGCTCCATCGCGCAGTGTATCGGCGTGCTGGTTCATTACTTGGCGACGCACCCCGCTGTGCAGGATCAACTGCGCTCGGGCGTGCCTGACGCCGAGATCGATGCCATGATCGACGAGATCCTTCGGATCGATGATCCGTTCGTATCCAATCGGCGCGTGACGACGTGCCCCGTCACGATCGGCGGCGTTGAACTGCCGCAAGGGGCACGCGTGAAGCTGAACTGGACCTCCGCGAACCGAGACGAGACGGTCTTTGGCGACCCCGACGCCCTGGATGTGGAGCGCAACGCCGATCGAAACCTGGTGTACGGCATCGGAAGGCACGCGTGCCCCGGGCGCTCGCTGGCGACGCTGGAAATGCGCATCGCGGTACAAGAACTCCTCGCCGCAACGTCGTCGATTGCACTTGAGCCACAGCAACCGGCCGAACGGGCGGTATCTCCAGTCGGTGGGTGGGCCAAGGTGGCGGTTGTGTTGGCGTAGCCCCGGTTGCCTTGCATGGCAATCGTCGGACTGCCTGATCAGCAACAGTGGTATCCGCCGGGCACAACTTTGCCACGTAGCTGCGGCACTCGAGGCATCAGGACACGCTGCGAGCGCGTTGAATGAACCTGGCCACGGGTTCGGTCAGGCGCGCACGTGGATACAGGAGATAAGCCATCACGACGGTTGGTGCGCCAGCCAAGGGTCGCGCGGCGATGCCGCGGTTCGCGTAGCCGGCCAGCTTCACCGACGGCGCAATGGCGATCCCGTACCCGGCGGCAACCAGCGTCATCGCCACATCGAATGTCTCCACCGTTTGCTCCCGCTCCTGCAGCGCGTTCTCGAACACGCGCTGCACGGTCATGCGCCATGGTTCATCGGCCGTGGACTGCGAGCAGATCAACGGCTGCTTGAGCACTTCCTGGCACGGCACTTCACGGTAGGCCAGCAGGTGGGAGCGCTTGGCCACGGCGACCGCCAGCGTGTCATGCCACAGCGGCTCGCATACCCAGCCAGGCCACTGCCGGGCAACCGCAGACAAGGCG
>JAEUNL010000055.1 GCA_016791115.1 Rhodocyclaceae bacterium
TGCGCAGCAGCGTGCCGAGATTGCCGGCGTCCTGTACCGCGTCGAGCACGATGCAGTTGCCGCCCGCAAGCCGCGCGGCCGGAGCGGGCGGGATGTCGATGCGCGCGAGGATGCCGCTCGGCGTATCAACCGGGCTCACCCTGGCGAACAACGCATCGCTCAGGACGATGACATCGGCGCCTTCGCCATGGCGGCCCATCAATGCCGCGATCTCCGGCTGCGCCCTGCCCGACTCGCTGACGACCAGTTGAACGAGGCGCTGCCCGCGCCCGAGCCAGGTGTCGACCAGATGCGCGCCGTCGAGCAGCGTCTGCCCGCGCTTGCGCCGCTCGCGCGCCGAACCGGCCAGCTCGCGCAGCAGCTTGAAGCCCGGGTTGTCCGCGGAGCGGATGTGCTTCATGGCAGGCCGGCGCTCAGCCGCCGAGCCAGGCCTTGCGCAGCTTCAGCGCGGCCCGGCCCGGGCGCGCGGCGATGCGCAACCTGGCGACATCGCGCGGCGCATCGGCCAGCGTCACCTCGAAGCGCATCAACTCGTCGCGCCGGAACGCGTGCACCTCCACCGTATCGCCGCCGCGATGGCGGCCGAGCAGCTTGTCGAGGTTATCGCGCGTGACCCGCAGGCCGTCGATCGCGCACAGCACGTCGTGCGCGGAAAGGCCCGCCGCCTGCGCCGGGCCGCCGTCATAGACGTTGGCGAGCCTGAGTTCGTCGCCGTCGGCCGCGGTGCGCGCACCGAGCCACGGCGTGCTGCCCGCGCTCTCCCATGCCAGTTCGATGCCGGCAGCCCCCAGCAGCCGCTTGAGCGGCAGCTCGCCGGTGCCATGCACCCAGGCGGCGAACAGCGGCCTGAGCTTGAGGCCGGAGATTTCCTCGGCCAGGCGCGGAATCTCGCCCTTCTCGACGCCGCGTCCGGTGGCGCCATGGCGCCTCCACAGTTCGCGCATCAGGTCGTCGAGGCTCATGCGGCCGTCGCTGCGGCTGCGCAGCGTGAGGTCGAGCGCCAGCGCGATCAGCGCGCCCTTGGTGTAGTAGCTGACCACGGCGTTCGGGCTGTTCTCGTCCTGCCGGTAGTACTTGATCCACGCATCGAACGAGGATTCCGCCACGCTCTGCTTGAGCCGCCCGCTGCCGCGCTGCACGGCGGCGATGGTCTTGCCGAGCAGTTCGAGGTAGGCCTCGGGCGTGATCGCGCCGCTTTTCACCAGCGCGATGTCGTCGTAATACGAGGTGAAGCCCTCGAAGGCCCACAGCAGCGTGGTGTAGTTCTCGCGCGTGAGGTCGTAGGGCTGAAATGCCGCCGGCTGGATGCGCTTGACGTTCCAGCAGTGAAAGTATTCGTGCGAGCACAGCCCCAAGAAGCCGCGGTAGGCCTCCGTCATCTTGCCCATCGCGGGCGCCGGCAGGTCGTTGCGCGAGCACAGCAGCGCGGTCGAGGTGCGATGTTCGAGTCCGCCGTAGCCCTCGCCGACCGCGGTGACGAGGAACAGGAAGCGCGCGAACGGCGGCTTGCCGCGCGGCCCGTGGAACAGGCGGATCTGCCAGGCGCAGATGCGCGCAAGGTCGGCCACCAGCCGCGTGGCGTCGCAGTTGTGGCGCCCGGTGATCGCCACGTCGTGCGGCACGCCGCCGGCCTTGAAGCTCGCCAGCGTGAAGCGGCCCATCTCGACCGGGTGGTCGATCAGTTCGTCGTAGTTCGCTGCGCGATGCAGGCCGAAGCCCCAGGCTGCGGCCGCGCCGCGTTCGCCCACGGCAGCAGGCAGCGTGGTCGCCACGCGCCAGTCGCGAAACTCGCCACCGTTCGGCGGGCGGATGTCGACCAGGCACGGCGCATCCTCGCGCCCCTCGACGCGCAGGAACACGCTGGTGCCGTTGAAGAAGCCGTGCGTGGCGTCGAGATGCGCGCCGCGCACCGAGAGATCCCAGGCATAGACCTCGCAGGTCACGGTAAGCCGCCGCGCGCGCGGCGGCAGGGGGTCGGCCTGCCAGGTGTGCTTGTCGAGCTTGCGCAGCGCGACCGGCTGAGCACCGGCCTTGGCGGCGATGCGGACGATGTTGCGCGCGAACTCGCGAATCATGTAGCTGCCCGGTATCCAGGCCGGCAGCGTGAATCGCTGGCCGGCGGGATCGGGCGCGTCGAGCGTGAGCGTGACTTCGAACAGGTGAGCGCCGGGGTCGATGGGCGTGATGACGTAGCGGATCGGCGTGCGATCCGGTGCAGCTGAGGCCATGGTGGGAGTCCCGAATGCGTTGCCCGCGATCTTAGCCCGGATATTTCAGGAGCCGCCCGCTTTTCTGTTCTGTTGCGGCGTCGAGTGCGGTCTTCGTGCCGACGTGCCCGGTTCCAGATTGGCGCTGTGGCGCGCGCTGTCGCGGTGCTCGCTGGGGCTCGCCGCGCCTGGCCTGCGCTTTACTCGACACGCAGGCAAAGCTACGCGTCTCGCTCCAGCGCGGCGCCAGATCGCAGCGATGCCTGCGCGATCATCCGCGACACTCATGGAATAACCGGGCTAGCAGGCGCCATGCCGCGGACGGACTCAGCCTTCGGGATCGAGCGGCGGCAGCGGCACGTCGAGCGCGGCGCACAGCGCGCGCAGCATCAGGTTTTCGCGCGGCGCAACCGTGCCGTCGTGCGTGATCGCGGCGACGGCCGCGCGGATCAGCAGCGGCTTGTCCATCGGCGTCAGGAACAGCAGGCGTTCCAGTGCAGCGCGCACCTGCGCCGGGCCGACCGCATCCGCCGCCATCAGCATCAGTTGCGGGCAGCGCGCGCCGAGCTGGCCGCGCGCCTGCTCGAAGGCCAGCGGCGTTTCCTTCGCCGCTGCATGCGCGACCGCCGAAATCACCGTACTGGCCGCGTCGGACATTTGCGGCAATGCGTGCAGCCGCCGCGCGCGCTGCGCCGTGACACGCTGGCTCAGCCGGTATTCGACGAGCACGAACAGCAGCAACTCGGGCAGCGAGAGCGTGTTGTCCACCAGCACCAGCCGGCGCATGCGGTCGAGGAACTGCGTGCGGCCGGTGGCGTCGAGCGTGCGCAGCGCGGGCACGGCGAGGTCGGCCAGCTCGATCTGGCGCGCCTCGCCGAGCACCTCGATCGGTGCGATCAGCCCGCTCAACCGCGCGAAATCGTCCGCTTCGAGTTCGCGCTGCAGCAAGCCGAGCTGGCGTTCGCGCTGCGCGGGCTCGAGCAGCAGCAGGCAGATTGCCACCACACTTTGCGCGCCGCGCGCCTCGCGCAGCGCGTCGCTGATGCGCTCGTCGAGCCCGCTGCGGAACGCGCGCGCCTGCTCCACGTGTTGCGGCGTTACGCGCGCGACCGTTGCGATCACGCTGTCGGGCGCCAGGCGCGACTTGCCGCGGCGCGCCTTCGTGCCCACCAGCGGCGCGAAGCCTGCGGCGGCGTCGAGCGCGGCGATCTCGTCCGCAGCCGGTGGCGGCGGCTCGGCTTCGATGACATCCATCTCGTGCCCATAGATCCGCCGCACGCGCTCGGCGAGCGGCGGATGCGTGGCGAACCAGCCATCGGCCATCCGCTTTACCGCGGCGCCGAAGCATATGTAAGACAGCGTCTCGCCGTTCGGGTGGTCGATCAGCGTGCCTTCGCCCCAGCCGCCGATGCGCCGCAGCGCGCCGCCGATGCCATCCGGGTTGCGCGTGTATTGCACGGCCGAGGCGTCGGCGAGGAACTCGCGCTGGCGCGACACCGCGGCCTGGATCATCTCGCCGAGCAGCACGCCGAGGTAGCCGACCACGCATAGCGCGCCACCGACCAGCAGCGCCGGAATGATCGCGCGGATGTCGTCGGCCTCGAAGCCCAGCCGGATCACCAGCCGGCCCATGACGAAGATGCCGAGCAGGCCCGAGAGCCAGCCGAGCAAGCGGATGTTGAGGCGCATGTCGCCATGCAGGATGTGGCTGAACTCGTGCGCGATCACGCCCTGCAACTGGTCTCGCGTGAGCTGCGTCAGCGTGCCGCGATTGACGGCGACGACCGCCTCGTTCGGGCTGTAGCCGGCGGCAAAGGCGTTGATGCCCTGCTCCTTGTCGAGCACGTAGACGCGCGGCACGGTGAGGCCGGAGGCGATCGCCATTTCCTCGACGACGTTGAGCAGGCGGCGTTCATGGAAATCGCGCGTGCCCGGATCGACGGCGCGCGCGCCGACCATCTTCGCCACTGCCTCGCCGCCCTTGGCAAGCTTCACGATGCGGATCAGCGCGCCGATGCCGACGATGAGCAGCACCACCCCCGCCGATCCGGCGTGGAAACCGAGCGGCAGCGCCGGAATCGGCCGGTCGGTCGCGAGATGCGCGGTAACGGTGAACACGAGGTCGACCGCCGCGACGATCACCAGCACTGCCAGCGCAAACCACAGCACCAGCCAGCGCGAGGTGCGGCGCGCCTTGTCCTGCTCGGCGAAGAAATCCATTCAGCGCGAAGGAAGGCTGGGCGGCATGCGATGGCACGGGCAGGCCGCGCCCTCGCCGATCGTTGTGTGCATCGTGCGTCGCGGTTTCAGAACTTGACCTGCACCGCCTTGCGCTCGGCCTCCGACTCGGTGGCCTTGAGCAGTTCGGCGCGCACGAAGCCGAAGGTGTTGGCGATCATGTTGCCGGGAAACTTCTCGATCTCGGTGTTGTAGCTCGTGACCGCATCGTTGAACGCCTGGCGCGCGAATGCCACCTTGTTCTCGGTGCTGGTCAGATCTTCCGAGAGCTGCATCATGTTCTGGTTGGCCTTGAGGTCGGGGTAGGACTCCGACAGCGCGAACAGCTTGCCCAGCCCGCCGGCAAGCGTCGATTCCGCCGCCATGAGGTCGCGCATGGCGCCGGCATCGGCCGGGTTGGCCGCCGCCTTGTCCGACGCAGTCAACGCCTTGTTGCGTGCCGCGATCACCGCTTCGAGCGTGTCGCGCTCGTGTGCCATGTAGCCCTTGACGGTTTCCACCAGGTTGGGGATCAGGTCGTAGCGCCGCTTGAGCTGCACGTCGATCTGCGAGAACGCGTTCTTGAAGCGGTTGCGCAGGTCGATCAACTTGTTGTAGAGCGAGATCAGCCAGATGATGGCCGCGACGATCGCAGCCAGAAAGAGCAGGAACCCGACCATGTTTCCTCCGAGCGATTGTTGTTGTCTGCGGGGCGCCGTCGCGACCTGCTGTTCCCGGTGCGCGCTCTGACGCCACGCATCCGCTCGCTAAGGTACTGTATCCACATGAAATGGTAAACCGTGCCCGGCATGTTGCCCGGCGCCGCGCGGCGCGCGACGAAAACATGCCGGTGCGATTGAACGATTTTCCGGGTGCTCCTGCCAGCGTGTTCCTGAACTCATTGATCCGTGCCGGTTCTGGCATGGGTTACTGACATTGCGGGACATTTCGCATGGGGCGCAACCATTGTTGAACCCTGCGCATGTTCCGTTGCGCCGAGATTTGCCGCAGGCTGTCCTCCGCGCAGCGGTATCTTCGTGACAATCCTGCGATACTCGGCACTGTGAAGATCGGCCTCCGATTTCATTCGACCCTTGCCCATCGACGATTGACCGGATGATTCCGAAATGAAACCCATCGCATTCTTGCCGGCCCCCTGCCTGCTGGCGCTCATGAGTTGCGGCGCGCTTGCCGCATCCGACGACGAGGTCGAGCGTTCCTTCGACCCCTATCGCAACGGATTCCCCACTGCACCGGGCGTCGTGACAGGGGTGGTGGTACGCAAGGACAACCTCGATGCGTTCCGCGAGGTGCTCGACCCGGGCCTGGCGATGGCCGTCGGCCGCGGCTGGTACGAGATCAGGGTCGGGCCGACAACGCGCATGCCGATGCCGTCGGGGTACGTCGAGGCAACGCGGCGCAATCCGGGCAAGGCGCGGCTGGGAAGCCGCGTCGGCGACATCGAGGGCTATGTGGCCGGGCGCCCGTTCATCGAGGAGCCGGACGTCAAGGATGCGCGGGCCGGCGAAAAACTCGCGTGGAATTTCCGGTACGGCGCCGGCTTCGGCGAAAGCACCACCGTCTATCCGTTCTACTGGCGTTATCGCGACATGAAATCGGGCACGGTGGAACGCACGCTCAAGTTCTCTGCCCACGCGCTCAAGTTCAAGCATCGTTACGGCGAACCGGCGCCCGACCTGCCCGGAAATACCGCCAACCTGTATCTGTCGATCTACCTGAAGGCGCTCGAGCCGCAGGATTTGAAGAACACGCAGCTCCTGATCCAGCGTTACGACGACGACCACAAGCTGGACGACGCCTTCATGTCGCTTGGTGTCCAGCGGCGGGTGCGCCGGCTGGCGACCGGGCAGACCACCGACGCGTTTCTCGGCTCGGACGTGATGATCGAGGATTTCGAGGGCTACAACGGCCGCATTTCGGAGATGAAATGGACGTTCCGCGGCGCACGCAACATCCTGATGCCCTATTTCGCCCACGCAGAAATGAAGCCGGCGGAAGACCTGCCGCCGGAAGCGGACGGTTATCGATTCATCGCATTCACCGGTCAGGGCAACTGCTTTCCCGACATCACCTGGCAACTGCGCAAGACCTACGTGCTCGAGGCCGAACCGGTGACGCCGAACCACCCGGTGAGCAAGCGCGTGTTCTACATGGACGCGCAGAGCATGCACATCAATCTCGGCCTGATCTACGACCGCAAGGGCGAATTGTGGAAGATTGCGATGCTGGCGAAATCACATCCCGACCATCACCTGCCCGAGAACAAGGGCGCCGGCGGCCCGGTGGATGATGCCTTTGCCTCGATCGACGTCCAGGCGATGCACTGCACGACCGGCCAGTTCAAGACCCGCGTCGACGCGAAGACGAACCAGCCCGCCCTGTTCCAGGTGCAGAACATGCGCGGCGAATGACAACCCCCGCGAAGCACTGCGCCGCAAGGCGCGTGGACAGGCGGTTTCGGACCGGCACGCGCCAGCAGCGAGGGTGCGTGCGGTCCGCAGGCCACCCTGCCTGAAGCCTGCCATGCCAGGCGCGTTGCAGACATGGATGAGCATCACGCGCCTCGTGCCAGCGGCCGGGGCACGGCCCGCCCGGAGCGGGCGCTGATGCTACGGTTCAGGCAGGTTTCGACTGTGCCGCCTGCGCGGCCGCTTCGGCGCGGGCGCGAATCTCGGCAGCGCGGGCTTCGCTGGCGAGCGTGCCGCCGATAGACCAATCCTCAGGGTCGACACGGCGGCAGCCACCGCGCACGACCGCGCGCGGCACCCCGAGCACATCGACGATCAGATCGGTGAAGCCGACGTGCAAACGCTGCCGGTGCTCGAGCGGTCGCCCTTCCAGCACGATGAAATCGAAGAACGGTGCGTGCACGCCGTTGTTGCAGGCCAGATCGCCTCCGGCCGCAAACTGGTCGGGACGGTGGGTCGTGATGAAGGCCCGGATGCGGTCCACCGGTGCGCCGAGCACGTCGGCATAGAGCCGGCACGCACCGACCAGCAGTCGCTCGTTCTGGTCGGAGGTGGTCATTCCTTCAACCAGATGAAAGTTCACGATCGGCATGGCGTCATCTCCTCTGCATGCGGGGGAACGAACAGCGCATTTGTGTGCAAGGCGCGGGTTATGGCAATCCGCGGCGGCGGCCGGCATCCATGAACAGGGTGCTGCCGGCGAAGGCATCGGCCTCCGGCGCAAGCAACGTCGCCACCGCCCATGCAATCTGCTCGACGCTGGTGAAGGCGCGAATGGCCGATTCCTGCTTCATGTCCTCCAGCACCTGTTCGACGGTGGCACCAGCGCGCGCGGCGCGTTCGGCCGCCACGCGGCGCAGGCGCTCGGTGTCGGCCGGCCCCGGTGCGATCAGGTGCGCCGTGATGCCGCGCTCGCCATAGGCCCATGACATCTGGCGGATCAGGTTGGCAAGCGCGGCGTTCGCCACGCCGGCCGTCGCGGCGTAGGCGGTCGGCTCGAAGCCGTAATGGCCGCCGATGGCGACCAGGCGCGAGCCGCGCACGAGATGCGCATCGACCGCGCGCACCAGGCGCATCATGCCGCCGACCTTGATGTTCACCGCCTCCACTACGGCATCGGTCGGCGCAGTCAGCACGCCGCCGGCCGTGGCCACGCCCGGCCCATGCACCACCATGCGCACCGGGCGGTCGATCATCTTGCCGATGGCTTCGATCGCTGCGTCCTGCGAGATGTCGGCGGCGCAGGCAGCCACGCCTGGCGTGCTGTTCACCAGCGACGCCACGGCATCGGCGGAGCGCGCCACCGCCACGACCTTGAGCCCGCTTGCCGCGAGGCGCGCGGCGATCACCTGCCCCATCGCGCCGGTTGCGCCGACGACGACGGCGATCTCTCCTGTCTGCATGTCGTTCCTCAGGTCAGCACGGTCAGGAAGCTCTCGCGCGGCGTATTGTCCTGCGAGAACGTCGCCTGCCCCAGTTCGCGGGTGTCCCAAACCAGCGTCGGCGTGTCCGGGTAATGCACGTAGCCCTCGGCAAACACCTCGTTGCGATTGCCGGAGGGGTCGAAGAAATAGATGGTCGCGCCGCGCGTCACACCGTGACGGTTGGGGCCGACATCGACCGGAATGCGATACTTGCCGATCATGTCCGCCGCCTTGATCACGTCGTGCGCCGATTCGAGCAGGAACGAGACATGATGGAACTTGTTCTGCTGCGGCTGCAGCACGAAGGCAATGTCGTGCGGCTTGGTCGAGCAGCTCAGGAACACCGCGAGCGACGCGCCGGATTCGTGGTCGACGAGTTTCTCGCCGAGGTCGAAGTCGAACACCTCGGTGAAAAGGCGCACGTTCTCGTCGAGATGGCCGCCGCCGAGCAGCAGGTGGTCGAGGCGATTGATGCGGAAACCGCGAATCACGCCCTCGTCGGGCACCACGCCGGGATTGACGAGGCCGAGCGTGTTGCCGACCTGTTCCTTGTGCGCATAGAGCTGCATGGTGTGGCCGCTCGGCAGCACGAACTGGATGCGGCGCCCGCTCTTCGGGTAGACGCCCGCCTCGATGCGCTCGACCTGCAGGCCGAACGCCTCGAGCTTCTGTTCGAGCGTGGTGAGCGTGGCATCGTCGAACACCTTGAACGCGAAGTAGTCCATGCCGGGACTGTCCGCCTCGCGCAGCACGATGCTGTGGTGGTCGTGCTCGTCCCAGGCCTTGTAATACACGCGGCCCGTGTCGTCCGTCATCATCTCGTGCAGGCCCATGCGGTCGCCGTAGTGCTGCCGGGCGGCCTTCATGTCCATCACGCGTATCGCCACTTCGCCTGCGCGCAAAACGCCTCTTAGTGCCATGATGTGTCTCCGTCGGGGTTGGGGGCCGTGGTCGGCCCTTTTTGTCAGCAGGACGGTTCTCCGACCGCCCCTGCAAGGTTTCCGGATCAGGCGGTGACGTCCTTCAGCAGGCCGCGTTCCTTGGCCATGGTCATCGCCGTATCCTCGATCATGTCTTCCTGTCCACCGATCATCTTGCGGCGGCCGAGTTCCACGAGGATGTCGCGCGCCGGAATGCCGAACCGCGCCGATGCCCGCTTGGCGTGCAGCAGGAAGGTCGAGTAAACGCCGGCGAAGCCCAGTGTCAGCGATTCGCGGTCGACGCGCACCATGTGTTCCATCATCGGCACGATGACGTCTTCCGCCAGGTCCATGAGCTTGAACAGGTCGACGCCGGTTTCGATGCCCATGCGCTCGCACACGGCGGCAAATACTTCGAGCGGCGTATTGCCGGCGCCGGCGCCGAGCCCCGCGACCGAGGCATCGATGCGGCTGGCGCCTTCCTCGATCGCCGCGATCGAGTTGGCGATGCCCATGCCGAGGTTGTGGTGGCCGTGGAAGCCGATCTCGGTCTGCGGGTCGAGCACTTCGCGCAGCGCGGCAACCCGCGCACGTACGTCCTCGGGCAGCATGTAGCCGGCCGAGTCGGTCATGTAGATCGTCTGCGCGCCGTAGGATTCCATCAGCTTGCCCTGCTTCGCGATGCCGACCGGATCGTTGAGGTGGGCCATCATCAGGAAGCCGGTGGTGTCCATGCCCAGCTTGCGCGCGAAGGCGATGTGCTGGGGCGCGGTGTCGGCTTCGGTGCAGTGCGTCGCCACGTGCACGCTGCGGGCACCGCATTCGTAGGCCGACTTCAGCTCGCGCATGGTGCCGAGTCCGGGAATCAGCAGCACCGAAATCCTGGCGCGCTCGACCACCGCCGAAACGGCGCGCAGGTATTCCTCGTTGCTGTGCAGGGCGAAGCCGTGCTGCAGCGAATTGCCGCCGAGTCCGGCGCCATGCGTCACCTGGATCAGCGGCACGCCGGCTTCGTCGAGCCCGCGGGCAACCTTCACCATCTGTTCGACGCTGATCTGTTCGCGCTTCGCATGCATGCCGTCGCGCAGGCACATGTCGTGGAGCAGGACCTTGCGGCCCTTGAGACTGGGGCTGGGGTTCATTGCACTGCCTCCGCGCTTTTCACGCTCTTGAGCTGGATTTTTCCGGCGAGGATCTCCTCCGCGAACATCTCGGCGGTACGCGTTGCCGCAGCCGTCATGATGTCGAGGTTGCCGGCGTAGCGCGGCAGGAAGTCGCCGAGTCCCGCCACTTCCATGAACACCGAAACCTTCTTGTCGTCGAACACCGGACCGTTGACCAGCCGATAGCCCGGAACGTACTTCTGCACTTCCGCGATCATCGACAGTACCGAGTCGATGATGCGTGCCTGCTCGGGATGCTCGTCGGTCAGGCAGTGGATGGTGTTGCGCATGATCATCGGCGGTTCGGCCGGATTGATTATCGCCAGTGCCTTGCCGCGCCGCGCGCCGCCGACCCGGCATAGCGCGTCCGACGTGGTGTAAGTGAACTCGTCGAGATTGGCGCGCGTGCCGGGGCCGACCGACTTGGACGACAGGCTGGCGATGATCTCGGCGTAATCCACGCTCTGGGTGCGCGAAACCGCATGCACGATCGGAATCGTCGCCTGTCCGGCGCAAGAGATCATGTTCACGTTCATCTCGACGCGGTCGGCGTGCTCGCGCAGGTTAACCGGCGGCACGCACAACGGGCCGATCGCGGCCGGCGTCAGGTCGATCATCATCACGCCGAGTTCATTGAGCTTGCACGAGTTCTCGGCATGCACATAGGCCGAGGTGGCATCGAACGCGATCTGGATGTTGTCGGCCTTGACGTGCGGCAGCAGCCCGTCAACGCCTTCGGCAGTGGTCTTCAGGCCCATTTCCCGCGCGCGCGCCAGGCCTTCCGAAGCCGGATCGATGCCGACCATCCACACCGGCTCCAGCACCGGGCTGCGCTGCACCTTGTAGATCAGGTCGGCGCCGATATTGCCCGAGCCGATCAACGCACATCGAACTTTCTGCATGCTGTATCTGCTCCACTTTCTGGTTTGGGTGTTGCCTGCCCTGCCCGCACGGACGCCGGCTTCAGCCGGCGCTGTCCGTTGCCGGCGGGGCACAGACGTGTTGTGCCATCCTGCCGAGCACACGGATCTCGAGGTCGCCCGCCGGCACGATCCTGCAAGCCAGTACGCGATGGTTCGACAGATCCGTCGCGTCGACATGCGCCGCGCTCATCTTGTGGCGCACGTAGTCGCCGCGCACCACCTCGATCCTGCACACGCCGCAGCCACCGCCCCGGCAACCGACCGGAATGCCGCGCTTGCCGAGACGTACCATGCCGGCGAGCAGCGATTCGTCCGACCGGCACGCGAACGACTCCTGCGTATCCAGCACGGTGACCATGTGGCGCAACGGCGCATCGGCGCGCGTCGTGTCGACGCATCGGGCGACATCGCACCGGTGGTCGTCAGTCTCAGTCATGGTTGTTGTCATTGCGCAGAATCGGGGCTCGCGATCGACACACAAGTTACTGAGACGCCACCCTGCTGTCCAATACCGATTTCCGGCCATTTGATACAAAAAAGGTATCCGGTTCGGCAGCGTTCACGCGTGCTGCGCATGACGAACCCGGACCCGCCGTCGGCGCGACTTCGCCAGACGGCAACAGGCGCGGATCGTGTCGGTCGCAGAAAGCCGCCTCAGATGGCGCAGCCGCCGATGCCTTGCAGGTCCGGCGTCTGCAGGCGCAGCACTTCCTTGTGGCCGAGTCCGTTGTCATGGAGCGATTTCGCACCGTCGGGCGAGAACGGCTGATTCGAACGCAACCAGTTGGCCTTCGTCCAGTCGATCTGCGCCCACTGCGGGTGGTCGCCAAATGCCTGCGCGAGCGGGCCGGCGACGAAATCCGCAAATGCCATCGAGGGCGGAATGCAGAAGCAGATCGGCGCATAGAACATCAAGTGCCTGTCCCAGCCGACATAGAGGATGCGGTTGCCGTGGAACTTGTCCTCGGTGTCTTTCGGCGTGCCGCCGTAGGGGCGTATCGAAGCGATCGTCATGGCCGTGTCCTCAGTTCGTCGTTGCCTGCTGCCGCCAGGCGGCAAAGTTCTTCTGGTCCTCCGAGCCTTCGAAGTCCAGGTTGTCCCTGCCGAAATCAAGGTGCCAGTAATCGAGTACCGACTTCAGCGGATCGAAGCCCGGCGCGGTCGGGTCGGCGCCCTCGGCGAAACAGTTGCCCTGGTAGATCTGGTGCGCCGGCAGCCAGGCTTCGACGTACTTTTCCGGCTCGTGCTCGAAGATGTGCTGGCAGTGGTCGGAGCAGAAGTGGTACTTGTCGCCCTTGTGCTCGATCTGGCGATACGAGATCAGCGTCGGATCGTCGCCTTCGGTGAACAGCATCGGAATCTGGCACACCTGGCACAGCATCGGCAGCGTCTTGTTGTAAAAGCGCTTGCCTTCCTTTTCGCGCTGGCGGTAGTACTCGAAGCGCGGACGATAGTATTTGTCGAAGCTGTCGGGATACTTGGACGAGAGCCAGTTCATCTCGTCCTCGGAGGGCAGCCAGGTGTGGAAATTGGTGATCATCCCGGCGGTGTAGAACGCGTTCCACGCCTGGTGCGAGATGTGGTCCTTTTCCTTCTTGATCAGTGCCGCGCAGTCGGGCACCTTGATGCCGTAACGCGCCAGGTCGTTGAACAGGGCCATGCCGTTTTCCTCGAAGTACACCTCCCAGGCTTCCTTCCAGCTCATCACGCGCTTGGGCAGCATGTAGTCCATCAGCATCGCCACGATGGTCAGCAGCCGCACGCCGCGCCAGGTCCATTTGTCGATCCAGCGCTGGATGATCGGCAGGTTCGCCGGATCCTGCTCCAGCATGAACTTGATCACTTCGAGGCCCAGCGTCATGTGACGCGCCTCGTCCGACTGCGCCGAGAACCCGAACGTCATTGCGCCGAGGTCGCCGTTGTAGGCCGCGCCTGAAATGAACGGCATGAACACGAGGTTGGTCAGCACGTATTCAAAGGAAAATCCGATCGCGATGATGAATTCGAACGGGCCGCAGGTGCAGGCATCCTCGAAGAACGACTTCGGCACCGACAGGTACCAGACGCGGTCGTTCATGTGCTTCCAATCGTGGAAGCCGTTGTAGAACTTGTTGTAGTTCGACAACGAGTGGATCTGTGTCTGCGCGTGGCGGATCTCGTCGATGGCCTGCATCTGGCAGGCGACCTGCGGTCCAACGCCACGCATCTCGCGTCCGAGGCGCGCAAAGCCGCGGTGCGCGTTGTATTCGAGCGACGGTACCGCCGACAGGAAGATCTTGAGCGCGTTGATGTAGCGCGCATCGGTCACGTTCAGATGCCCGTTGTTCTGCGCATAGGCATCGATGATGGCGTAGAGCTTCTTCTCCTTTTCGGCCTGGTACTTCCAGTAGGCATCCATCGTCAGGCGGAACGGGTCTTCCCATTTGTCCCAGTCGTGAATGCGGATGCCTTCATAGTCCATCTGCGGGAAAACCTTGTCCATCGGCTCATAGGTGGTTTCCCAGCCGAGGTTGCGCGTCATCAGCGCGTACTTTTCCTTGAGTCCGAGTTTCTTCTTTGCGTTCATGTCCATGGCTTGTCTCCTAGCGCTCACAGCTCAGGGTGAATTCTTCGTCGGTTTCGTCCACGTGCCCGGACAGCGAGATCAGGTTGACCTGCATCTCCTGCAGGTCGAATTCGCGTCCGATGCGAGCTTCCACGCTGCTACGGCGGATCGTCATGCGGCCGGGAACATCGATCTTCACCATGGCTGGCTGCTCGTTGAGGACGGCGCCCGGGTTGTCGGCCAAGATGGCGTCGACGATCGGACGGCTGTCTTCGTTCGCTTGCAATGCAATGAATACGTTCGACATGGCGCCGCCGTCAGAGCGGGAGGCCGAGCTTGCCGGCGCGTGCCTTGAATGCGTCCACCACCGTTTCGAACACGGGGCCGGCGTCCTCCCCGAGCGCGAGCGTGGCGACCGGCTCCAGCGCATCGGTGGCCCGCAGGAGCCACGCGCTGGTCCAGTCGGCAAGCAGTTGCGCGTTCTGCGGCGACTCGGCCGCAGCGGTCTTGATGCTGGCATCGACCCAGCGCGAGGTTTCGGCAAACCAGTCCGGCATGAAGGCGCAGACCATCGAGACCGGTGCACCTCCTTCGTTCGCGACGCGCTTGTCGATGAACTGGTCGTACACCAGCGGAAAGAGCAGCCCATCGAGCACGAGGTTCTGTGCCACGAAAAGCTCGAACCAGTCCTTCAGGACCAGCGTGTTCTCGACGTAGCGGCGCAGGCCCTGCCAACGCCCATCACCGACCCAGCGGCTCTTGCCGGCTTCGAGTTCCGAGGCGTCGGCCAGCAACAGGCCGATGCGCGTGAGGTACTGCGCGATGCCGAGCTGATCCATCGCCTGGTACATGCACGGCTGCGTGATCGCGGTGCCGTACCCGTATGCGCACATCGCGGTATTGTTGAGGTTGGCGCCATAAGCGACGTGGCGCAGCGGGACCAGCACGTCGAGCGCCCGGCGCGAAAGATCCGGCGGCAGCGTGGCCGCCAGTCCGCGCGTTTCGACGAAGTCGAAACTTGCCTCCGCCGCCTCCTGCTGGCGCGCGCGCGCCATGGTGTAGGTGCCGTAGTAGTACTGGCGCGGATCCTTGAACGCATACCAGTCCTTCATCACGACCTGCGTGCGGGCCGGGTCGTACAGTTCGTGCTCCGGGTCCCAGGTCGGCCGGTATTGCAGGTTGTCGGAAGGCTGCACATCGAACGTGCCCTCCTGGTAGCGGCTGGCCGGCTTGTCGGCACCCAGGCGCCGCGCGACGTGATCGAACGTATGCCGGAGGGGTTTGATCGAAACCGTTCGCAGGTCGATCTGCATCGTGTGTCTCCTCGTGTTCTGGCAGAAGCCCCTCATGCCGCAATGCGACATTCCGGCCTGCACATCGATGAATCCGCTCGCGCGGGATGCGTCATGCAATTGACAGGGCGTTTACGTAGCAGCAGGCGTGCCGGGCCACGAGCAGTGTGTTAAATCAGCAGGTTGCAGGAAACTGACAGCAAGACCGGGGCAGTCTAATTGACGAGCTTGTCGATCGGAGAATCGAGACTTTACAAATTTGTCGACAAGGTGTGGTTGCTGCAGCGCGGCACAATTCGTTCGCTAAGCGGACGCCGTAAAAGGCTTCAGTCGACGATCGGATCAGGCGTCGCCGAGATCCTTCAGGCGATAGGCCAACTGGCGGCGCGTGATGCCAAGCATGCGTGCCGCCTCGGCGACGTTGCCGCGGGCGCGGTCGAGCGCTGCGCGCATCAGCCGAAGTTCGTGCCTGTCCAGATCGAAGCCCGGCACCAGGAGCCGCTCGCAGACTTCGTCGTCGCGCTCCTGCGCCGGCCCGCGCAGCTGGCCCGCCTGGCCCAGTCCGTCGCCTTCGACGGCATCGTCCGCGCCCGCAAACAGATGCCCGATCTCGATCGCCCCGCCGTGCGGCGCAAGCAGCACGCCACGCTCGATCATGTTCTCGAGTTCGCGGATGTTGCCGGGCCATTCGTAGGTCTGCAGTCGCTGTGCCGCGCGGTCGGTCACGCCGCGCAGCTTCTTCTGATAGATGGTCGAGTATTTTTCGAGGAAGGCGTCGACCAGCAGCGCGATGTCGCTGACTCGCTCGCGCAGCGGGGGAATGACCACCGGGTAGGTGGTCAGGCGGTAGTAGAGGTCGGCGCGGAATCTGCCCTCCTTGACCGCCTTGCGCAGGTCGACATTGGTTGCGGCGACGAGCCTCACGTCGACCTTGCGCGTCTTCATGTCGCCGAGGCGTTCCACTTCCCCGGTTTGCAGCACCCGCAACAGTTTCACCTGTGCGGCCGGCGACAGATCGCCGATCTCGTCCAGGAACAGCGTGCCGCCATGCGCGCGCTCGAAACGGCCCGGCCGCGACTGCTGCGCGCCGGTGAAGGCGCCGCGCTCGGCGCCGAACAGCTCCGACTCGATCAGTTCGTTTGGAATCGCGGCGCAATTGACCGCCACGAAGGGCTTGAGGTTGCGCGGACCGTTATCGTGCAGCCAGCGCGCAAACATCTCCTTGCCGACACCCGTTTCACCCAGCAGGAGCACCGTGATCGTGTTGCTCGCCGCCTTCTGGATCAGATCGAAGGCCGCGTGAAAACCCTGCGACACACCGATCAGGTTGCCCGCACTGCGCTTTTCGGAGAGCGATGCCCTCAGCTTGGAGAGCTCTTCCTGCAGCTCCAGCAATTGCCCGGCAATGTTTTCCGGCTGGAAGTAGTGGATGTAGCTCTCTTCGCCTTCCCACTCGTCGGCCGGCTTGCCAACGATATAGCAGTGGCCGTCGCCGCGGCTCAGACACCGGGTTTCCTTGAACACGACAAAGCGGTTCATGAACGCGGTGACATATCCGGATGCATAGCCAACCATCGTCCAGCACGCAGGATCTTCGCCGATGCCGAAATCGCCGATGTGGACCTCGTCCTCCCAGGAATTATCCCATCGGAATTCACCGTAAAAACGACCCTGCTTCAGATCCAGGTCGGAACGGATGGTCGTCACATGGACCAGGCCCTCGAGCGAGTGCAGCTGCGGTCCAAGCAGGAACACGTCCTCCAGGGCGCCGTCGCCGACCAACTTCTTGGCCAGTTCGGCGTCCTGCTGCCCCGATGCAAAGCCCATGCGCACGAGCAGCGCACGTGCCCGCTCCTGACCCAACGAATTGAACAATTCGCGCCGCAAGGCACCGACCGCCCGCGCGTGCAGCAGCAGCATCCGGTTTTCGTCGAACCAGATGTTCCCCGAGTCCATGCAGAACCGCAGGCGCGCGCGCAGATCGAATCTGTCGATCAGGTCATCGTCCGTCACGTCGATTGCCTTCCCGGTTGATCGATCTCATACAGGGATTCTACTCAATGGCGCACCGCAGCCGGACGGACTGCATCCATTCGCGTTCCGGTTGCAGCCCTAAAAGAACCGGGCCCGTGAGGGCCCGGAGAAGCAGACGTTGGGAAGGGGGGTCGAGGCGGATCAGTCGCCGCCGCGCAGGTTCTGGACCTGGAAGAGGCTGGGCGGATTCTGCTTGAAGTCGACCTGGCCCTTGAACTGACCGGTGGTGCAATGCTTGGCCTGGATGTCGACCATCGAGAAGGCATCGTCGATGCCGATGCCCGCGCCCTTGTTCATCGGCAGGTGATGGTCGCTGTGGCTCTTGCCCACGCTCCAGACCTTCCACAGCTCACCCTTGCGGTCGTAGGTCTCGATCGCCCCGTTCAGGTTCTGCAGCTGGCTGTCCATGTAGAAGGTGCGACGGCTCACTGGGTGGTTCGGATCGACCGGCTCGGCCTCCAGGACGTAGACCTTGCGCAGCTGGTAGCTGCCCTGGTAGAAACACCCGCCCTGCCCGCCGAAATCGACATACTTGTAGCCATCGGGCTCCGGCGGCATGTCGGTCGCAAGCTTCAGCTCGTTGTGGTTCCACATCGGCAACAGCACGTTCTTGGTGCCCTTGTAGGTCCACTTCATGTCCGAGACGCGCCCGTTGTAACCCTCGAAGTCCTCGATCATCAGGTCGGCACCGAGGAAGGCATCCGTCGTCTGTCCGGTAGCCAGGCGGCGCACCCGGCGCTGGAAGCCCAGGTACAGGTAGGCATCGTCGCGCTTCTGGTCATCGGCGTAGCGCTGGATCAGGAGCTGCGTGTTCTTCAGGTCCTGCGGCTCGTTGACCTTCACATAGATCGCCCGGTACAGGTTCGACGGGTTGGGCAGCACTTCGGGCACCGGCGCATCCTTGACGCGGTGCTTGATGTTCAGGAAGTGGAACTCGAACTTGAGCGTGCGCTCGACCTGCCCGGTGCTCATGTTGCGGTACTTCCAGTAGAACGGGTTGATCGAGGCGTTGTCGCCCCAGTTCACGCCGTACTTGTAGTTCCAGGCCAGCTTCTCGCCGGCGCGCGGATCGTCGAGTTTGGGCTCTTCCGGGAAGGGCCGGCCGGCTACGTAGCCGTCCAGATCCCCGGTCTTGGCCCCGAGCTTGGCCTTGTTCAGGTTGGCACGCGTGGCTTCGACGTAGGCGTTGGACAGCGTGAAGTCGGTCGTCGGGCCGACCTTCATCTCGAAGTAGCCTTCCTTGATGATCTTGTAGGTGCCCACCGCCAGGATGTCCTTGAACTGGTCGACGTTGCCCTTGTTGATGCTCATGCCCGGGGTGAGGCCCGGGAAGCTGGGGAAGCCCTTCTTGTAGGGGAAGAAGGTGCCTTCGATATCGGCTTCGGTCGCGGCGAAGCCGGTAGCGGCAAAGGCACTGGCCAGCAGGCCGGGAATCAGGCGGCGAATCAATGTGTGCTTCATTGCGTGTTTTCCTCCAGAGGCCCCGCGCCGGGTTGTGGCGCGGGGTGGGTGCATCAGTGGATCCTCAGAACTTGTACTTGACCGTGACGTAGGCCTGGTTTTCCTTCCAGGCTGCGCCGATGGGACCGGCGCGGAAGCGGCCCAGCGGCTCGAGCCCGCCCAGGCCGATCGAGCCCGGGGCGAACGGCTGCCCGTCGTCGCTGT
>JAEUNL010000064.1 GCA_016791115.1 Rhodocyclaceae bacterium
GCCGTACTGCGCCCCGAAATCGGCCACGAGGTCATGCTGCTGGTTGCTGTCCAGATCGGCATTGGCCAGATGCTTGGCCGACACACTGTGCAGCTTCGTCCACGTCGTGGCGTTCTTGTATAACCACAACCCGTTGCTGCCGTAATCGACCGCCAGATCTTCCTCGCCATTGTGGTCGATGTCGATCGCCACGGCACGCGTCGAGGCGATCGCCCGCGCGTCGATCTGGCGCCAGGTGCTGCCGTTCAGGTAGGCCCAGATGCCCTTGCCCGGATAGGCTTGCGCTGCTCCCGTGCCCGCGCCGAAGCTCATCACCAGATCGTCCTGCCCGTTGTTGTCCAGGTCGGCCTTGATCATCCACGTCGGAGAGCGGGCGTCGATCTGCTTCCAGCTGGTTCCGTTGAGGTAGGCCCAGACGCCAAGCGTGCCGCCAAAGTCGATCACGATGTCTTCGCGTCCATTGTGGTCGACGTCGGCCGAGAGGGCCTGTTTGCCGCTCGCGCCCTGGATCTGCGTCCAGCTGCTGCCGTTGTAGTAGATCCAGATGCCGTAGCTGGCACCGAAGTCGACAACCAGGTCGTCCTGCCCATTGTTGTCGAAGTCGCCCTTGGCGATCCAGTTGGCGCTGACACCGTGCAGCGCTACCCAGTTGGCGTTGTTCATGCGGACCCAGATGCCGTACTGGGGGCCGAAGTCGATGACTTCGTCGGGTTGCCCGTTGTGGTCGATGTCGGCGATGACGATGCGCTTGGCGTTGACGCTGTGGATCTGCGACCAGGTGGTGTTGTTGAGCCACTGCCACAGCCCGTAGCTGGCGCCAAAGTCGATGACCAGGTCGTTGTCCATGCCGACCTTGATGTAGCCGTTCTTGGTGACGCTCTTGGTGCCGCCACTGCCGGCAACGGTGAGCGTGACCGAATACACCCCCGGACTGGCGTACGTGTGCGAGGGGTTCTTGAGCGTGCTGCCGCTGCCGTCACCGAAGTCCCAGGTGTAGCTGCTGATGCTGCCCGTCGAACCGTCCGCGAAACCCACGCTCAGCGGCGCAGGCCCAGCTTGGCGCGTGGAAGCGAAATTTGCCGCAATATTGGAGCTTGGAGACGCAACAACGATGTAGCCGGCTCTTGACAGCGTATTTGCACCTCCGGCCCCGGAGACTGTGAGACTGACGGTGTAAGTCCCCGGATTGGTATATGTATGCGAGGGACTCTGCGATCCGCTTATAGATCCATCCCCGAAATTCCAAGAATAGGTCGTAATCGACCCCGACGAGGAATTGGTGAAACTGACCACGAGTGGCGCCGCACCGGAAGTAATAGACGTAGAGAACCCAGCGACAGGTGCGCCGACCGGAAGCGGGATGAGAACGCTTGCTTCATTGGAAAAACTGCTTTCCACCCCGGACGAGTTGTAGGCGGTCACGGCGAAATAGTAAGTTGCGCCGCCTGCCAGGTTGGGGACTGTATAGCTAGTTGATTTGCCTACGTTCAGTTTGCCAGAATAACTTCGCGAACCATTCCCGAAGTAGATGTTATAGCCGGCGACGGAAGGATCCAAGCTCGCGTTCCAAGTGAGAGCAGCTTGGCCTGCGATTGCGACAACCGGCACAAGTACACAGCAGGCGAACACTGAAACCGCAAGGCAGGCTTTGGACACGAAGCGAAGCAAGCCAACTTTGGCCACCGATAAATTCAACCAAGCCCCCTTTGATTAAATTTGCGTCGGCATCTGGACCAAACGCAAAGCAAGCTGCTTTTGTTGCCGGTCAGTAGGCGCGGATCGCAAAACCAGCTGAAGTCCATGCTGCTTCAGTCAATTGCCGTCGAATTTCGATGTTGCACGATCACAATGATCGCGCACTCAAGCAATATTTATGCCTTACAAACTTTCTTCCATTTATTCAGTGCATTAAAGAACAACTCTATCAACGCACGGCCGGACGTCTGTTGCCATTCGGCGACAGACGCACGCGCAGAGTTGCGCAACACTCTGATTTAATTTAACTATTTTCGCGATAAGTTAACGACGTTTTTTGCCGTCTTTGTGACATATTGCCTTTGACGAAATGCCACTCGGCTAGCTGCGCCGACCAGACGGCGCAAACTGTTAGCGCATCTCAGGTTCGAGTTTGTCGTTCTCGGCCCCCGGAAGTCCAAAGAAGCGATAGGAGCATGTCAAACCTCGATTCCTTGTACGACAAATAGCTTGCGTGTGAGATTTCCACATCGCGTATTGACCCGAAGAAGAGACAATGAGATAAGCGTCGATTCACTCAATCACAGATTCGTTCGATGTATCAGTCCTTCTACGGCTTGACAGACAAGCCATTCCAACTCAACCCTGATCCATCGTTCTACTTCGGCAGCCGCGAGCACCGACGGGCGATGGCCTACCTTGAATACGGGCTCCATCAAAATGAAGGCTTCATCGTGGTCACCGGAGATGTCGGAACGGGGAAAACGACGCTGATTCGGAGCCTGCTAAGCAAGCTTGACCCGAAAAAGGTAGTCGCGGCACAACTCGTCAGCACGCAGTTGGACGCAGAGGACACACTTCGTCTCGTATGTGCGGCGTTCGGATTGCCGGCAAAGGACATCGCAAAATCCGACGCCTTATTATCTCTTGAGAAGTTCCTTCGTTCCCTGTCTCGCGACGGGAAGCGTGCACTGCTCATCATTGATGAGGCTCAGAACCTCGCTCCGCGAGCAGTGGAAGAACTCAGAATGCTGTCGAATTTCCAGGTCGGAACAAATGCTTTGGTGCAGAGTTTCTTGGTCGGACAACCCGAGTTCCGGGAGACGATGTGCAGCCCGCACATGCAACAGCTACGGCAACGAGTAATCGCGTCCTGCCACATAAGCCCCCTCTCGAGCGAGGACACCAAGGGCTATGTTGAACACAGATTGCGTCACGCGGGATGGACGAAAGACCCTATCATCAGCGACGACGCCTACGAAACCATCTTCAAGTACTCGGGCGGCACACCCCGCCGGATCAACACCCTATGCGACAGGCTTCTACTCTCAGGGTTCTTGAATGATTCACATCAGTTCGCCGCTGCGGAAGTGGAAAATGTGGCGAAGGAAATGATGGAAGAAACATTCTCTTCAAACAGGTCAACTGGGACAGGCTCTACAGACGATCACCCCAACCCGCGTGCCGCCATCCACCAGATGGTTTCGGGTAGTGGCCGAGCCATACTTGGCCAAGGCAACCTCACAGGAAATCTGAGCAAAGAACAAGCGTTGGAGCTTCTGGCTGGCCTACAGGCGGATATTGCGCTGGAGAAATTAAGTCAGATGGAGCGATCACTGGAAACTCTGATTCAATTGCTAAAGCAGTTCATTCGGACAGAGCCTGAAGCCTCAAGGAATTCTACGCAAGACAACGCCTCGAAAAATAGCGAGAATTCTTTCACCTCTGAGTAGACCCAACCCCTGTAGACACTCCGAAGCCCTATGAGGCGCCTAGAGGAGATGTCATGAGCAGCAAGCGTTACCCTGAAGAATTCAAGATCGAAGCGCTCAAGCAGATTACCGCAAGAGGTTATCTGGTCGCCGAAGTGGCGGCCCGGATCGGCGTGTCGCAGTACCGCCTGTACGAATGGGTGAAGCGTTACAGCGTGCCGAAACCAGAACGACTCGAAACGCAGAGCCAGTTTGCCGAGATCCGCAAACTGAAGACTGAACTGCGCCGCGTGACCGAGGAACGCGACATCTTAAAAAAGGCCGCCGCGTACTTTGCCAAGGAGTCCCGGTAAGGTACGCGTTCATCCGCGCCCATGAAGCGCAGCACCCGGTTCGGGCTGTGGGAGCTTCTTCCAACTACTCAGACGCGAACGGATCAGGAGAAAGATCTGCATCGACCGGAAAAAAGCGCGGCAGGATGTCTTCAACTACATCGAGCTTCTCTACAACCCGAAACGTCGTCACGGCTATGCGAACGGGCTTTCTCCGTTAGAGTTCGAAAAGCAGTATTTCGTCCGGCAACAAAGTGTCTACTGGAGACGGGGCGATTCAGGATTCCGACTATTGCGCCCCCCTTCCGGTGAGGACAACTTCAATCGTTTCGAGAAAAATCAAGAGATCTAAGAAAAGGCTATGGTTCTTTACGTAGTAAAGATCGTATTGCAGTTTCTGAGCCGAATCTTCAATAGACGCTCCATAAGGATACCGGACCTGCGCCCAGCCAGTGACGCCCGGTTTTATACTGTGACGAGCACCGTAAAATGGGATTTCTTCGCTCAGTTGCCCAACGAAAAACGGACGCTCAGGGCGCGGGCCAACCAGACTCATATCGCCCTTGAGAACATTGAAAAGTTGCGGCAACTCGTCGATACGCAGCTTGCGGATCCATCGTCCAACGCTCGTAACTCGGCTGTCACTTGCGCTCGCCCAACGCGGTTTCCCGTCCCTCTCTGCGTCGGTACGCATGCTACGGAACTTTATGACGCTAAAGATCCTACCGCCTTGGCCCACTCTTTCTTGCCGATAGAGGACCGGAAATCCCGACTCAAGTACGATCAAGATCGCCGTAACGATCATTACCGGTGCCGCTGCAAGCAACAGTACGGATGACGCGATAACGTCGAATACACGCTTGATAGCGGTTCGAAGTACGCCTTGACGAAACCCCTCGCCAAATATCAGCCAACTTGCCCGCAATGAATCCAAACGGACTTGACCGAACGTTTGCTCGAAGTATGTGGAGTAATCAAGAACTTTTATACCTGCGAGCTTGCAATCCAGAAGATCATCAAGAGGCAACGCGCCACCGCGCCGATCGCCAACCGCAACAACGATACGATCAATGCGATTCTCTGTAGCGACCTCACGTAATGGAAGATCACTTTTCAGCAGTCTCTCGCGCGGAACGCAAGTCGACTCAGCCGGTCCACACGGAAAATATCCGACGATCGTGCACTTGGACCCAGCCTTCGCGAGTGACTCTTGCACTTTGGCAGCCTCAGCCCCAGCCCCCAAAACCATAACGCGACTCTGGAATACCCGGGAACGCGACCCATTTCTCGCAGACACAACCCGCATAAGAGCCTGCGCCAAGACCGCAACAATTGCGGCAAACTCCAGCAACTCGTGCCTTGCCCAGCCCACTGCAAGCAGATCGAACATCAAGTATGCGACCAGCCCGGCGCCGAGCAAGGATACGAGAATCCGCGTCCCGATCTGAACGGCAGAGCGACCTTCCCCCGATTGATAAAGGCCTAATGCCGCATTGATCGACACAACGGTTACCGCGAACATCACCAACGGCGGCAACCCGGCCAGAAGGTCACGCAGCGCGCCAGGGCTGATGAAGGCTACCGCGAGTACCGCAGAAAGGATTAGCAGAACGGTTTCGAGGAAGGCGCGTGCTACCGAGTTCCACGAAAACCAGTGGTTGAAGAGCTGGACCATTTCTGACCTCCGACGGATTCGTCAACAATGCGAACCCGTTCAGTGTTTTTGGACTACTTTTTAATTCCACATAATTCGGCAGCCGCATGTTTCATGCCGAATCTTTACCACCAACCACTAACACCATACCCTACACAGATCCCTCGAAAACTCTCGTGAAGAAAATCACCGTTCAATTACACTAAACAAGTTCATTCTAGTGCCGCAGCTAGTTACGCACAAGCATAAGCGCACTTTGTTTTTCAATGAGTTATCTATCCCATACTTTTGGGCTAGTCTCCTTGGTCAAGCACTTCGAAATCGCTCCGTGGCGCCATGCCCGCACGGCTCCCACAACGAGGAGCCCTGCCAACAGATCTCGACAGCAAGATTCGATGTGCACATCGACACCTGCTAAAGGAAAATTTCGTCAGCCCTGCCCCATCTGAAGTCTGCAAGCAATCTGCGCAATCGAGACTCGGTGCGCGTCAAATTGATGTAGTGGCGAAATTTCGAACGCCCCGATAGCCCCGAGACTCGAGGCTGTCCAGGATCGATTTCCCATGGATGGAAATAAAAAATTGCTGGCTGTCCGTCGACTTGATTGACCCGCTGAAGACCCCATCGAGAAATTTGATATGGCAAAAGCCTAAAAAACCCACCACCGCCAACAGGCCAATTTCTATTCAGAATTCTAATCGTAGAGATGGGTATCTCAACTAAATTGGATCTGATTTTCAAAGGGAAACGCGGAAAATCCGGCTGACCATAGTGATCGTGCCTTACCGGATAAATGCTAGAGCTATATCTATAACCGGCCTTTTCTATACACTCTAGCGCCCACATGTTTTCAGAGCCAATCGAAAAGCTTGGTGCACGATACCCCTTCACCTCGATGCCGCCTATATCTTCCAGGGCAGACTTCGCACGTGCAATATCGGCTGAAAACTCACGCGATGTTTGTAAGCTGGCTTTCTGATGCGAGTAGCCATGACTGGCTAGTTCGTGCCCCTCGTCAACAATCCGCCGTACCAAACCCGGATAGCGATCGGCGATCCAGCCCAACGTGAAGAACGTAGCTTTGGTTTCGCGGTCTGCAAGCAATCCGAGAATCAGGTCAACATTACGTTCTATTCGCGATTCACACAGATCCCAATCAGAATACGAAATTCGCGCGGCGAACGCTGCGACCTGAAAGTAATCCTCCACGTCAATGGACAGTGCATTGACGATCGGGCTCCTTAGCTCCATGGCCGGCGAAACCCCTAGAATCGATGCGTGACCAAGGCCAGTACAGCGTTCTCCCGATATCCGTCGCCCCCGGAATCGGATTTCGCATGCCGCGCCCCGGCCGAAATTGAAGTCTTAGGTCCAAGCTGTCGATTCAGGAAAACATTCATAATCCATAACTTGCTGTCCTGAGATGAAGCACCTGTGCCTTGATTCTTCCGCCAATCAAAGGCCGAAGTAAGGGAGGTCAAGGGACCAAAGCGGTGCACCCAGTCAAGTCTGAAGCCCTCCTGCTTTACAGCTGGAGAAAGGCCGAAATCTCCGTCATTGCCGAGTAGATTCAAGAGGGGATTGGCTTCAGTGCGCAGGATCGTCAATGTAAATGTGTTTCTCTGGCCAATCCAAGCAGCTGATGCCTCCGCGCGCCTATCGATAAACACCTGGTTCGAAAGAAACCCCGCCTCGCTCGTTTCCTGGCCAGTTGCCCCCATCAGGCTGAGAACACGCCTTGCCTCGTCGGCTCTCTGGGTCGGATCCGAATATGTGGGCCCGAGGATATCCATTAGCCGATCGAAGATCGTCCCCCCTGCACCACTGAGCAGTCTCTGATTCGTAGTGCTAGCGTCGCGGCTGAACAACAGACTCCACGACGTACGCGGCGTTCTGTGCCGGAACGAATAGACGTAGGCCCGACCGAAATAACGCTGGTCAGACTCGAGCGACAGCTGCGTGCGTTCAGAGGGGAGCCACCGCAATCCAAAGCCATGGGTAAAAAAAGAATCTTTGCCTGGGATAATATTGGTGCTCTCCCATCCTGCTCTCGCGAAGAAACGCAATTGGCGACTCGAACTGACGCTTATCGTTCCCCGGCCAAGCTCATAATCCGAATCGCGGGCATCGGCGTAATCGTTCTTCTCGTTTCTATATTCAGCCAGCCAACCGATGAGTGTCGTATCTTCAAGACTGGAAATTTTGCCTTCCAATACTCTGCTGTCGTTATCGAAACGTGCTTCGCCCTTGGATCGCAGAGTAGCCGCCGTGTAACGTAAGTCATACGCTGCGAAATCTCGCATTCGCCCCCTGACATACGGAGCAATCGAGAATTGCCTCGTCTCCGTTCGATTGGAAGATGCGCTCGTGGTCGAACTCGGCTGCACCCCAAGCGCCGAAATCGTCTGCTGGCTTATCCTGCCGTTAATATCGACGAAAAAGAAGTTTTCAATCGCCTCGATGGAACCAAACGCCGACAGAAAGTTCTGACGGTCTCTCGACGATGAAGACTTAGCATAAAAAATCTCCGACCGCTGGTAGTCGACGTCGTATTTGATTCGACCGCCAGCCCCGCGAAGGTGAATGCCCGGGCTCAGCTCGGTAACCCAATCGCTGCGTTCAGCGCCGCTTGGAGCCAAGGAAATGTTGTCTGTCCACGTTTCTCGCACGGATATCCTAGGCTCCAGGAGTTGGCCGGACTTTGACATGGCAACACCGGCATTCTCGATGTCATCGCGCCCAAGCACTCCTTGAACATCCGCCGCTACAGCCCCCGCTGAAATGCCAAACACTGCGAGTCCGGTTGCGATGGCCGATACCGAAAGATGACGCCTTTTCTCTCTACGCGCCGATATCAGTGAAATGCTGCCAAGGCGCGTCGAACATGGCCCACGGCAATCGTCCAATCTAACGCCCTTGCCCATATCCATACGGACTTCCGCCGTATGATCCGTACGTACCATAAGCCCCACCCCCGTGTGCTTTCGCCTTGTTCAATAGCAGCAGCTTAACAGGACAGGATTCAATTGTTGCAAGCGCCTCGATCAGCGTCCCGTGCATCGTGGATTCGGCCTCCACAACCACGACGATCTGCCCCATGTGCGAAGCAAGAACACGCGATTCGTTGCTCAATAGCAGCGGCGGCGAGTCGAAGACAATGAGCCGATCTGAATAGCGGTTAGCCATCTCATCGAGAATCTGTCTCATCGAATCACTGGCCAGCATCTCGGTCGCCTTTGAATGAGACGTGCCTGCATGCAAAATCGAGAACTTGTTGACGTTCGTAGGCAGGACTGCTTCAGCCAAGCCAATTTGGCCGCTCAGCACATCCAAAAGACCTGGCCGTGCCTGAATCCCCAGCGTTTCCGGTAAGGATGGTCTCGCGACGTCGGCGTCCACTAGCAAAACCGTGTTATCGACCTCCATCGCTATGCTCATTGCGAGGTTCAACGATGTCGTGCTCTTCCCCTCGCCGGGCAATGCACTGGTCACCATTATCAAGTTACCGTTTTTTACGGTCCCCGCAGAATGCCCCATTGCATTGCGTATCAGCGGCCGCTTAATGATTCGAAATTCCTCGGCCACAGGCGTACTTGAATTGTCGGGCGTTATAAATCCACGATGCCCAAGTCTGAACAAATCAATTTCCACCCTGGATGCGGCAGGGCGCTTTGCGATCGGCTTTTCGGGCTCAACGTCAGCCATCCCAATATCGCCGCGCGGATAAGTTGCCGGGAAACCGTCCTGAAGGACGGAGCCGAGCGATGTTACCAACGGCTCCTTCCTTTCCTCCATACGCTTGGCAGCTCGTTCAATGATGCTCATCTTGCCCCTCAGCCCACGCGAGTCGCTATCATGAAAAATGCCATTGCACTGCCTAAATAACCGACGATCAGAGCTGCTAGCGCCGACAGGAAGCCAATCACTCGCCGACGCGACTGCCAGCGTTGGCTGCTATCCCAGCGCACGCTGACTGCCCCAAGCACAGGCAATCCGGTCACTTCCCTCAACGCCGTGGTGTCAAAAAATCGCGGCCGGACACGGCTGACAAGGAAACTTGCTGCGCCACCTGCGCCGATCGCCAAAATCAATCCGGCAAAGAACATCAGAGGCCGGTTTGGCGCGAACGGCCGAGGCGGAATCCGCGGGGCATCGACAACCCTTACCTGCGAAGCACCGGCATCTTGCATCTCCCCTCCAATACCGAGCGACTCGCGCCGGGCAACCAAACCCTCATATGTCTTCTTGTTAATCTCGTAGTCACGATTCAATTGCGCGAGTTCCGCCTCAATCTGCGGCACCATGCGCGCTGCATCCTTGTACTGACGGTAGCGAGATTCGTATTCCGAGACTCTGGCACGCAGGGACGCTACAGATGCATCTGATTTGGCCAGTGCAACCTTTATCTCGCGATAGACCGGATTCGCGGATGAGGATGTAATGCGCGTTGCGCCCCCACCCTTCTCGATACCAGACCTCTCCTTGCGACGCTGCTCCTCAAGGCTGGCAAGCACGCGCTTCGCGCCGACCACATCCGGGTGGTCATCCGTAAATCGTTGCAGCAAGCTATCAAGGTTGCGCTGAACGGCGTCGATACGGGCATCCAACTCGGACATTACCGGAGCGGCGGTCGAATCACGGCTCTCGACGATGACAGCACTTTCCCCAGATATCTGACGCGCAAGCGCATCGCGTGAATTCTCCGCCTCGCGCAACTCAAGCCGTGCCTGCGTAAGCAAAGTATTCAGCTCGTCAACTTTGCCGAAATAATCTTTACCCGAATCGGCAACTCCAAGGTTACGCAGCCGAAACTCCTTAAGGCGATTCTCGGCATCTCTCAATTTTTCCTCGTAAACCTCGATCTGCTCCTGGACGAATTCCTTCGCTGCCGTGGTGTCCTTTCGTCCAGCGCCCTGCGTCGATTCAACGAAGATTGCCGCAAGCTTCTCAACGACCATTTTTGCGCGTATCGGATCGCTGTCCCAGAAACTCAGGGAATATAAGTTTTCGCGCCCGGCAAGCTTCACCTCGAACCTGCGCATTAACTGCTCTGCGAGGACTTCACGGGCGCGTTCTGTCTTGGCCAAAGGCGCCAAATCGGTGGTCTGAATCAACTTTTCGATATTGGGACGGCTGATCAGCGTCTTTCCAACCAAGGCAGCTTGTTGATCGACGCTAGGCTGGATCGCCAACCCCGTCATTACCGGCCGCAGGATCGTTTGGGTATCGACGAAGATTTTGGCCGATGATTCGTAGCGATCGGGAATCATCCAAATAACGCCACTGATCATGATTGCCACGGCCCAGGCAACCAGAACTCCCAACCAGCGGTTCAACCACATGCCACGCAAGGTCGTCGCCATGGGGCGCAATAATTCAAGCATATCTATCGCATCAGGTTAGGCAGGTCCCGCCACGCGGCGGTCGCGTCAATAATGACAGGACAGAACCCACCGGACCCCATTTGAGTGGATTACCTACTAAAGCCAACTCTGCGGAATGATCACGACATCTCCAGGCCGCATCTCCACATTCGCGGAGACGTCACCACGCTTGACCAGATCCTTCAAACGTACGGAATACTGCTTGTTGCCATCCGCAGTCCGAAGAATCGTTGCTGCGTTGCCGTCTGCAAACTCGGTCAATCCACCGACGGCAATCATCACATCAAGCAACGTCATTTTCTGCTTGTACGAAAGTACCTGGGGCTTCACGGCCTCGCCGACGACACGAATCTGCTCGCTATACGGTCCAACCACGTTGGTGACTATGACGGTTACAACAGGGTCACGAATGAATTTTGCCAACGACTTCTCGATGTCTCGTGCCAGCGAAACGGGATCTTTGCCGATCGCAATCATGTCCTCCACAAGCGGGGCACTTACCTTCCCGTCGGGCCGCACAGGCACCACCATCGAAAGTTCTGGGTTGCGCCAGACAGAAATACTGACCATATCCCCCGGCCCGAGAACGTATTTGTAGTCGCTGATCGAGGCAACCGCAGGTGCGGGCGGGTGAGGATTTGAACTGCACGCTCCAAGAAACAATCCCGACAACACCACCCAGAAAGGCACAAGGCCACGAAAAACCAAGCGTTTTAGACAAAAATGCAGCATGGCACCTCCCAATAAGGCAGACAACCAAGACAGACTCGGACGTCTGCAAAAGTTTAGCTTTATCCCTTGCCCTTCACAGTGGGATTCCTTCACGACAACCGTCTGGTCATCGTCTGCAAACAGCGACAGAATTTGATTCTAATCCCTTCGCCAAACCGACGCACCAGCGACGGCCTTTCAGAAAAACCCGCCATAACAACCCCCTATCGTGCCAATCGATTCGGATTGAGTGGCGCCAAGGGGTGACGATTTTGGGTCAGCCCAGATCACAGCTATTAGGCAGTCTCCCATTTGCTTCGCCCGACAGAAGCGTGAACGTGCAGTTTGGCACATCCCCTCTAAATTTTTGGCCTACCGCTCCGTTGACTCATGCAATCGAGAACTTTGTCACAGCGTAGCATTCATGATTGCATGATGAAATTAATGTGGACCAACACTGGCAAGAGTTTTGCTTTTCAAGTCCATATTTCGAGATTTTCATGGCACCAATCGCCGCCAAAATGCCCGAAACATCGACGTTCCTTTGCGCTGCGGGATATTGATTGATGCAGCCAAATATCAGGCTAAATTAGATCGACCCGCTCGACTGCGGTCGTAGTAATACATTGACTGGATGAATTGACGTATCAAGAGACAGCCAAAGCCCATCAAGTAACCGAAAACCAAACGCATAGAGATGGATCGGCAACTGGGAAACGCTTTCGGCCACGAGCGCAATCTGCACCGAACCAACTCTGCTTCATTCAACAGACCATGAAACTCTCATCCGCCCATGCCACCTTTCGCAAAACCCAATCGCTCGTACGCAGCCCAAGTGCGGTTGGGACCACCTTAATGCGATGTGTGCGCTACTTGCTGTTCGTCGCGACCAGTCTTCACCTTAGTCTGCCAGCACACGCGCAGGCGACTCTTGTGACTGTCGGCACCGTTGCCGAGTTACATAGCGCCATCGATGCCGCTAATTCTGCGGGCGGCAATCGGGCAATCATGCTCCGCGACGGCACGTACACGATCAACGATACGCTCTACATCAATGCGCCCAACATTTCTATTGTTGGCGCCTCGGGCAACCGCCAATCCGTTGTAATCCAGGGCGATGCGATGTCCAGTAGTGCGCGGATCGGAAACGTCATCCGCGTGGCGGCCAGCAATTTCAAATTGCAGGACGTCACATTGCAAAGAAGCGGATGGCACCTAATTCAAGTCGTCGGCGAAGCGGACGCTGATTCGACTGTGATTCGAAACTGCATCCTGCGAGACGCTTACCAGCAAATGGTCAAGGTCAGCAATAACCCGGCGACGCCAAATGTCACCGGTGACAATGGATTGGTCGAGAATTGCATATTCGAATACACGGCAGGAATCGGGCCCCAGTACTACATCGGCGGCATCGATGCTCATGGCTCGAAGAACTGGGTGGTCCGCAATAATACGTTCCGATCGATCATCAGCCCAAGCGGCACCGTCGCTGAGTTTGCCGTACACTTCTGGGACGGCTCCGCGAACAACATCGTCGAGAAGAATCTAATCATCAATTGCGACCGCGGCGTCGGCTTTGGCATGGACGGCAAGCCAAACAACGGCGGCATCATTCGCAACAACATGATCTATCACGCTGCCAGCGCCGGACAATTCGCAGACACTTCGGTTGCCTTGGTGGAGAGCCCGAACTCACAGGTTTACAACAATACGATAATCATGGACAACAGCTTCCCATGGGCAATTGAGTACCGTTTTGGCAGTACGAGCGGTGTGCTTATCGCCAACAACCTGTCCAACAAGCCAGTCACGAGTCGAGACGGCGCTACGGGCACCATATCGAAGAACTTGTCGAACGCTATCGCCGCTTGGTTTACCAACAAGTCAAACGGTGACCTTCACCTGGCTTTGGCCGTGAGCGGTGTGGTTGGAGCCGGTCAGAGCATCGCCGCCCTGACCGAAGATTTTGATGGTCAGGCAAGACCATCAAACAGCGTGGATATTGGCGCAGATCAGCTCACGGCGGCCACGGCAAGTCCTCTTCCACCGACAAATCTCCGAGTCGTTACGCCTTGAACTTATTTCACGCCACCGAATGGGGACCGGTCGCACCTCGTGCATATGTATGACGCTTGACCTAGGTTTAGCGGCGACTCCGAACACTTACTCGCCAGTTGTCCTGCGATGTGATCACCGCGGAACAGATATTGATGGAGCAGAACTATGAAGACATCGTTTTCTTTTGGATTTGAGAAGCGCTTGGCACGGACCCGTCATAGGCCCTCCTCATGCCATTCACTATCACTTTTCGCGCTAGGGATATTGTCCTTTGCAGCTGGCACCGCCGCTGCAGGGCAGCGAATTCAACCAACGGATCTCACATACCTCGGCACGATCAACATTGCCCATAGCGACGGCGGTTGCGCTGGTTCGCCAAACGCACGCGCAACGGGCCTAACTTACAATCCGGCAGGTAATGGAGGTGCTGGCAGTTTTTACATCTCCGGTCGCACAGACACGCACTGTGTCGCAGAGATCACCAAACCTGCTGTCGGCGGCACGGCAAGTTTCATTCAGAATTACACCGATCCAACCAACGGCTCGTGGAGTCAGGTTGCTGATTGTTACAACGGATGCATTATCGGTGGTCATTTGGTATACAAGAGTAACTTGTATATCACCGCGTTTAGCTACTATGACGCTTCGTTTACCCAGACGAAGTCGCTATGGCGACACAGCCTGACGCTCAACAACCATTCTGGAATGGTTGGGCCGATCGCAGCAGGTTCCGGCAATCAGGGCATGTACAACCAATACATGGACAACGTGCCAGCGGCCTTTCAATCCATGCTAGGCGGGCCGGCGGTCATTGGCGGCTGTTGCTTCTCAATCATTTCGCGAACTTCACTCGGTCCCGCGTTGTACTCGTTTGACCCGGAGCGACCGGGAACAGTCACTGCGTTGGTTGGCTATCCCGACGGGCATCAAACACTCAATTCCTGGGGAGCAAGCGGCTCGCACCCTGAAGCGAATCCCACTACAAAAATGGGCGGCGTAAGTTTCGTGGAAGGGACTGATACGATTCTGTTCGTTGGCACTACAGGGAAGGGAAGCTACTGCTACGGGGGTTCGGAGTGTGGCGACCCGATGTACCCTGACAACAAGGGGGCACATGCTTATCCATATGTGCATTACATGTGGGCCTATGACGTTGATGATCTTGCCGCGGTCAAGGCCGGCACCAAGCAGATGTGGGATGTCCTGCCGTATGCCCATTGGGAATTGCCGAACATCGGCCGTGTGGAAGACGAATGGTCCGCAACGGGTATTGCATTCGACCCAGCCGCCAATCGTCTCTATGTGCTTAAGGTTCGCGAAACTGACGGATCTGCGTGGCCCCAAATCCATGTCTATAACGTCAACGTCACTGGTACAAGTGCTGCACCTACAGCTCCGCCAAGCCCGACCGGCTTGACCGTCGTCCCCTGAAACAAATGTGAACGCGGCTTCCGGCTGACTGTCACGGCAGCCGGGGCACCTCAATCAGAGATAAGTAGGCCAAAGCTCCATCACCACGGTGCGATGGCCATGCTGGTAACCAAAGTTCAGCAGACATCTGAAAAAGCTACTTCAACTCCACTAGCTCCAGTTTGCAAGTCTGTGGTTAACTGCCCGACCGCTTCGTCCTCAAGTGTCCGATCGTTCAGCGTTCCAACGCTGCTTGATAGACATCCAAGTGACGCTGTGCGCTAACAGCCCACGAGAACTGACTCGCCCACTTCGTCTCCAAAGTCGACGCACCAATGCTGCGGCGCCCTCGCATTACGATCTTCCGACACGCCGCGATCCAGGCATCTAGGTTTTCGACCGGAAGAATTTCTGCATGCGGACCTTTGAGCTCGCTCAGGCTTGCCAGATCGCTGAACAATACTGGCGTACCTACCGCCTGCGCCTCAAGCGCTGGAAAGCCAAACCCTTCATAAAGCGTCGGGTAAAGTACCAGCTCAGCATGCTGATAAAGACCCGGCATTTCCTCCTCTGGCACGAAAGGCAGAAAGCTGACGCGACCGGCAAATTGCGGCGACAGATCTGCCATCGCCACTTGGCGCTCCTGGCCGCTGAACCCGCAAACGAGCAGCTTCAGTTGCTCCAATCCCAAGCTGTCAAAGACCTTGAGTGCCCAGCCGAACCGTTTACGCTCGATCGCCCCGCCGACGTAGAGCAGGTAGCGGGCTTCGCCGATCATTGCGGTAGCCAAATCCGGCCGTGGAAACTCATCCGCTTCAAGAAAGATGTCGGAAATTCCATGCGGAATCACATGAAGCTTCTCGGCCAGCCAAGGCCACGCGTCGAGGATGTCGCGGCGCGAAGATTCGCTGATAGTAATGATCGCCGCAGCACGCTTGTACGCACCCGGCAGCAGGCGATGACGGTACCACTGTTCGTAGCCTGCGAGCGGCGAACGCCAGGGAAGCATATCGTGGATGGTCACGATAGTCGGTACCGGCTGCCAGAACGGCAAGCTCGTTGCCGTGCAATGGAGCAGGTCGACATGCCGGCGGCGGCAGCGCATAGGCAGCCCCATCTGTTCCCATGTGTGAAAACGATAGCCTTTGAAATCGAACAACTCGATCGTTGCAGACACTCCTGGTGGTTGATGGAAGGCGGTCTCCGGCCGGTCCCCGAAGAGTTGCCAACGCAGTTGCTGCGAAGCGTCGACATGGGAAATGCATTCGGAAACATACTTGCCCATCCCTCGCAGATGGTCGGTATTAAGACAGCGAGCATCTACGCCGACCAGGATCTCGTTCTTTCCCCTCAATCTGTCCTCCAACGCGCCGAGCGGGCTCAATATGCAACGCCAAGAGGAATCAGCGCCGCCTTGAGCAGATTCTTCCACGTTCGTACATCACTTGGCCGATAGCGTAGCGAGTTGGCCGCACAACTCAATGCGAATCTCCAGTCGCCTGCGTCGGCAGCAAAATGGCTCGTCACTTGGTAAGCAGAGGCCAAAGCCGGCGAACGCATTCGCGCGTGCACCTCGCCGACACCGCCCGGCGCGAATGCCTCGTCGAGGATACGCAATCGCGCGATCAAGGTCCGACGGCTCATGGTCGACTTCGATTTCTTGTGAAAGCGATAGCGGACGACCGGGTCGGATAAATAGCCTAGTTCATTCTCGGCGCAGATCCTGAGCCACAACGCCCAGTCTTCGCACGTTACGTAGGTCTCGTCGAATCCACCGAACCGATTGAAGACGTCGCGGCGAACCATCACCGTCGAATTGGTGATGAAGTTGATCACCAGCAACTGTTTCAGAACCTTGCCGGCGTACGGCGGTTCGAAGCTGCTGCGCAGTAGCTCATGTTCGAGTGTCTCGCCAAAGCACACGGAATCGGTGTGCGAAATCGCGAACTCTCCGCACGATGCAATCTGTTTCGCCGTCTTCTCAGGCAACCAAATGTCGTCAGCGTCGAGAAAGGCAATCCATTCGCCATGTGCGGCTGCGACACCGGCATTGCGCGCGCAGGCACTACCACGATTCTGCTGCCGAATTACTCGAATCTTCTCGCCGTACTCAGCGAGGATCGCGAGCGTGCTATCAGTCGAGCCGTCGTCGACAACGATGATCTCGCAATTCGAATAGGTCTGCCCCAAAGCGCTGTCAAGCGTCTCGCGCAGGTAAGTCTCGGCGTTGTAGGCCGGAACGATTATGCTGACTAACTCCATGCGACTCCTCGACTTCCGACGGTGTTGCCCACACCCCAGGCGTCCGCTTCCAAGATGGTGATCCAGAGTCCTCAACCATGTCTTGATCAGCACGCGTCAAGTCGGCATTGGCACGACGCGCCAACTCAGCCTCAGCAAGCGGACGCAGCATTGTTCCGTAAAAGATCGCGTACCACGGAAATTCGATCCAAAACATGTTCAGAAACGCTGAACCGAATAGATAGCCTACATACCCACACAATAGCCAGAACGCCGTGTCGTGTATCCAGGCGAGGTCGGGATGCTTCCCAATAACAGGCCCCATCATCCGCCAGGTTTTGTATAGCGAGCGGACAGCAATCCAGACGAAACACAAATACAGCAGCAGTCCTGGAAAGCCTAACTCCCCGAGAATCTGGAAGTAGACACTGTGAGCAACCCTGACCTGCACATCGGGTGCGATCGCATGATTGTAAGGTAGATGGTTTTCCGGCCCTACGCCGAGAATCGGAAACTGCAGCGCCTCCTCCCAAGACAATTCCCAGTTCTCGAACCTTCCCATCGCCGATTCATCTTCAGAGAGTTCGCCAATCGTGTTTAGTCGGTCAAAATACTCGGTTGGAACCATCAGGTAACCGATCCCCGCCAACCCCAGCAAAGACGACAAATTCCGGAACGGCCGGTGGCTCAATAGCGCTCCCAATATCAAAATAACGGCAAGCGATGCCATCGCTCCCCGCGACTTCGTGAACACGATTGTCATCAAGACAAAGGCAATAGCACTGAAGAAGGCCGTTCGAATGAAGCGGTGCTTTGGCAACGTGCTGCGCAATCCCAGCAGAATGGCGACCACGAAGCAGAGAACCAAGCCAAAAACATTGTTGTCTCCGACAAAACCCGAAATCTGTTGCGTCACGTGCCCCCCACCCTGGAGCATGAGCGATGCTCCAGTCTTGAAGGCGTTAATTCCCAAGCCGCCTGCTGAAACCCAGAACACCCATTTCAGGAGATTCAGATCCCGGATCGTAGCGAACAACAGGATCGGCGCTACCCACATGGAGGGCAAGAACCGCATATACGTCTGCCATGCAACTCCTGGATCGAACGCGAACATCGTGCTGAGCGTAATCCAGACCAATAGGCAGACAAACACCACCAGGATTGGCGGAAACGTAAAGCGGAATCGTCCGCGCAAGACATTCGACAGAATTGCGATCCCCAGAGCCAGCATGAATAGTGGGGCCGTATTCCACATGCCCATTGAAAAGTCGTAGGGCCGCTGGAACCAGATCCAGTTGAGCACGATGATCGAACCTGGCGCTGAGAGGATCCCCCACATCAACCCTGCTGGGATCATGAAGCTCAGCAGAAGATCGCGCATTCGCGCTCCTCCCGGGAATCGAAACGGCTGGGACGAATCTCCATGTCAGCCTCGCGAGACAACCGCGCCGGGAGGTCGCCGAATCCGGCGTAGCAGCAGGTCGATCACCTCGGCAAAAGAGGCATAGGCGCGAGCTGTGAAATAGACGAAATAGATCGCGAGCACCAGCGGAAAATTCCGGCATCGCCTGAGGCCGCGCAACGTATAGACTCCTGGCACCAATGCGGCTGTCAGCAAACCGCCAAACAGGAGTGCTTGCGACCAAAAGGCCCCGATCAACGCAATGAACCACGCAAACCCGAACACCAACGGCGCGGTCAGGCTCGGCACCTCCGACAACCGGAGGCCGTGCGACAACGATCCGGTGATGTTGTGCTTCGCATGCCAGACCTCCTTCTGAAAAAAAGCAGTGAAGGTCTCCGGCTCCCGCAAGTGATAAACGATCATGCTCGGATCGTATAGGACCACGCCTTGCGCACTTAGCCGGTAGCCGAGATCGACGTCCTCGCAGGTGGTCAGTGTTTCGTTGAACCCTCCAATCGCCCCGAAACGATCTGCCCTGACGACGAGGTTTGCGGTCGGCAACCAGTCAACCCGATGTACGCCTGAATCCTCCCTTCGACACAAGGCCGCCCAAGCAATCTGCAATGCGTTCGATTCACTGACCAGGACCAATGGATAGGCCCCCGCAGCCACGACCTCAGGGCTAGTAAAATTCTGCGCAGCCCGACGCAACCACGCTCGATCCGCAAGGCAGTCCGCATCGAGAAAGGCGATCAGGTCAGCCTTGCGCGAAAATGCGCCCGTATTGCGGCTAAAGCCAATAGAGCGCTTCTCTGCCTCAATGAGCGAAGCGCCATGAGCGCGCACAATATCGGGCGTTCTGTCGATAGAATGGTTGTCGACAACCTGTATGAAATATCGGTCGGCCGGGTAGTCCAGGTCATGCAAAGAGGCCAAACAACGCGGCAGGAAGCGCTCTTCGTTGAGCGTCGGGATGACAACCGCAATCAGCGGCAGCGTCTCAGCCATGAGCGAGTTTACGGTAGAGGTCGAGGTATCGGCTCGCCATATTGTTCGCCGACCACGACTGCTCGACCAGCGCGCGCGCGTTGGCCGCGAATGTGCGCCTCGCGACAGCGTCACTTGCAACAGCCTCCAGTGCTCGCTTGAGGCTCGCAACGTCGTTGGGATTAAATAGGAGGCCCGTTCGGCCGGGCGCGATCAGATCGCGACAACCGGGGATATCTGAAGCCACGATCGGCACTTCACAGGCCATGGCTTCCATGAGGCAGCGAGGCACGCCCTCAAGGTGCGACGGCAGCACAAACACGTCAAATGCTCGTAGTAGCGCCAGCCGATCAGGGCGAAAGCCGAGAAAGCGTATGCGCTGGGTAAGGCTCAAATCGGCTGCCAGGCGCTCGAGTTTGGGCCGATCCTCACCCTCACCGACGATTGCCAAGCGCCAAGCCGAATCACGCCACTCACTAAGCGACTGCAAAAGCAGATCGAGTCCTTTGCGGGGAATCAATTGTCCAATGAATCCAATTAGGAGTTCGCCATTTTTCTTCCACTCCAGAAGGTCATCCGACACTTCGTGACGCCGATCGATATCAAGCAGGTCCACGCCATTGGTTATCAAATGCAGGCGAGCAGCCAGCCCTGGCCATCTGGCTAAGCCACCATAGAGATCCTCAGACAAGGGTGCAACGGCATCGAAGCCATAAAACAGCAACCGGTCGAGCGACTCGTATACCTTGAGCTTGAAATCAGCGTCCGTACTCCAGCCGTGCGGCGTCGTGACGATCCGGCAGCCAGTGCCTCTAGCCGCCAGAAGCGCGATCAGGTCGGATTTGTAGCCATGAGTATGAAGCACGTCGATGCGTCGACTCAGGATATGCTCCTTTACCTGACGCACGGCTGCCCAACTGAACTTACCGTGCGCCTCGAATACTGTACTGGCAAAGCCCATTGCTGCTGCTTCTCTGCACAGCGGGGCGTCAAGCCTCGGATCATCAAGTACGACGGCGACCTCAGACTCAACGCAACTCGAATCAATGTTGTTGATCAGCGCAAGAATCCAACGCTCGGCCCCATAGAGGCCGGTCGGGCTGCCCAGTTGTAGGACACGCAAGCGTCGGCTGGTGGTCATAACATTCCTTCTTTGCGGAACCGTCGATTCCAGAGTCCCAGCATCATCAGCCCCCAAAAGAAAACGTCATGATCTCGCTGCCCGCGCAGATGCTCGCCCCACATTCTGCGAACTGTCTTCAGGTCAAGAAACTCAGCGATGATCGAATCGCCATTCATCACGATATCCTCGACGATGCCACGCAGCTCGTTGCGCAGCCAGCGTGCGGCCGGTACCGAGAAGCCCCGCTTGGGAAGCTTCAAAATCTCGGCTGGCAGGCGTCGCGCGGCAAGCTGGCGCAATACCAACTTGCCGCGCTGCCCGCCAATTTTGAGCTGGCTCGGCAGGCGGGCCGCGAACTCGAGAATGCGGTGATCAAGTAATGGGCTGCGAACCTCGAGTGCATGAGCCATGCTCATTCGATCCACTTTCACCAGCACGTCATCGGTCATGTAGAAATTAATGTCGGCGTACTGGGCGCGTCCAAGCGCGTCACTTGCATCGCAGTCGACATAATGGGGCTCCACTGCTTCCATGGGCGTGAAACCGCGCAATTCCGAGCTAAATTGCCCGTTGTAGAGCGCAGAACGCGCGTCCGGGCGCAACCAGGCAAGGTCCCTGTAGAAGGCCTCCGCGTTCCCCACTGAAAGATTCTCGAAAATCGTTTTGAGGCGCAATGGTCTAGGCAACCTGGCCGAGGCCGGCCAAAGCGCACCGACCGTACCGAAGACAGTCCGACGAAGAATGGATGGCAGCATCTGACGCAGCCGTGCTTCGATCATGTGCGGCCGGTAACGGAACGTGTAGCCGCCAAAGCCTTCGTCACCTCCGTCGCCAGACAATGCAACCGTGACTGATTGACGCGCCATCTGACACACATACCAAGTCGGTACTGCGCTCGAATCGGCCAGCGGCTCGTCGAGATACCAGACGATTCTGCCCAGCAGATCATCGATCTGTGGTGTTACCAGATGCTCGTGATGCTCGGCATTGAGAAACGAAGCCGTGGCACGTGCCACTGGCAACTCGTTGAACTCGCGATCGTCGAATCCGATGGAATTGGTCTTCACCGGTCGGCTTGTTTGCCGCGCCATCGAAGAAACGACAATTGACGAATCGATACCGCCGGAAAGGAAGGCACCAAGTGGCACCTCGCTCATCAGCCGTCGCTTTACCGCGTCATCGAAAAGTGCCTCGAACTCGTCGGTCGCCTCGTCGAGTGAGCGGGGTGCAACTTCGGCAAAGCTCAACTGCCAGTAGCGAACCGCCTTTTGGCCGGTAGCAGTAACAGTGAGATAGCGCGCTGCCTCCAGCTTGCGGACATCTTTGAGAATCGTCCGTGGCGCCGGTATATAGCCGAACGAGAAGTAGCAATCGAGTGCCTCAGGATCAAGCGTGCCCTGCGACTCGCCAAGTACGAGCAACGCCTTGAGCTCGGACGCGAACGCAATGCCGTTCGAACGCAACAGGTAGAAGAGAGGCTTCTTGCCGACACGATCTCGCGCAAGCAAAAGCCTCCGCGTTCGTTTGTCCCAAATTGCGAACGCAAACATCCCATGCAGGCGAGAGACGCAATCATCGCCCCATTGAATATATGCCAATAGGATTACTTCGGTGTCGCACTGGGTGCGAAACCGATGGCCCATGCCTTCGAGCTCGGCACGCAACTCGGGGAAGTTATAGATCTCGCCATTGAAAACAATCTGAACCGACCCGTCGGCAACGCCCATCGGCTGCTGACCACTGCTCAGATCGATGATCGACAGTCGTCGATGGCCGAGTGCTGCATGATCATCGACATAGTACCCGCCCTCGTCGGGCCCCCGATGAACGATGGTGTCGGCCATTCGGCCCACACGAGCACGGGCGTCCTCGCGCGCATGGCCTCCGAAATCCACGAAACCAACGATGCCGCACATCTCAGCGTTCCTGTGGCAGACCGACGACCTGCGGCAACTCGCGCACAACCTGGGCAGGGTTCCCTGCCACCAGGCGCGCGGAAGGCACCTGATGCAGCACCACCGATCCCGCCGATACCACGCAGCCGTCACCGAGGTTTGCCATGACTATTGCGCCCTCTCCGATCCAGCAACGGCGGCCGATTGCCACACGATCGAAGCGGGGCGTTGCAATAATTCCTCCGTTTTCGTCGAAATGCTGGCGCTTCCCACTCGGAATACTGACACGACTCGCGATCATGGCACCATCGCCGATTTCGGCATGGCCGATGACACAATAGGATCCAAGCGAAGCGCTGCGCCCGAGCGAAGCTCCGCGGTGCGAAAACACCGACCCGAAGCCAACGTGATTCTCCCAGCTGCAAGCATCAAGCGCTGAGAAATAGTAGGCAGCCCGAAGGTAGACTCCCGGTAGGCCTGGCAGCAAAGCGAAGGCTTGGGAGAAAAAGAGGAACATGGACTCCGAACGGCCTCTCAACCGCTCGAGCCGTGTCAACAACAACACCGGCGAAATCACCAGCCAACATAAGCCGAATACGACTCGCTTGACCAGTCTCCGCAGGTCCATGCGCGCCTCAGCCCGCCAGCGCCGGTCTGACAGCACTGTCCAGCAATGACGCGTAGACTTCTTGATAGTTGGCAATCATTGCGTCAAATTCGAATGATTCAACAAATCGCTGGCGAGCAGCGCGGGCATACGCATCCCGAAGTTTGGGATCGCGCCAAGCTGCCAAAATTGCCGCCGACATCGCCGCTTCTTCGTTGGACGGAACAACCCACCCAGTCACCCCATCGCTCACCAACTCGGGGTTTCCACCAACCGACGTCACGACGACAGGCACTCCGGCTGCCATAGCCTCGAGCAACGCAACCGACGTACCCTCGCTGAAGCTAGGAAGCACGAACAGATCCATGCATTGAACAAGGGCTCGCGCATCGGCCCGAAAGCCGGTCAACCGCACGCAATCAGAGAGCGAACAGGACGCGAGTTGCATCTCAATCGTCGCAAACTCAGGCCCATCGCCGACCAAAAGTCCAGCCAGACCAGGATTCTCGCGCTTTACGTTTGCCAAGCAGCGAACTAGCAACGGCAAGTTCTTGATCGAGTCGAAGCGCCCCACGGTTCCGACGACGAAAGAATCCGGCGCAAATCCCAACTGGGCCCGTAGGCCAGCTCGTTCGTGGCCGGCTAGCGCAGGCGCAGCCCGCACCCCGTTGTACACCACTGCAATTCGCGACGGCGGAATGCCCTCGAACGCGACAAGCCGCGACTTGATATCTTGCGAGACGGCGACAAAGGAGTGGGTCAGCCGGTTGATGAGCGCGCGATTGACCAGCTCACGAGCACGATTGCGAATCTCCGGAAAGAAACGACCGTGCTCCTCGAGCAACAAGCGCGGTCGACCATTAATCATTCGCGATAACCCCGCGTAGAACCATGGCGTACACTGATGCGCATGAATAACTCGAACATCTCGATCGCGACAGTACTGAGCGATTTTCCAGATCATGCCGACGTCGAGACCAGGCTGTCGCCACATGCAATGCACGGGTACGCCACGCTTGCGCAACTCGCCGGACCAAAGGCCAGGTCGGTCGAGGCACACTACTGAGATATCGAACGTCGACTGGAAGGCACAAGACATTTCGATGACCAAACGCTCGGTGCCGCCTGGATTGAGACTGTTGACGACATAGGCCATAGCCGGCCGACGCGCACCCATGTCTATGGCCGACCGCTCAGGCGTCGGCGCAATTCGCACCACTTCTCGCGGACCAGACGGCGCCCTTCCTTGCGGACAACCGCGATGCGGCGCCTCAACTCTCGAGCGACCCGCCTTCTCTGGCGCACAAAGCCGCTCGGCCGGCCGAAATCGTAGTTGTGGACGAGCCCTACGGGTGGCGGTTGCGAGACGCGCCGAAAGTACTCATGAATCCAACCGTGTCCCGCGACGATGACCATCGGCCGCGTTAGCTGCGCGGTGGGAAATGACAAAAGATCATCTATGCAGCGATCGAAATAGAACGCCGAACGCTCAGAAAAGCGTGCGGCGATCGGCCCGCTGGAGTGCTCAGCTGCAAGGTCGAAAACGTGGCACTTGCGGATGTCCTGGGCCGGCCACGTTTCCGTCGGAATCAGGACGCGGTCGAGTATCTCTTTGTATGGGCGCTCGTTCTTATCCATCCACGACGCGTACGCAAGCAGGCTTTCTCGAGCGTAGCAATAGTGGTAATCGATCTCACCCAGCTCGCGCTTGAGGTTGAGATACTTGCCGACAATCTGCAGGAAGACCAAATATGACCAACGATACTCGGCATCGTCGAGCCGGAAACTGTCGATGTGGTCATTGGGGTGAATGCAGCGCTCCAGCAGTTCCTCAGCCTTGGCCAAGTAGAGCCGCGCACCGCTTATCCGATAGGCATCCATAAGCGCATTGATCGAGTTGCCCGCGCCGCGGCCCGGTCCATGAAAATCGGCGTCCACCGTCATACTCGCAAGCCCCGTCGGACTCGGGTCTATCATACCAAGCAAGGTTTCGCTACCGTCGTCCATGCCGCGAACCCAGTCTGCGAGTCCGACAACAGCCTGCCCCGCATCCCGGTCACCGCTCAAATAGTAATAGAGCAACAGGCCCGAGGTGTAATTGTGTTCGTTGCTCGGGCCACCACCATAGCCTTTCCCGCCATTGAGCCCACTGTATGTGCGATGGGTTGATGTAGCCGCTGGCATGTAGTGGTCCGTATGCCAGAACAAACCGCCGTTGTACGCCGCACGGTCACCGTCGGTGTGATAGATGTCGATATCGACGCAGTGGCGGGCCGCATCGGCCATCAGGTAGCGCCACTCCGGCGCAGCAGTGCGAAGAAACTGTATGCCCGCCGCCAAGATGAAGTCGTACTGATTGTTATAGTGGGAAGCCATCGGATGCGGCCCGGAGTGGAGGACGGCTTCGTGATCGGCGTAGAGATCACCGAAGTGGCGCCAGCCATACTCGTCAACCTTTTCGCGCTTGACAAAGAAAGAAGCGTCACCACCAATGATGCGCTTCACATAGTCAGCATAGCGCGTATCGTCTTCAGGCGCAGCGGCGCTGAACCACGCAATTGCGCCGGTGGCTTCTACCCACTTTGGATTGAGGCTCACTTGCAAAGGGTGTTGCGCTCGCAGAACGTCCCCTCCCCCTGAAACTGCCCCGAACTCGAGGAAGATCGTATGCCGTTTCTGCTCGCCCCCTTGTAGTTCGAAACCCGCTCTGCACTCGCGAGGAAATAACGCCACAGACGTGCCCCCGTTCCCCGCACGCAGCGCCTTGGGAAAGTTCTGCCAAAAATCTGCCACCGCGAATGCAACAGACTCGTCGCCCCACGCGGCCCAGATACAGGGTGTTGCGCGGGAGCCGCTTTCAAGCGGGTGGTCCAGGCTTGCGCTGTCCGCTGCGACCCGAAATCCGCTGAAACTGACTGTCGACTGACCGGCGTTATCAACATGATTGGGTGAATTCCAGCAGGAGCCGCCGCTCGAATCCTGATACAGGCACAACGAGTGGGGTCGTTGTCGCGCAGATTCAGTCGGGTTCGCGGTCTTCCAGGTCACCGCATCGACCGGCGCCGAAGTCTGCAGCATGATCGACAAGTCAGTGAATTCCACCGACCCTCCGTCACCCAAATCCCACAACCCGCCGAAGTGCTCCGCCGGTTGGGGATTACGCACACAGAACTCAAGCCGCACGCAAGCCGAACCAGCATGAAATACCCAGCGGCAACTAACATCCAGCGGCAGACTCCCCGTGCCCGAAACAAATCTGCCGCAACCTAGCAGGCTGGCACGCACCGGCCCTTGCTCTTCGACAGTGATCTGATCGATGCACGCATGGTAGCCTTCATTGCCCCGCTCCATTCTTGCTTCAGCGTGGGAATACGAAAGTGTCGACTCCCGGCGAGTGCAACTTATCATCCTCTCGCCGCGGCGCAGGACAAAGACTGCTACCCCAGTGTCGACCTTCAACCCGTCGCCGTCTTCACTGACCGCAATCGAGGGCGTCTGCGGCACGGTCGAAGCCGGCGCCCGCGCAATGCGAATCGTGGTGGTCTCGTGAGGTGCAACGTCAATCAGCGCATCCACTACCATCCATTTCACCGAACGATCGGGCCACCGCGCGAGCACATCGAACTGCGCAGGAATGGCCTGACCATGCTCATCGATAGCGACCAGTTCCTTAACGTCTGCCACCAGTCCGCGTGGAAAGGGCAACCCCTGGCGCACGGGATCCCTGAGCCGGGACAGCCCCGCAGTTTCTTGCAATCGGAGCAACGTGAGCATCTCTGATGTCATTCGAGCGTTAGCCACTAAACGTCATTGCGCATTACTCGATTCCCCGACGATTTCATCGTCTGGATCGACGGCACAGTCCGAAGCGCCGTCACCAAGCAGACGGTCAAGGAGCCGGAGGTTCGCATGCCATGAGTAATGGGCCTCGACGCGGGCGCGTGCCGAGGCACCGATCCGGGTTGCGCGCTCACGGTCACAAAGCAGCGACACCGTCGCTGTCGCAAAGTCCGCGACACCACTAGCTACAACCAAGTGCTGGCCGGGCGTGGCAGCGATACCCTCGAGAGCTTCGGGAGTACAAACGACCGGCTTGCCCATCGCCATTGCCTCAAGCACTTTATTTTGTATGCCACGCGCAATCATCAGCGGCGCAATACACACATCTGCGAGATTCAGATAGTCCCGTACATCGTCGACATAGCCGGTGACCGTAATGCCTTCGGATTCCTCTAGCCGCTGCACCTCGCGCACCGGATTGCTGCCGACAATATAAAGTTCCGCCGCAGGCAGCTCTCGACGAACGAGCGGGAAAACATTTTCGGCGAACCAGCGCACACCTTCGACATTGGGCCAATAATCCATTGCACCTGTAAATGCAATGATCGGCGGAGCATTTGCAGCTTTTGTCTGGCCATCGGGCTGGAAGTAAGCCAGATCGACGCCGTTCGACATCGCATGCAGGTTCGGTAGCTGCAGCCCACCAGGGAACATGCGCATTTCCTGTTCGCTGACTACCGTCAACTCATCGAAAGTCTCCGCGATCCGCCGCTCGTAGCGCGCGAGATGTACCGCCTCGTAGCGGTATATCCAAGATGTCCAGAACGGCTTCTGGCGCGCATACTGTCCCCACTTGCACGAATCGATGTCTATCAGATCCATGATCAGCACGATATGCCGCGAAGGATTGGCCAGATGGCGCGATCGGAAAACGTATTCGGCCATCGGCGAGCAAATGCAAAGCACAGCATCGATGCCGGTAGCGATGATCTCATCGACCTCACGCTGCAGTTGACGGGAATAGAAGAATCCTACCGAGATCGGTTGACCACGAAGCATGCTGCTCAGCGACCAGAGCTTCTTGATAAGCGGCCGGATACGCTCAAAAGCGAAGCGGCCAACCCTCCGGCGCATCGTGTCGACATGACGCAGATCGCCACCGTCGTCCACCAAGCAAGCGAGCGCAACATCGTGCCGTCGGGCCAGGTGCTCAACGATGTTGAACGAACGAATCTTGTCGCCCTTATTGGGCGGAAACGGCATACGGTGGGCAAGCACCAGCACTCTCATTGCCCCGCCTCTCTCAAAGGCTGATGTGCCGGCGAATTATCGGACCCATCACTCGAGTTACGCTCACTGGCAGATGTTTCCACCCATTCATCGCCCAGCTCAAGCGGCCCTTGGCCGACACCACAGGTTCTGCCAACCGCTCGCCGCGGACGAATCGATACCAGTAGATCGGTTCGGGATGCGCACCCCACTGTTCCTTGAAGCGGTACGTGCCTTCATTCGCCGTCGAACGGCCGAAATCGAAGCGACGATAGCCGTTCTCGCAAGCAAACTCGAGCATTGCCCAATAAAGCATCATGTTCGGTGCGCGTTCAACATGGCGACGAAGTGCCGACGCCCACGGGTTGCAGAGTACCTCGCCCAAACCAAGGGTGACCGATCCGGCGATCGGCAAACCTGCGCCATAGACAACGAAAACTTGCGCGTGCTCGCCAAATCGGTCGACTACTTCCTCGAGCAAACGACACGAGTGGACCGGTGAACCAAGATCGCGCATGTTCTCTGCAAAGACACGGTAAAAATCCGTGACCAGATTGCGACCGCCGCGACGTACCACAAGCCCTTCCTTGAACGGCTTCCGAATCTGGCTGCGCAGTTTGGATCGAAATCCGCGCATGAGCGCATCCGCATCATCCGGAAGGTCCAACAGCATCCGAACCTTGTTATCGCTGTTGGCGTCGGAAAATGTCCAGCTAGTTCCTTCTATGTCTATCGATCCTGCCGGCGCTTGCGCTAAGACAAGCGGCCGATTCTGGCGAAGCTCGATGAAGCCGATTCGCTGCACCTGCGCGTCAAGCAGTACATTGCGCAATAGCCGGCACTCGGTTTTCTCATCGTCGGCGAGTATTCCCGTCCAGTCGCAAAAGGGCATCGACACATATCTCTTACCGAACAGCCAGTGTCGAAGTTGCACCGCCGCGAGCATACCGCTTACCTCGGATTGGCCGTGCCTTTCGCCTCTCCGCGTCGCGGCACCTCGCGTCGCCACCGATCCAATCGCGTGGTGACCGTAGGCTGCTGTAATCGCATCACGCCAGGCGCTTAGATGATAAGGTGCCGCTCCGCGCGTCGATTTGACGTAGCAGTCTAGGGCTTGAGCACACATACTCTGCAAAGGAGCGACATCTGTCGGCATGAATCAAATCACCGCCGCACAATTCGCTTCACCCCAAGCACACTCAGAGTTACGGATTCTGATGTGCAAACTCGGGGATCTTCCAGCGTTGAGGGAAGTAAATCGTGCCCCACTTGCTCTCCAGGACGCGACCGCAGTTGTAGACATCCGACACTTCGACCTCCAGAGACAAACCAGTTTCAATCTTGTCGAGAACCTTCTGATCCTCACCGGTCAGCCAGAGGGAGAACGCGTAGGTTCCAGGCACGAGATTAAGTGAATCGATTTCGAGGTCGACGTAGCCATCACCTGGCGGTAGAGAAGGAATCAACTTACCGTGATGCCAATTGCTGGTCCATGTCAGCAATGTTCCCATCTGGGTATAGAGCAGGATACCGAAATTCACGTCACGCGCTGCCTTGTCGGCGCGGTAATGCAGTCTAATGACCAGGTCATCGCCGCTGCGTGTGATGCCGCGTGGCGTACCGTCCATGTTCAGGTACTCGATTCGTGTGAAGCGAACGTCCCCGTTACCCGTTCGATGCAATCCCTCTTCAAGATCGGTGCCTGAACTCTGACCGCCGGCATACTGACCCATGTATGCCTTGATGACGTCCGTCGGCTCGCCATCCTGCCGGATCTTGCCGCCATCAATCCAGATCGCCCGCGAACAAAGATGTTCCACAGCCGCTAAGTTATGCGATACGAATAGCACCGTCCTCCCCGTGCCACGTAGCCCCTCCATAGCCGTTACACATTTCTTCTGGAACTCCGCGTCACCTACAGCCAGCACCTCGTCAACAATCAGCACATCCGGATTGAGATGCGCAGCGACCGCAAAACCAAGCCGCAGTCTCATACCGGATGAATAGCGCTTGATTGGCGTATCTATGAATTTTTCGATGCCGGAAAACGCAACGATTTTGTCAAACTGCATATCGACTTCTCGCTTGCGCATGCCGAGAATGGAACCATTGAGATACACGTTTTCACGACCGGTGAGTTCTTCGTGGAAACCGGTGCCTACTTCGAGCAGTGCAGCAACCCGGCCGCGCACAGTGACCGCACCCCGCGTTGGATACGTGATCCGCGAAAGCACCTTCAGCAATGTGCTTTTGCCGGCACCGTTACGACCAACGATTCCGACGACCTCCCCCTCCTGTGCAGAAAATGAAAGGCCGTTCAGCGCCCAGATTGAGTCCTTTCCTTCCTTGCTCTGCCTAATACCAAAAGGATTTTTGGCAAAATCGACCAAGTGTTCGCGCAGCGAGCCCAGTTGATTCTGGGTACCGATGTTATAGCGCTTGGCGAGATCGTGAATCTCGATTGCATACGTCATGTCAGATATCTCGTCAGACTATGTCGGCGAACGCGCGTTCGGTCCGCTTGAAATAGACAATTCCCAAAATGAAAACCGAGACTGAAATCCCGACAGAGATCGCCAGGATGCCGAGATCCAGACCGGCCGATGGCGCGACTGCGTAGCGGAAGCCTTCGATCAGTCCCGTCATGGGATTGAATGCGAGGAGCCATCGGTAGGATTCAGGCACGACGCTCACCGGATAGATCACCGGCGAAATGAACAACCACAACTGGATGCCGAAGGGTATTGCGTACTTTACGTCCCTATACTTGACGTTCAGTGCAGCCAAGAAAGCGCCAATCCCGAATGCCAGCATGGCCAGCGGTATCACCAGGACTGGCCAAAGAAGAAGCTCCACACCCATCGGCATACCGAAGTAAACCAAAAAGCCGATCAACATCGCCGAGGCGATCCCAAAGTCAAGCAGGCCACCAAGCGCCGCCGAGCCTGGCAGAATGATGCGAGGAAAGTAGATCTTGGTCAGCAAAGTAGAGTTACTGACCAAACTTAAGCCAGCCGAGCTTAGCGTAGAGGAAAAGTAGATCCAAGGTATCAACGCGCTCAGATAGAAAACCGGCCTGGGGATGCCGCCGCTCGATATATTCGCCATCTGGCCAAAGATAACGCTGAACACCACCATCGTGAAGAATGGCTGGATCAGCGCCCACAACACGCCGAGCACCGTCTGCTTGTAGCGCAACTTGATATCGCGCCACGCCATGAAAAAGAATAGCTCGCGGTAGTCCCAAAGTTCCTTGAGCATGCGATCGCCAACACTCCAACTCGCAGCGTCGACTCGTGTCACAGTCGTTGTATTCACAAACGCGGTCCTTCCGCCCGGAGGTCAAAACTAAGTTTTCGATTCGACATCAGACACGCGACGAAGCCAGATCTCGCGCCAGTAGGTGTTGGATGCGCGCGGACAACCGATGCGTTTTGTCGTGCATTGGGCACGGCAATAGACATCTTCGAGCTGTATGCATGGATTCTTCATCACCACCATCTTGCCGGTTTGCTCGCTGATCAAACGATCGACCCGCATCTGCACGCGATAGCGGTTGCCGCAGTATTTCGCCATTTCCTGATCGTAACGCATGCCACGGTTCATTCCATTGAACGTGATAGTTGCTCGAATCTCATCCTGCGAACGGACTTCTACCCATTCGCCTGGCTGCAAATTTAGAATCTCGGTTGGCGTTGGCTGACCTTCCGGAATCAGTCCATCTCCGATCGGATAGGGCTTGCCGCGACGCAGTTGCTGGAAGCGGTTGTAGCCCCAGATCAATAACCTGTAGCCAACGCCGAAGTTCACCAACTTGCGATACCCGGCGAAGATCAGCAGCGAAATCATGCCCGAGACCGTGTGGTTGCCACTGGTTACGTCACGAATGTACTGCCGTACATCCCACCAGTGGAGCAACGTCGTCGCATCGTAGAGGGCCGTTGTCTGACAGACCCAAGTGGGATCTTCGCTGGATTCGGACTTTGGCGTTCTGGCACGAGCTACGACGAGTTCTTCGCTGCAAGCGGGTTCACTTGGCGACGATCCTAACGAAACTTCTTCTGCACGCCTGAGCCACGCTTCCTTCCAGAAAAACACGCAGTCGGCTTGGCAACCGCCATGTGCGCTTCCATCACATCGGGTCTCCAAATGAACGGCGTCACGCATCCGCCGGCCGCCTGTCTTCCGGATGTTGTCACAGGTCTTGTGGGCTGACTTTGCAACGCGCAAACGCTGCCCGCAGAATGCAAGCATCTCCGGCTGAAACGGCAAGCCGTCCAGGCATGCATTTCCGTCCAAGGTCGCTAGGATCTCTGCCTTGCTGCGTACGATGACCCAGTCGCCGGCACGCAGGCCCAGGTGATTCATTGATCTGTTCATAAGAAGGCCTTGTGTACCCGGTCGATATTCGGAAAGCTGACTATCAAAATTGCTCGCCGGGGCACCTTGTCTGCATTGTCCAAGACATCATTCACGGTTTCATCTGACATCTCGCCGAGGCTGCAAGCGCGAGCAACCCCACTGCCTCGAGGTCATCAGCGGCATCACCGATCAGCCGGAACGGCAAGCCTGACTTGTGAGCGATGTCAAGCATGGACGAATTTCCGTCCGATTGATTCAGGACCCAAAGCAATGCCAGTTGACGTTCAGGTACGTCCTGATAGCCTCCGATAGAGCGATACAGGCCGCGTCGCCCCAGTTGAGGCTCTCCCTTGGGCAACAGGTTCACGTAATACTGATTGCGTTCGACCGCTTCGAATATGCGCAGGCACGCCAACCAAGCCTCGCCCAGCGCCTCGGCAGTAACAAAAGACGTATCGTCGGCTGAAGTATGGTACTCGGCGAACTCACCGTTCGGCACACGTGTGAGCCGTCCCATTGGTAGATCGATGCCCGGCGAGCAGAACTGCCTCTCATCGTACCCCCATGGCATGAATGGCAGAAGGCACGAGCCCGGATAATCGGTAGCGAGTACATGTTTGGCCGCAGCGTCGATTTCGCGATCTCCGGCCCGCGAAGTCTTATAGTGAAACGGTCCGGGCGCACCCAGCAGAGAAAGCACCAAACCGGCGCGCACCCGTGGTAAAACGGACTCGTTGCGTGCCAGCCAGGCAATCGATCCTATTGTCGCCGGCGCAAACACGAACCGATAGCTGAAGCGCGTCGGCTGTTCGCGCAGATACGCCGCCAGATGTGCCGCGACCACAACCCCAGACAAATTGTCGTTGGACAAAGACGGGTGGCAATCGTGAGCGAAGATCAGAATCTCCTCACTCGACTCTCCGGGAATCAGGGTCTCGGCCAAGGTCAAGCTACCCGGGAACAATCTTGATCGGATAACGGCATGGTAGCGACCTTCGGGCAGGGTGCCGAGGACGCGGTGGGCGATGCAGAAACCCCAGTCTCGCTTGTAGTACGAGGTCCGATATGGCACCCATTCGGGCCGATCCGGCAGCGAGTGCAGATGCGGCCGCAATTCGTCCAGGCTGAACCAGGCATCGACAGCCTCGCTGTACCCAATGACATGCAGGTTCGACTCACGCCAATCGACGATGCGCCGACCCGCCTCGTCTTCCAGATACGCCTCGTCGATCGCCCATTCAGGTGGCACAATCCAGTCGAATACCCTCTCCCCGCTCGGTACTTCACTGACATTGAGGGGTAGGATATCGTTGATTGCCGATATCGTCGCGCGCAAACCATCACCTGTAATGCTGCGCGGGAGGGGGAAAAGTGCGCAGAGCAGTTCATGCATGCTCTTGCCCAACGTCGGCAGGTCGAACTGGGTACTAGCAGCAAGCTTGAGCATCTGAGAGCATCTAGGCTGGCCAGATCAGGCGCTTCGCGCGCCGGCACGACCTAGTGCGATACCTCCCTTGTCAGGTAGTCCCATACGCCGCGCAGATCATCCTTGAACAAATGGCGCTCCCAATAGCAACGCTTTGCAACATATGTCAGCGCCCGTACCTTCTCGGAAAACCCGATGGGCGCGGAACGGACGACCCGCAACCAACCGAGTTGCAGCTTCGAGTACTGCAGCAAAGAATCCGCCCTCAGTTGAGGATAATGATGACGCCGAAGCGCCAACCGATCTTGCATTGCGGTAGAGGTTGCTACTTCCATGCGACGGTAAAACAGACGCTGGTCGACCAGGCGGAACTTTCCCAGCAAGGCCAGATGCCCCATCAAGACGACGTCGCCTCCGTAGAACGGTTCCATCAATCGGGTGCGCCTTAGTGCCGCCCCCCGAATCAGCCCATTCATAACGTTGTTGAGGAATAGAGTCTCCATCAGGCGGACGAGCCGATCTGACGGCTTCGCGTCAAGCACATCAATGTCATGTTCATAGTCACGATAGGACGATGGATCGTGCTCGAACAACCGCGCGCGCGGGACAACCACGACCGTATCTTCATGCCGGACAAGTAGATTGATGCAGGCCTCGAGAAACGTAGGTGCACACCAATCGCTGGAAGATGACCACTTGAAGAACTCACCACGCGCAAGACGAGCCACATGCGTGTAGTTGGGATTCGCACCGACATTGACCGGTTGCCGCTGATAGCGAACCCGCTTGTCGACTGCACGGTAGCGTTCGACGACTTCGCGGGTGCCATCGATCGATGCGTTGTCGCTGACGATCAACTCAAAATCCCCGAAGGTCTGAGCGAGAAAGCACTCGATAGTGCTCCCGATATTTGCCTCGGAGTTGAAAGCGGGCATCCCTATGGAAACCCTGGGCAGGCGCTCCATCTCTAAAGACTCACGGCGAAATCTACTGCTGCAGTCATCTACTCACCTGCAGCAACCACTTGCGCACATGAAACGCTTCAGCCATTCCACTTGGGGAACGACATTCGATCCCGCGCAATCTCATGATCGAATAGAAGTTCTCAGGGACAAACCAATCCTTGTTTCGTTGAGTCGAGAAATGCCGGCCCAGTAATCCAATCTTTCGCTCCGCCATCTTCTTTGCGATCGGTACATAGGCGTTGGGTTGCGCGAGATCTCCTTCGTACTTGGGAATCTCGTACTCGAAGATGAGATGATTGCGCCAAGTGTTCCAGGTTAGCTCCGCCGCCAAACGGTGGTCTTGATGACGATCGCCCAGATAATGAGTCAGTACGATGTCCGGCTCGAATCCAATCTTCAGCGTCTCGAAGAAAGTCTTCAACTCCGCATACTGTGAAGGCATGAAGCCATCCCGGAACCCACCGAGAACGATTTCAGGTTTGACATGCTTGCCAAAAAGCGATTTGGCACTGCTTCGCGCTTCTGCAGCCCGCTTCCCTCCCGCGCTAAGCACCACCCATCGAATTTCGACCTCGGGATCAGAGTCAATCCACGATAGCAGTGTACCGGCGCAGCCGATCTCCAAATCATCGCTGTGAGCGCCGATGCACAGCAACCTCAGCGGCTTTTTTCTATCCCTGTCCGGGATGAGCTTAAGCATGGTTCTCGCTCACGTTCTGTTGGCCGCTGACTAAGCGTCTTCTCCGGCGCCAGTAATTAACGCCGCCAGACCATCCACGGACAGTCGCCTCGCGCTTCCATGCGATCAAGAGCAATTTTGTCCTTGAACGTGTCCATTGCTGCCCAGAAGCCCGAATACTTGAGCGAAAAAAGACGGTGGTGACCGATCAACCGCTGGAACGGTTCAAGTACCAGTTCCTCACCTTCATTTAGGAAGTCGAAGATTTCTCGGCGCAGGCAGAAGAATCCGGCATTGATCCAGTAATCAGAGCTCGCCACTTCCTCGAGATCAGTCACATACCCCCGGTCGTCTGTGCGAACCGCATGAAAACTCTGGGACGGCCGCACTGCGAGCAGACTTGCGATTGCCCCGCTCGACCTGACTTTTTCCAAATATTCGTTGAGCGGCAGGTCACTCAAGCCATCGGAGTAGTTTGCCAGGAACATTTCGTCCTCAGCCAGGAGGTGGCGAATGCGCATCAGCCGTTGGCCGAGATTGGAATGCATACCGGTTTCAACGAAGGTGATCTTCCAATCCTTGATGCTGTGGTCATCAAGGAGCTCGATCGAATTGCCCCCTTCCTCCATGACGAAGTTACTTGACATCTCTGCCCTGTAGTTGAGGAAGTATTCCCGAATCAGATCGCCCCGATAACCGAGGCAGAGAATGAATTCCTTGTGCCCAAAATGGGCGTAGTAGCGCATCAGATGCCAAAGAATCGGCCGATATCCAATGTTAACCAAGGGCTTGGGAATGGTGTCCGAATGTTCACGGAGCCGAGTTCCGAGACCTCCACAAAACAGTACGACCTTCATGTTGATCGCCCTCAGTCGGCGGCACACCCGTGACCGGAGATCGAACGCCAGAAGAGGTCGTCATCAATCTGCCCGGTTCTCTGCAAATACTTCAGCTGTTTGAGCCGGGTAAATGCACGAAACTCGTGCTCGGCAACACCAAACTCTATGCGCTCGAATAGCGTACGCAACTCCTCAGCGCCGCGCTTTGCAGTCCAGTGACTCGTAAAACCGGGAAGGCCGCTTGCTATCTTGTCGAAAGAAACGCGATAGCTGCGATTATCCTTACTCGGCGGACCAGCCGATACTTCACAGCCCGGAAAGGCTTCGGCCACGATCGCCGCGATCTCGCGGACCCGATAATTCTCGCTACTCGCACCGACGTTGAATACCTCGCCATTTACCGTGGATTCCGGCGCCTCAAGGACGCAGCGAAACGCTTGGATAATGTCTTCTATATGAACGATCGGCCGCCAAGGGCTGCCATCGCTAAGCATCGCGATCTTCTTCCTGGTCCAAGCGAGCGCGCAAAGGTCGTTGAGAACAATGTCAAAGCGCATCCGTTGCGACGGGCCGTAGGCCGTCGCATTTCGCAGGAAGGTCACGCAAAAATCACTACCTGCCATTGGGAGTAGATCGCGTTCTACATTAACCTTGCATTGCGCATATGCCGTCTGCGGGTTGGTAGGCGACGTTTCGTCCAGAAAGTCCTCGCCAGAGCCTACACCGTATACACTGCACGATGAAGCGTAGACGAAACGCTTCACACCAGCTTCTCGTGCCGCGCGAGCAATTCGCACAGAGCCCTCGTGATTGATCTTGAACGTAATCTCTGGGCGATTCTGACCGAGAGGATCGTTCGACAATTCGGCCAAGTGAATCACTGCGTCAAATCCCTCGAAGTCGGCAGGCGTCACCGATCGCAAATCACGCACTATGGTCTGTGGCAGCCAAGGCAAACCGACTGGGTCCATATAAAGGCATCCGTCGCGGTAGAAGCCGATGTCGAGTCCGACGACGCTATGGCCGCAAGCGCGCAGGATAGGCGCCATTCGGGAGCCGATATACCCTTCGGTGCCGGTTACCAGTACTTTCATTTGATGTCCTTGGAAATGACGGTCGTCACTAATACTGATTGGACGAAACGGTTTGATGTCGAACAAACGCAACTAGTCCCCAATAACCCGCACCTCGGGAATAGGCACTACAAATCGCCCCCCCCACTCCTTTACGTAGGCCGCCTCTGACGAAATCTCCTCTTTGAGATTCCACGGCAAAATGAGGATGTAATCAGGCTTGGCATCTCTAATTGCAGCAGGAGAGACAATGGGAATTCGGGTGCCCGGCGTGTACTTACCCTGCTTGTACGGGTTTGCATCCGTCGTAAACTCAAGAAAATCAGTCCGGATTCCACAGTAATTCAGCAACGTGTTGCCCTTGCCCGGCGCGCCGTAACCGACGATTTTCTTGCCTCGCTCCTTCGCGTCAATCAGGAAAGCAAGGAGCTTACGTTTGGTCTGCTTGACCTGCTCCCCAAAATCTCGATAGCGCTCAAGTGTAAGGAAGCCGTCGTTTATCTCGCGCTCGCGCAGACTGCTCACTCGATCGCTTACGGGCAAGCGCGCGTTCTCGCTATGCCTTCCAAATATTCGTAGGGAACCCCCATGCGTCGGCAATTCCTCGACGTCGAACAGCGTAATGCCATGATGCGAGAAAATCCGTTCGACGGTAACGAATGACAGATAACTGAAGTGTTCGTGATAGATAGTGTCGAACTGGTTTTCCGCCATCAGACGCATCAGGTGCGGAAACTCCATCGTGATAACCCCGTCCGGCGCCAAGAGCCGCTTCATTCCTCCAACGAAATCGTTGATGTCCGGGACATGCGCCAAAACGTTGTTACCAAGGAGCAGGTCGGGCTGCCCATGGCTACGCGCGATTTCGCCGGCACTCTTCAGGCCGAAGAACTGAACGGTAGTTGGAATACCCTTTTCGACCGCAACCTTCGCGACATTCGCCGCAGGTTCGATTCCCAGAACAGGCACATTGCGCGCTACAAAGTGCTGCAGCAAATAGCCGTCATTACTCGCGATCTCCATTACTTTCGATGAATTGCCGAGACCGAAGCGCGGAATCATCATGTCGGCATAGCGCCTCGCATGGTCGACCCAACTCGTCGAATAAGAAGAGAAATAGGCGTACTCGGAGAAGATCGCATCAGGAGTAACGAACTCCTGCAACTGAACGAGAAAGCAGCTGTCACAAACGTAGGCATGGAGCGGGTAAAACGGCTCCATGTCATGCAGTTGATCGGGCGCAATATGAGTCTGGCAGAGCGGCGACATACCTAAGTCGACGAATGTCGTCGTCAGATGTGCGCCGCAGAAGCGACAGTTGAATTGGTGGAGACTGCCAGAATTCATCTGGCAGTCAGACTTGCCGTCGGTCGACATGCGTATTGCCCCAAGTTAATTTCATTTCAATAACCGTGCGCGAATGTCTGGTACCGTGCCTAACCGGTCACCCCCCGTGTCAAGAAAGCAGACCGAGCGGTTCAGGATCAGTGTTCGTCAATCTTAAATCAGTGACGCTTAAGCGCGCGTGAATAATCACGATTATCGGAACGGACCAAACCAAGAACACGAGAACATTTCGCGCTCATCGAAGAAGTTGTCGAAGCATACTGTCCAAGCCACGGAACTGTACGTGATTGACTCCACGCAATCGCGGCAACTTTACGGGTTCCAATAGTCTTGGAAGAAGGCGGCCTCCCCCTGCGCCGTGCAGGCATTCAAACGCCACTTACCGCAATCGCATCGGCCGGCGCCCAGACGCTCGAAGATAGATCTATGTCCCCGGGCTCGATCAATTGACCTCCTTCAAGCCTCAGAACCCTGTCACCGCGCGAAAAGTATCGGTCATCGTGAGTGACAACGATCACGCATTTCCCTCTGGCCTTGAGTTCGGGCAGCAGTCGCGTATAGAAAACCTCCTTATAGCTTGGGTCTTGATCAGCTGCCCATTCGTCGAACACGTATATGGGACGATCCTCCATGTAAGCCGTCAGCAGCGCCAGTCGTCTGCGCTGGCCGGACGAAAGCGCAATCGTCGAGAACTGATCACGCTCGACTCTGACTTTGTGGTCCATCCCCAAACTTTCCAAATACGCTGATATTTCGTCGCCTCGTCGGCTCGCCTCCAGCCCAAAAAGGCGCTTGAACAAATAAAAGTCTGCAAACACGACCGAAAAGTGTTCGCGATAAAAACTGCGGTTTGAGTCATCAACCAGTGCGTCGTTTAGCAAAATACGCCCCGCTTGAGGGGTGTAGAGACCGGTCAGAAGTTTCACCAAGGTAGATTTACCGCTGCCGTTGCCTCCCGTTACAAAAATGACCTCCCCACTCTCCAACTTCAGGTTCAGCGGCCCAAGCTTGAACCCATCTTCCTCGTTTACAACCGAGGAATACGTGAAGCTGGCGCCTTCGAACTGGATCGTTACCCGGTCGGCAACTACAACGCCGTCCTTGCCAAACGTCTCCTCGGCGTCGCCCAATTCGCCGTCGAGTGTTCGAATCTTTGCCAACGCAACCCGGCCACGCGCAAAGATGGGAACCGAGCCTATCAAAGACCACACCGGGGTCATCATGTAGAGAGCGGCGAATACATAACCGGTAAGCGTCTCGCTCGAAGCACCTGAGAGGACCGGCGCCGCGAAAAGCAACATGCCGACAAGCGAATAAAAGAGGATCTGCGTCCAAGCATCGGCGAGAAGATACTGTCGCGACGCAGCAACGTTCTGCATCCGCAGGAAACCTGTGGTCTGATCGACCTCGGAGCGGATGAACTCCTCGCGGCGCGCTCGATGTAGCTTCAGTTCCTTGACGCCATCAACCAGAATGCGGAAATCGCCGAAGAGTCTATCACGCCCCTCGCGGGCCGCTTCGATCGCGGCATGGGCGCGCGCGAGAAGCACACGGTAAGCTGCTATCCCGAGCAGGGCCATCACGAAGCAGACAAAAAACACCTGCCACGACAGCCAAAGAAGATACACCGCACACCCGGCAACCACTGTGAGGTTGGTCGCTAGCGCTGGAACCGACTGCACCGCGGCAGACAGCGTCACGACATCCTCGGTGAGAGTCGCGAGGATACGCGCCTGACCCAGTGACTCGAGTTTCTGGAACCTGGCCGCTAATACCTTTCCGCAGATGCCCCTGCAAAGCGAAAGGATTGAATCTTGCGAAAGCCGGACAAGCATAACTTGTGACGCATAGTGGGAAGACACCTTGCCGACAGCAACCAGTAAAAATGTGGAAATCAACCAAATGGCGTCACGGTCGTTGGTAACGAGCGCGCGATGAATTACCGCGATCAGCGCGGCTCCAAGCCCGCCACTCAACAGTCCAGCCAGAATGATCCCACCAATCAGTCCGCGCGATGCCCGAGATAGGAACCCAAGCAAATCCATGTTCAGTGCGCACTCGCCGTCGCGATGTGTGCTTTCGCCTGAGGTTCCGAACGAATATTCGACGCATTCGACGCATCCGTTTCACACAATGCTTCGCGCATCCATTCCGCGAGAACCTCGACATGTGGACTGATCAGCAATGGGCCGGAACTCGTCACAGGGATCTCGCGCTGGACGAAACCCGACGGTGCGAGTTCCCTCCACCACCGACGTGTATCGGGGCCGCGAAACTCACGTGCCGAGGCAATTACCAACAACAATCTGCCATCGTATGGTCTTGGTTTGTAGTGGATATACGCCCGGTGATTGGCCGTTGACACGGCATCAACATACATCGTCGCCCGGTCGCCGCGATATACGTCGCGTTGCTCGATAATTTCACCGAGGATTCCCAATCGCTTGCGCAACGCACCCAACATCACGCCGGGCGAAAGCGAGACAAGCTCCCGGAGGTTGCGTTTTGTCGCCGAAACCAGGAATCGGATATGGCTCGAGTACAGGCGGATCTTGTCGAACAGAAAGAGATATCTCGATGGCGGCCATGATTCGAGCAACATCAGGAATGGAACGGCCTCCCCTTGCGCTCGCAACTGTTGCGCCATCTCATAAGCGACCAAGCCGCCGAAACAGGTTCCGCCTAAATGGTAAGGTCCTTGCGGCTGCACACGGCGAATTTCGTCGATGTAATGTGCAGCCATCGGTTCGATGCGTTCGAACGGCGGTTCCTTGCCATCGAGTCCGCGTGACTGAAGCCCATACACTGGCTGGTTCGCACCCAGCAGACGGGCCAATCGGTTGTAGCAGACGACATTCCCCCCGAGACCTGGCACAAGGAACAATGGCGGCCTGGTTCCTTCAGGCTGGATTGCAACCAAGGATGACCACCGGGGAACAAGCCCCTGCTGTTCAAGCATCGCGGCAAGCTGAGCGAGCGTAGGTGCTTGAAACAGCGTCGATACTGGCAACCGGATGCCGAAGATACGTTCGATTTGGGCAAAGAGGCGAATCGCAAGCAAAGAATGTCCGCCCAGATCGAAGAAATTATCTGACATGCCAAAGCCCGAGTAGCCGAGCAATTTCTCCCAAATCGCATGAAGCTGTGTCTCTAGAACAGTACGGGGCTCAACAACGTTCGTGCCATGCACCTGGGTTGTTGGCTCGGGCAAAGCAGCTCGGTCGAGCTTCCCATTGGCAGTGAGCGGCAGAGCGCTGAGCACGACCATCGAATTTGGCATCATGTAGTCAGGCAGCACCGCGCTCAAATGCCGCCGCACAAATGCCTGGTCGATCTCCCTGTCTTCGCGCGGCACAAGATAGGCGATTAGCACATTGATTCCCGCCTCGTCACGGCGAGCTATGACCGATGCATCCTTGATCTGCGGTAGATCGCGGAGAGATCCCTCGATCTCCTCCAGTTCGATGCGGAATCCTCGCACCTTGACCTGGCGATCGAGGCGACCGAGAAATTCCACCGTTCCATCGGGTCGCCAGCGTGCCAAGTCGCCGGTGCGGTAGAGCCGCCCACTGCCCGTAGGATCGAAGGAATCGGCGACGAAACGGAGGGAAGTCTCCACAGGATTCCCCACATAGCCCTGTGCGACCCCGTCGCCGCCGGCATAAAGCTCACCCGCTACACCAATCGGCACCGGTTGCCCGATCGGATCGAGGATATAGACGCGCGTATTGCTGATCGGCCGGCCGATCAACACCGACCCCAGAAGTTTCTCCCCTGGCCGCATCACGTGACAGGTGGTAAAGGTCGTGTTCTCCGTTGGCCCGTAACCATTGATTACCGTGCCCTGCTTCTTCGCGTCGAGCAACCGCTGGACATGGTTGGGTGACAACACGTCACCCCCCGACAGTACGCAGCGCACTTGCGCCAGCGCGGTCAACTCGTTTTCGACCATGTGATGGAAGAATCCGGCTGTCAACCACAGCATTGTGATGCCATGCTCGCGAAGACTTTCGGCCAGTTCCCGTGACGAGGGCAGCCGACGAGGATAGACCACCAGATGCCCGCCGTTCAGCATCGCGCCCCAGATTTCGAGCGTCGCGGCATCAAAGGCCAGCGGAGCAAACTGAAGAATTCGCTCATCCGGGCCGAACTCGGCATAGTTCGTGTTGCGAACCAACCGCACGATGCTGCGGTGGGTGACGCATACACCCTTTGGCTTACCCGTCGTCCCGGAGGTAAACATCACATAGGCCAAGCTACCGGCGTCCACTGCCACTTCGGGAGTCTCGGCCGGCGATATCGAATTGGCGCAGAGTGCATCCTCGATCAGAATAATGCCTTCCGCATGGATCTCGTTGGTAAAAGGGTGCGTGCGCGATGCAATGACCGTAGCGATCCCCGCATCACGCACGATCTCCGCCGAGCGGCCAGCCGGATCGCGCGTATCGAGCGGCACGTAGGCCGCCCCGCGCTTTAGGATCGCCAGCATTGCCACGACCGCGGCGATCGAGCGGTCGAGATAGATGCCGACCAGGTCTCCCGGGCGCACCCCGTCCGCGGCCAGTCGATCGGCGACCCGCGCGGCCGCAGTCGACAGCGCCCGGTACGTCAGGCTCACTGACGCGCAAGGTTCGTCTGATGGTTCGGCAGTCGAAATCGCGATGGCATCGGGATGCGCAGCTGCTACTTCATCGAACAAACTACCGATGCTTGCCTCGCGCGGATACCCGGTTGCCGTGGCATTCCAGTTCTCCACGATCAAAGCACGCTCTGCCGGCGTGACCATCGGCATCTGTCCCACCGGAACATCAGGATCCGCCACCAGCGCCTCGGCAATCTGGCGAAAGTGGCCCGCCAAGCGTTCCATCGTCTCGCGGTCGAACAGATCGGTGTTGTACTCAAGCGAACCGATAATGCCCGTCGGCGTATCCCGCATAAACAGAGACAGGTCATACATCGCCCCAGTGGAGGCCAACTCGAACATTGAACTGAGCGGCGTGTTCTGCAAGGCGAAGACCACTTGGAAGATGGGCGAGTTGGCGAGACTTCTCTGCGGGCGGAGCGCCTCGACCAGCTTTTCGAAAGGCAGATCCTGATGCGACTGGACCGCGAGCAAGACTTCGCGCAAGTGGCCCACCAGCTTCCGTCCGCTGGCGGCAGGGTCGACCTGGACGCGCACCGGCAGCGTGCTGACGAACAGTCCGACCACTTGCTCGAGCGCCGAAGTCGCGCGATTCGCAAACGGCGACCCAACGACCACGTCGTTGTGGCCGGCATAGCGCGCGAGAATCACACCAAAAACGGCGAGTAGGACAGGATATAGCGTCGATCGTTCCTGGCGCGCGAATGCACGCAATGCTTCCGAAATCTCTTGCGAGAGCACCACATTGATGACGGCACCGTTATGGGTCTGCCTAGCCGGACGCGGCCGATCGATCGGCAGATCGAGCACTGCCGGTGCGCCAGCGAGTTGCGCTTTCCAGAACGCGAGCAATCGTCCCAGTTCGGCACCGGTGAGCCTTTCTTGCTCGTGCCGGGCGTATTCGCCGTAATGAGTGCTCAACGGCACAATGTTCGGGGCTCTCTGCTCGCGATGCGCTTCGTAGCGGACACCCAGTTCAGCCAAGGCGATGCCCATCGACCAGTTATCGGCAATGATATGGTGAAGGCATAACAGCACGCGATGGGTCGTCGGCTCGAGAGAGACCACTGCAGCCCGGTATGGCGGCCCCGCGGCAAGGTCGAAGGGAGCCAGCGCAATTCGGCGAAAGTGCCGTTCAAACTCCGCCTTTCGCTGGCTCGGCTCGGCGACCGACAGATCGACGAATTCGAGCGAGCTCGGCACATAGTCGCGCACGATCTGCAGGGGCTGCCCCTCATGGTCTACAAACACCGTGCGCATCGACGGCTGGTGACGTACGAGATCGTTGAGCGCCCTCTCCATCGCGGCGCAATCCAGCGGTCCGCGGATTTCGTACGCGGCTGCAATGTTGTACTCGGTATTGCCCGGATCGAGCCGATCTAGGAACCAGAGCCGCTGCTGGGCGGAAGAAAGGGGAAACTCGCCGGCCACGCTGCAGGCATCGAATACCCTCTCGGCTGGCTCCGCCGGTTCACCCAACGAGCGCAGATACTCCCGGATCTGCTCTTTGTGCAACTCGATCTGCGCTCGCCGCTCCGCGGTAAGCACTCCACTCGGTGCACTGACACGAATGCGCTCGCCATCGAGCCAGACCCGAACATCCTGCTCGCTCAGCGAACTGAGCAGATGTTCGATCTGCAAGGGTCCTTGTGCCTGTACTTGGTCACCGATCTGCATATGCTCAGAGTATTTTTCCAGGACAGCAATCGCCTTTTCACAGCAACGGATCGGTGATCCACAATGCGGCGCAAGCGCTCAAAATTCGAGTTCCTCGCGATCCTGGGCCGCGCCAGCCGCCGTCATGCTACGCGAATCGGCTTCGTCATGGACTCTCTTGGCCAATTGCGCGATGGTCGGCGCGTCAAATATGTCACGCAGCGTCAGACGCACCCGAAACCGCTCATCGACACGCGAAATGACGCGCGTCGCAAGCAGCGAGTGCCCACCGAGGGCAAAAAAATCGTCGTCGCGCCCGATCCGATCGACCCCGAGCAACTCGAGCCAAATCTGCGCCAAGCCGCGTTCGGCGTCGTTCTCGAAACTGGTGTCCGTGATGGCGAGCGAATTCGCCGGAGCTTCAACCGAATCATCCAGGGACTCGGCAGTAGCTACCGTGACCGGCTGCACACTATTCGACTGCTCACGTTCCCCGGCAAGCATGCCCGCCAGATTGAATGGGAATACGACGAGGCGCCGTGCATAGCTCGCCAGCGCCCGGCGAAACGCCTCGACGCCTTCACGGGTTCCGATAGCTGATTGCAGTTGCGCCCGCCAGGCTGCCCGTCGGGATTCGGGTAGCTCTAGATTGGCTGCCATTCCGACTTCGCGCCAAGGACCCCAGTCGAGGGCCAGAACTCGCCGCCAGGCAGGCGGGCAACACTCCGCATCGACGAAGGCATCCAGAACCGCATTGGCCGCGGCATAGTCGGCAACTCCGGGGGCACCGACTACCGCGTTGATCGTCCCCATGAGAACGAAAAAATCGAGCGGCTGCTGCCCCAGAAGCTCGCTCAACACATCAAGTCCTCCGAGCTTGGGCGCCATCACCCTATCAACCTCATCAGACGCCTTGAGCGCCGTCATATGCCCGCCACCGGGAACGCCCGCCGCATGTATTACGGCGTCAACCGCCCCCCATCGACGCTGTGCGGTGTCAAGTGCCGCCGCCATCGCCTGACGATCGGCCGCATCGGCGGCTGCAATCATGACCTCGCCGCCAGCCGCTTCGATCGCAAGGATCGAATCTATGATCTGGGCGTCACGTCGGTCGCCGCCTTTAGCGAACTCCGAAAGCAACTCGTCCCATTGCGCACGAGGCGGCAATCCGCGCCGGCCCGTAAGCAGAAGCCGCGCCCCACAATGGCGCGCCAGATCAAGCCCCAAGGCAAGCCCCATGCCACCGAGACCTCCGGTAATCCATACGACGGAGCCCGGCTTGAGCGACAGCGCGGCCGGGGGCAAAGGCAGCCGCTCATAGCGCCGTACCCAGCGACGGCCGCCGCGATATGCGACTTCGGTTTCACGGTCTCCGGCTAGAGCCTCCGCCAGCAGCGCCGCGGCGTCGCAACTCGGCGCGCCGTTCGCAAGATCAACTGCCAAGTCGACCCAGCGTACTGACAAACCGGGCAACTCCGTCGGCAAGACCAGTGTCGGCCCTAGGCAGGCCGCCAGCGCCGGTTGCGCCACCAGCTCGGCAAGAACGCTTTGCCCTCCGTTTGTCACGACGACAATGCGAACCGCGGAGTCGCCGCCCAAACCGCCAGCCAACGCTACCACGGCGCGATAGATCTCCGCCGCCGCGCGATCGCCCATGGCGGCGGCCTCGAACAGCAGAAAGGCTCCGAAAACCTGCCCTGTCCCGGCAAGCACGGCCGCTACACCGGCCACATCCTCGTCATGGCCGAGCCTGATCTCGAACGCATCGGGAGCAGATTGTCGCGGCACTAACCCCGGCACCACCCGAACCGGGCGTGCGCCACCCGCTGCGAGTTTGGAGCACAGTGCATCGGTCAGCGCCGATGGTGGGCTCACGACCAACCACACGCCGCTTTGCGGCACGAGGGTCGCTATGGTGCTGCGCAACCAAGTCGGCTGGTAGAACCAGTCGCCAACGGACTGGAGACGCTGGAGGCCGCTTGGCGCCTCCCCGGCTAACGGAACTCCGTCGTCGCTTGCAGCCTTCGCCTTGACGACATCGACAAAGTGGCGCTTCTTTTCGAACGGATAGGTCGGCAGCGAAATGCGCCGGGGCGCACCTTCTCCGTGCAGTCCGCGCCAGTCGATCTGTACCCCGGCCAGCCACAACCGGCCTGCGCTTTCGAGCATACACTCGACATCGTCGCGCTCGCCACGATGGTCGAGGGTCGACAACACGCGCTGCGCCCGCTCGCCGGCCAGACTCATGCGCCCGAGCGTGGCCAACACGTTGCCGGGCCCGAGTTCGAGCAGGCATAGCGAGGGATCGGCCGCCAGCGTCTGCACGCCTGCAGCGAACAACACCGGCTCACGCAAGTGGCGCACGTAGTAGGCCGGCGAAGTCGCTTGCGCATCGGTGATCCATGTGCCGGTGAGATTCGAGACATAGCGGCGATGCGGCGGCGAAAGCCGCACTCGCGCCATGACCTCGGCAAACGCTTCTAGCGCGGGTTCCATCATCCGTGAGTGGAAGGCGTGCGAGGTGTGCAGCGGATGCGTGTCGATCCCGCTCGCCCCAAGCCGCCCGAGCAGAGCATCGACGGCCGCGGCAGCACCCGACACCGTACAGAGTTCGGGCGCGTTGACTGCCGCGATTTCTACCGCGCCACCGTCAAGCCAATGTTGCAGTTCCGCGGCACCCAGCGGAACGCCCGCCATCCGCCCGGGTGGTAGTGACTGCATAAGCCGGCCGCGGGCCGCGACCACGGCGAGCGCATCTTCGAGGCTCAACACTCCGGCCAGATGGGCGGCGACGTATTCACCGATGCTGTGGCCCAGCATTGCGGCCGGCTGCACCCCCCATTGTTCCCACAGACGCGCCAGCGCGAATTCGGTAACGAACAGTGCCGGTTGGGCGAAGCACGTGTCGCCGAGCGCCGAGGTTGCGCCGGCATGGAGCAACTGCCGTAGGTCGAGCCCAAGATGCGGCTGCAGCAGATCGGCACAAGTGTCGACCGCCTCGCGGAACACGCGCTCGCTGCGATAGAGCCCGCTGCCCATGCCGACGTGCTGGCTGCCCTGACCACTGAACAAGAAGGCTACCGGCCGCTCGCCGCCGGCATGCATGCTCGACAGCACCGGTGCGCGCGTTGGCTGCGCCAGCGCCTTGCAGATTTCGTCCGCATCGCTGGCGACCAGCATGCGGCGATGCGGGAAGCCCTTGCGTCCGACCTGCAGCGTCCAGGCGATGTCGGCCAGCGGCTGCTCGCGATGCTGGCCGAGATGGCGCGCAAGATCGGAGCTCGCCTGTTCGAGTCCGGCTGCGCTGCGTGCCGACAACACCAACAACTGGGCAGTGCGGGTCATGACGGTGGGTATCGCGGGTGGCGCTTCTTCGATCACGACGTGGGCATTGGTGCCGCCGATACCAAATGAGCTGACTCCGGCGCGGCGCGGTGCGGCACCCTCGGGCCACGGGCGTGCAACGGACTCTGCCATGAAGGGGCTTTGCGCTAGAGCAAGCTGTGGATTGGCCCTCGTGAAATTGACCAGCGGCGGGAATTCGCGGTGCCGCATCGCGAGCACCGCCTTGATCAGCCCGGCCACGCCGGCAGCGGCATCGAGGTGGCCGACATTGGCCTTGAGCGACCCCAGGCGGCAGAAGCCGATGTCTGCCGTCGAAGCGCGAAACACTTGGGACAAGGCCGCGACCTCGATCGGGTCGCCAAGCGCAGTACCCGTGCCATGGGCTTCGACGTAGCCGATGCTACGCGGCTCGACGCCGGCGAGCGCTTGCGCCATCGCAATCACTTCGACCTGGCCTTCGATGCTGGGTGCCGTGTAACCGGCCTTGCCGGCGCCGTCGTTGTTGATCGCCGCACCACGGATCACGGCGTAAATAGTGTCACGATCGGCTTGTGCGTCTGCAAGGCGCTTGAGGACGACGATTCCGCAACCGGCGCCGGGCCGGGTACCATGCGCATCCACATCGAAAGGACGGCAGTGGCCGTCGGGCGACAGGATCATGCCCTCTTCGTAAAGGTAGCCGCTGCGTTGGGGAAACGGCACTGAGACACCCCCCGCAAGAGCCATGTCGCATTCGCCGCGATACAGCGCGGAGCACGCCATCTGTACCGCCACCAGCGAAGTCGAGCAGGCCGTCTGTACTGACACACTCGGCCCGCGCAAGTTGAGTTTGTACGACACCCGGGTACAGAGGAAATCCTTGTCGCCGCCGAGCATCAGCTGATAGCCGCCAGCCGCCGCGACGAGTGCGGGGTCGCGGTGGATCTGGTTAAGCAGGTACGAGTTCATTCCGCATCCGGCGTATACGCCGACCGCGGCCTCGTTTGCATCGGGCGCATAGCCGGCGTACTCGAGCGCCTCCCAGGCGCACTCGAGAAACATCCGCTGCTGCGGATCGAGGATCTGCGCCTCGCGCGGCGAGAGTCCGAAGAAACCGGCATCGAAGCTGTCTGCGTCAGCGAGAGCCGTACCGCGACGAACATATTGCGGATGCTCACGCAGCGCAGCCGGCACCGCTGCCGCATCAAGATCGGCATCACTGAAAGTTTCCAGCACTTCGATACCGTCACGCATGTTCGTCCAGAACTCGTCGAGATTGCGCGCGCCGGGAAAGCGGCCTGCGAGTCCCACGATTGCGATCGCATGCGCGGGGAAATCGGTTGTTTCGTCCATGCTGCTACCCATTGAGTTGTTGCCGGGCTGCCCGCGCGTGCGCGCGCTTGAGGGTCGCATCGAAGGCCCTTGGCGAACCAAAGCGTTCTGCCTGCGCAGCGACTGTGGTGCGCTGGAAAAGCTCCACCAAGGCCAGTTCCACACCAAACTCGCGTTGCAACGCCGACTGCAACTTGACCAACAGCAGCGAATGACCGCCGACATCGAAGAAATTGATCTCGAGCCCGACACGCTCGATCCCAAGCACCTGCTGCCAAAGCGCAGCCACGCGGCGTTGCACCGGCGTCATTACCACTTCATCCGCCCCTAAGGCGGAGACATTCACCTGCGGCATCGGCAACGCCTTGCGGTCTATCTTGCCATTCGGCGTGAGCGGCAGAGCCGCAAGCGTCACGAAGATGTTCGGGATCATGTATTCGGGCAGCTTGGAGCGCAGTATGGCGCGCGTCGCGTCAGCATCTAACGGCGATGCGCCCGGAATAGCCACGACATATGCCACCAGACGCTGGTCCCCGGGCGTATCCTCGCGCACGTGAGCCACACATTGCCCGACCCCAGGATGGGTGGCGAGTACCGCTTCGATCTCTCCCAGTTCAATGCGGAATCCGCGGATCTTCACTTGGTTGTCTCGCCGCCCTATGAACTCGAGCTGGCCATCGGCCAGGAATCGCACGAGATCTCCGGTCCGATAGACGCGCCGCGCGCCCACACCGGGCAGTTCCAGCGTTACGAACTTATCTGCAGTGAGGTCCGGCCGGTTGTGGTAACCGCGTGCGAGTCCGTCGCCGCCGATGCACAACTCACCGGCCACGCCGATCGGCGCCGGCGAACCCGAGGGTTCTAGCACGTAGATCTCGGTATTTGCGATCGGCCTGCCAATTGGGATCGCGCGCGTGGTATCCGTGACGCGGGCGAGCGTCGACCAGATAGTGGTCTCGGTCGGGCCGTACATATTCCAGAGTTCGCCCCCCAGGTCGAGCAGCTTGTCGGCCAGGTCGCGCGGCAGCCCTTCGCCACCGCACAACATCTTCAGACCTTTGCGACCCTTCCAGCCACTTTCCAAAAGCAACCGCCAGGTGGCCGGCGTAGCCTGCAGCAAAGTGGCCTCGCTCGATTCGAGCAGGGCGCCCAGGCGGGCGCCCTCCAGCGCGGTCGCGCGCGAAGCGAGCACGACGGTACCGCCAATGGTCAGCGGCCCGTGGATCTCGAGGCCTGCGATGTCGAACGACAAGGTGGTAACCGACACGAATCGGTCGGCGGCCGTGATGCCAGGCTCCCGGTGCATCGACAGCAGGAAGTTCACCACGGAACGGTGCTCGAGCATCACACCTTTCGGACGACCGGTGGAGCCCGAGGTGTAAATCACGTAGGCGAGGTCGCGCGCATCGGACAGTGGCGATGGGTCACGAGCGGGCTGCTCGGCCAAGGTATCGGCATCGCTGTCCAGGCAAATCGCCTGTAGTCCACCCTCGTCCAGCGTCGCGGCCAGATGCGACTGCGTCAGCACCGCCGCCAGTCCGGCATCGGCCATCATGAAGTCGATGCGGTCCTTGGGGAAAGCCGGGTCCAGCGGCACGTAGGCGCCGCCGGCCTTCAATACGCCCAACAATGCCACGACCATGTCTGCCGAGCGCTCCATCCAGACGCCGACAAGGGCTTCGCGCCCCACGCCCATGGCGCGCAACCGGTGCGCAATCTGGTTGGCACGTGCGTTCAGCGTGCCGTAGTCGATGCGTGTCGACTCCGACACGAGCGCCACGGCGCCGGGTGTGCGCGCCGCCTGTGCCTCGAACAACCCGTGCAGCGTCTGCTCGCGCGGGTAAGGCGTGTCGGTACGATTCCAGTCAATCACCAGGCCACGCAGGCCCGTCTCGTCAAGCAGCGGCAGGTTTCCAATGCGTGTCGACGGATCGGACACCATGCCCTCCAGCAGATGCTGGTAGTGCCGCATCAGACGTTCGATGGTGGAAGCCTCGAACAGGTCAGTGTTGTATTCGAAGTAGACACGATGGTCTGCCGGCAATACGTCGACCGCAAGGTCGAAGCGCGCGCTCTGCACCGGCAATTCGAGCGTCTCACAGACAAGATCGGGCAGATCGAATTTCATGAACTGCAGGTTCTGCAGTACGAACATCACCTGGAACAGTGGCGAATGGTCTAGCGAGCGCCGCGTGCCCAGGGCATCGACGAGCATGTCGAAGGGCATTTCCTGGTGGGAGTACGCCCCAAGCGCCATATCGCGCGTGCGGGCGATGAGTTCGCGCACCGTCGGATCACCCGATAGGTCACCGCGCAACACGATATTGTTGGCGAAGAAGCCGATCACGCGCTCGACCTCGGCGCGGTTGCGGTTTGCGATCGCCGAGCCAACCGGCAGGTCGGTCTCACCTGTGAAGCGATGCAGCAGCACCTGGAAGGCCGACAGCATCACCATGAAGAGCGTCGCGTTCTCGGCACGTGCCAGCGCCTTGAGCTGCGCACCCAGCGCCGCCGGCAGTTGAATGACAGTACGCGCGCCGCGCGAAGTCTGTACCGGTGGTCTTGGGCGATCAGCCGGCAGGGTCACGAGAGCGGGCAGACCAGCGAGTTGTTGCCTCCAGTAGCCCAAATGCTCCTCGAGTGCGCCCCGCGCAAAGGAGCGCCGCTCCCAGTCGGCGTAGTCATAGTACTGCACTGGCAGATCGGGCAGCGCCGCCGGAGTGCCGACGACATTCCCGGCGTACAGGCTGGTCAGCTCCTGCATGAAGATGCCGATCGAAAGTCCGTCGGACACGATGTGGTCGAAGACGAAGCAGAAACGGTGGTCCTCGGTAGCCAGTCGCACCAGCAGGCAACGCAGCAGCGGCGCGCGCTCGATGTCCAAGGGACGCTGCGCGAACGCCAGCATCGCCCGTTGCGCCGCGGCGTCGCGCTGCCCGGCCTCGAGCGCGCCCAGATCCAGCTGATCGAGCGTCACCTGTGCCTGCGAATCGATCGCGCAGCAAGGCACGCCGTCGACCGCGAAGAATCGCGTGCGCAGGCTTTCGTGCCGCGCCACCAATTCGGCCAGGGCTCGCTCGAGGGCACCGCGGTCGAGCCGGCCGGTCATGCGCAGCGCTGCAGCAATGTTGTAGGCATGGCTGTTCGGGTCCATGCGCTTGATGAACCACAGGCGCTGCTGGGTATGCGAAACAGGCATCCGCGCGCTGCGCGGGGCCGGGTCCAGCGCAGCGGGCGCGTCACGACGCGGCTGTGCAGCCAGCCAGGCCTTGATTTCTTCCTTCCGGCGACCGAGCTCCTCGCGCAGGTCAGGTGTTATCGCCCCCTTGGGTGCGCTGACACCCAGGCGATCGCCATCGAGCGTGAACCGCACGTCGAGCGCCCGCAAGCGCTCCAGAAACTCGCCCGTGCTCGTCACAGCGTCATTTCCTCCCTATCGTCGTCGCCCGGTTCTCCGTCGCCGGTCCGCCCCCCAGCCCCGCCGAACAAGGCATCGAGCTGGTGCGCCATCTCCGCGACGGTGGGCCATTCAAAGGCCGCCGTTGGCGGCACGCTACGCCCGAGCGCGCCTTGGAGGCGATTGCGCAACTCGACTGCGGTGAGCGAATCGATCCCCAGGCTCGGGAAGGGCTGGTCGGTTGCAATCGAATCGGGCGAGCTGCTCAGGCCTAGTACAGTAGCCAGTTCTCGCCGTACCAGTGCAGTAAGTTGAGGTAGCCGTTGCACCGCGTCGAGCGCTGCGAAATCAATGCGTTGCTCTCGTGCAGTCAGCGTATTGCGGCCCCGATCTGACTCGCTGCGTGCGTTGGCGACCAGATCGCGCAACAGGGGCGGCACCGACGCGCGGCCCAACTGTGCCGCGAGTACCGGCCAGTCGATCGGCGCCACCGCCACCTGCGTGGGGTTGTTGCGCAGCACGAAATCGAGCGCCGCTATGCCATCGGCCGGACCGAGCGACGCCAGTCCCTGCGCGCCGGCGCGCGACACGGTGTTGCTGCGCGTCGCCATGCCGACCTCGCTCCAGGCACCCCAGTTGATGCTGGTGGCCGGCAAGCCCAGCGCACGCCGGTAATGCGCCAGCGCGTCGAGGAAGGCATTGGCAGCGACGTAGTTGCCCTGTCCGGCTGCGCCGAACATGGCCGACAGCGACGAATAGAGCACGAAGAAGTCGGGTCGCAGGCCGCGCGACTCGATTCCCGCATGCAACCGCCATGCACCGTCGGCCTTTGGGCCCATGACTCTGGCCAGGCGCGCCGTGTTCTGGTTGACCAGCATGCCGTCGTCGAGCGCTGCGGCGCAGTGCAGCACACCACCGAGCGCCGGCAAGCCATCGCCCAGGGCATGCATGAGACTTGCGACGCCTTCGTCGCTGGCCATGTCGGCCGACTTGACGATCACGCGTACGCCGGTCGACTCAATGGCCGCGAGGGCGCTGGCCGTCGTCGCGTCGGGTGCTCGCCGACCGATGAGCAAGAGATGCCGGGCGCCTTGGTCCGCGAGCCACTGGGCTGCCAGCAGCCCCAGACCGGTCAGGCCTCCGGTGACCAGATAGGTAGCATCAGAGCGTATCGGCGCGTCGAGGCGCCGCGGTTCAACCCGGTGGCGGAACACCACGCGGCCGATATGGCGCGCCTGCGCCATGTGGCGGAAGGCGTCGGCGGCATGCTCGAAGGCAAAGGTGGTACAAGGCAACTGTGGCAGCGCACCGGACTCGATGTCCTTCAGCACGCGTGTGAAAATCTCGCCGACCAGTTGCGGCGTGTCGCGCGCATTGTCGTTGCAATCGACGATGTGGTATCGGATGCCGCGGTTCAGAGCGGCTACGCGTTCGTACGTCCACAGGTCACGCTTGCCGATCTCGAGGAAGACACCGCCGTCGGCCAAGCACTCGAAGCTCTTGTCCAGAAGTGCGCCGGTCAGAGAGTTGAGCACCATGTCGACGCCGCGCCCGCCGGTGATACGCATCACCTCGTCGCCGAACGAGGCGCTGCGCGAGTCGAGCACATGCGCAACGCCCATCCGTGCCAGCACGGCGCGCTTCTCGGCGCTGCCGGCTGTCGCGAACACGATCGCGCCGACACGGCGCGCGAGGGCGATGGCCGCCATGCCCACGCCGCCAGCGCCGGAATGGATCAGCACGGTATCGCCGCGCTTGATGCCTCCAATCAGGTTGAGCGTAATCTCGGCCGTCAGGTAGGCAGTTGGAATGGCGGCACCCTGTTCGAAATCGAGGCCATGCGGCAGAGGAGCCACGAAATCACGGCGCGTAACGGCATGGCTGGCAAAGGCGCCTTCCGCCATGGCGACCACCCGGTCGCCGACCGCAAACTGCGTGACGCCCTCGCCCACCGCCGTGATCTCGCCAGCACAATCGCTGCCCAGATGGCGCAGTTCCCCCGGGTACAGGCCGAGCACACTGAGTACGTCGCGGAAATTCAGGCCGCTGGCGCGTACGCGCAATTCGACTTCGCCCGGGCCGGGCGCGCGTCGCTGCATAGGTTCGAACGCCAGATTCTCGAGCGTCCCCCGCTCCGCGATGCCGAGTCGCAGCGGCGCGTCGTCGACATGGGCGCGATGGCTGCTGGATCGGCGCGCCAAGCGTGCGACATAGCGCTTGCCCTTTCGCCACGCGAGCTGAGTCTCGACGGTGTCACTGCACAATTCGTCGGCCAGTGCCTTGGCGTCGGCCGCATGATCCTGCGCGTCGAGGTCGACCAGCGTCACGCGCAGTTCGGGATGTTCGGTGGCCGCCACGCGGGCGAAACCGGCCACCGGCGCCTGTTCGATTCGCGGCGTCTCGGTGCCGTCGACGACTTGGCTACCGGCCGTCACGAACCACAGGCGCGGTGGTCTGGGCAACGGCGCGCCGGCCAGCGCCTGCAGCAAATGCAGTGCTGCTTCAGTGCCCAGCTCCTGAATGCCGCCGGGCAGGCTATCGGTGCCCAGCTTCGGCAGGCGAAGCGGCCACAGCGACACCACGCCTGCCAGACCGCCAGCCTTGGCCGCGCTAGCCAAAAGCCCGGCATAGGCCTCGGGACGTGTCGGGTCGATGCCGACTGCGCCGTCAAGCGGTGCGTCTTGAGGCACTACGCGCAGCGTCTCTCCCCCTCCCCGGGCGATCTCGTCGGCCAGACGTTCGCCGCGGCCGCTGCCGTCGTCCAGAATCAGCCACGTGCCAGCCGGTTCCGAATGGGTCGCCGCGGCCGAGGGCAAGGGGCTCCAGGCCAATTCGTACAGCCAATCGCCCACCTGCGAATCGACACGCCGACGAAACATGTCGCGGCTGGCACGTCGACAGCGCAGACCGACAAGCGCCGCCACCGGCTGAGCATCGAGTGTCTCGATGCGAACGTCAATGAGCAGCATGTCGTCGCGCGCGGCGGGCGAGCGAACAGTTGCGTGGCTGCGCATCGGCCCGCAGGGACGCGCCCACCACTGGTAGCGCTCGACACCGATGGGTAGGTACATCCGCCCATCATTCATACCCGGCAGACTGTCCATCGCGACGGCACTGACGTGGAGGCAGGCATCCAGCAGAGCCGGGTGCATCAGGAACTCGTCGATGTCCGGGAGCCTCCCTTTGTCCGGTTCGATTTCTCCCAAAGCTTCGCCGACCGCGACGCGCACATGCGTCATGGAGCGGAACGACGGGCCGAAATCAACGCCAATATCGCGCAGCCTGTCATAGAAGGTGCCAACCTCGACGCTGCGAGGCAGCGCTGCGGCACGCGCGGCCAAGTCTGCTGCTGCCGAGGGCTCGTCGGCGGGCACGACACCTGCGCTGGCGCTGGCGCTGGCATGAAGCAACCACGGCGCGTCGTCATTGACGGCACCGCGGCTGAAGATGCGAATTCGGGCTGGGCCAACAGAGTCTGCCCTGTCGACAATCACTTGCATTAGGCGCGCCTCGCCCGCACGCAGCACCATTGGCTCGCCGATTTCCAGGCCATCGATGGCACCGACCGACCGACCCTCGGTATGCCACAACGCGGCGAGGCAGACTTCAAGGTAGGCCGTCATCGGCATGACCACATCCGAACCGATACGGTGGTCACGCAGCCAGGCCGGATCGGTCGCGTCGATGCGCCGCTCGAACAGCCCATCCACGCCTGCCATGACAAGCCGCGTACCGAGCAGCGGATGCACTTCATGGCCCTGCCGGCGCTGGGAGCGCACGGCGAACGGGACCATGTAGCGCTCGCGCTGGAATGGATACGTTGGCAGAGCCACTCGCCGTCCACCGCGCGCGCACGTTAGCACCGGCCACTGGATCGGTGCTCCACGCACCCAGAGCGCGGCCGCCGCGGAACGCATCTCGCGTGCGTCGTCTCGTCCACGGCGCATCGACGCGAGACAAGTCCACGGCGCGTCGGGCGCAGCGCGCGTCGAAAGCGATAGGAGCGTCGGATGAGGCCCGATCTCGACCGCGACGGTGGCGCCCGCAGCCTTCAGCGCCTCGATGCACGCAGTAAATCGCACCGGCTCGCGAGCATGCCGGCGCCAGTAGCGTGCGTCAGGGCGGCTCCCCGTGGCGAACAGCGCACCGCTGACGTTCGAGATGAGCGAGATCCTCGGAGCGGCGTGCGTCACGGTCGCGGCGCGCGTTTCGAGTGCGTCGAGCATCGGATCCAGCCGCGGCGAGTGGAATGCGTGCGAGACCTCGAGCGCCTTGCTCTCCACGCCGTCCCGCGTCGCGCGCTCAAGCACCTCGGCCAGCGCATCGGCATCTCCCGAAACGACAGTCTCCTCCGGCGCGTTCAGCGCCGCGATTGCCAGGCGCCGCTCCATGCCCTTGATCATCGATGCGACCCGGGCCTCGTCGGCGAAAATCGCGGCCATCGCACCGCCAGCCGGAAGCGCCTGCATCAGCCGCCCGCGCTCGGCGATCAGTGCAAGCCCCTCCTCAAAGCTGAAGACCCCTGCCACGCACGCGGCGGCGTACTCGCCCACACTGTGGCCCACGACGATCGAGGGCACGATGCCCCACGAGTTCCAGAGTTCGGCGAGCGCGACCTCCAGCGCAAAGAGCGCAGGCTGCGTGTACGCCGTCTCGTTAATCAACGTCTGCGCGCCGTCGCCAAGAAAGAGCACCTCGGTCAAGGGGCGCTCCAGCAGCGGCGCCAGCACAGCAGAAGCACGGTCGATCGACGCCCGGAAGACGGTTTCGCTCTCGTAAAGCCCGCGGCCCATGCCAACGTACTGCGCACCCTGCCCGGTGAAAAGGAAAGCGATCTTGGGCCGCTCGCCGGGGCGAAGGGCACCCTGCGGTATGGCGCTCTCGCCCCGCGCAAGCGCGCGCAATTCCCGCTCGAGCTCGGTTCGCGTCTCAGCCACCAGCGCCGCGCGCCGAGGCTGCGCCGCACGCCCGAGCGCGAGTGTCGCCGCGACGTCCGCCGGCGAGAGCGCCGGATCAGCCGCAACTGCATCCGCATGCGCCAGCGCAAGCGCTCGCAATGCCGCATCATCGCGCGCGGCGAGCGGCACCACGAAGGGGCCGACTGCAACCGGAGGAGCGGGCGGCAGCGGCGCCTCTTCGAGCACCACGTGCGCATTGGTACCCGAGAACCCGAATGAGCTGACCCCCGCTCGCCGCACCCGCAGGCCACGCGGCCAGGGTTTGAGCGAGGTTGGCACCTCTAGCGGCAACCTTTCCCACGGGATACCGGGATTGGGAATTCTGAAGTGCAGGTGCGGCGGAATGGCCTCGTGCTTCAACGACATCACAACCTTAAGCAGTCCAGCGAGCCCCGATGCCGCTTCGGTATGACCGAGGTTGGTCTTGATCGAGCCGATCGCAAGCGGCCGCTCGGCGGGTCGTCCCTCGCGCATCACTGCGCCGAGTGCCTCGACCTCGATCGGGTCGCCGAGCGGAGTGCCGGTGCCGTGCGCTTCGACGTAGTCGATGTCGGCCGGCGAAAGCGCCGCGCTATCGAGTGCCTTGCGGATCACGGCTTCTTGCGCTGGCCCGTTGGGCACAGTCAGGCCGCTGCTGCGCCCGTCGGAGTTCACCGCTGAACCGCGAATCACTGCGAGGATCGGGTCGCCCGCAGCCTGTGCGTCGGCAAGGCGCTTCAGTGCGATGACGGCGCAACCTTCGGCACGCACGAAGCCGTCGGCCGCTGCATCGAAAGTCTTGCACGCCCCGTCCGGTGCCATCATCCCCCACTTGGAGAAGAGCACCATCGCGTCGGGCGACAGAACCACGTTGACCCCGCCGGCGAGCGCAAGGTCGCTCTCGCCCGTGCGTAGGCTCTGGCAGGCCATGTGCACGGCGACAAGCGACGACGAGCACGCAGTGTCCATCGACACGCTGGGACCTTGAAAACCGAATAGGAACGAGATCCGTCCTGCCGCGACGTTGAGGGCGCTGCCAGTAGCAGAGTAGACGTCGGAGTTCTCAGGACCTCCGGCGCGCAGCAGCGTTCCGTAGTCGCTGGTGGTGATGCCCACGAACACGCCCGTAGCACTACCCGCGAGCTTGTCGCTCGCCAGACCGGCGCTCTCCAGCGCCTCGGTCGCGCATTCGAGCAATAAGCGCTGCTGCGGGTCCATGGTTACCGCCTCGCGCGGCGAGATGCCGAAGAACTGAGGATCAAACCGATCGACCTGATCGAGAAACCCCCCGCGGCGCGTGATCATCTTGCCCGGTGCCTTCGGGTCCGGGTCGTAGTAGGCATCGGCATCCCAGCGACCGGCGGGAATCCCGGAGACGGCGTCGATACCCTCGCTTACGACCCGCCACAAATCTTCGGGCGCCTCGATGCCGCCCGGGTAGCGGCACCCCGCTCCGATGATCGCGATCGGGGACTTGCGCACTCGTTCGCTCGCGTCCAGGCGCGCCTGCAGGCGCTCTATCGCGGCGAGTGATTCCTGCAGAAGGTTGCGGGGATTCGTCATGCGGCATCCGAAAGGGCAATTGGCGTAGTGCGGCGCGCCGTTCTCATCCAGATATAGAGCACGACCGCAGCGATGAGGAACAATCCGAGCAGCACCCCGTGAGGCGGCGGCTGGTGGCCGAGCAGGGGCCCGATCAGGACGGAGAAGCCGACGAAGGTACTCGCGACCGGCGCGGTAAGCGACACCGGCGCCACTGCAGCCATTCGGTCAAGGGTAAGGAGGACAAGGTAACCGACGAGTCCCACGGCAACGAACACTGCGAGATCGTGACTCGCTGGGGCGACCCAGAGCGCCGGCATTGCCGGCGTGAGAACCAAGAATACGCCAAGCGCCGTATAGAACAAGTTCGTCCTCATCCTCTCGCGGGCGAGCGGCCGCGTCATCACGACGTAGGCGCTGAAGCACAGCGCCATTCCCAGCGGAAAGACGAGCGAGGCGAGCGGTGGCAACCGGCTTTCTCCGTGCGCCAGGATCGCGCCCACGCTCGCTGCGGCGCCCGCCGCCCACAGCCATCGATCGATCGACTCGCGCAGGAAGATGCGCGCCAGCACGAGGATCAGAAGCGGAGTCACCCAGAAAAACGCCATCACGGCGCCCCCCCCGTTCCCCGGCTGCATGCCCGTGATCCAGAAGGCAGGCATGCCGAGCATCAGCATCGAGCGCGCCAACTGATAGAGCGGCCGGCGCGTGGTCCAGAGCGTCGCCGGTTCGCGCCAGCCCCACAGCGCGAACATCAACAGCAGGTGCACCCCATAGCGCGTCCACACCACCTGGTAGGGAGAGTAAGTCCTGAGTACGCTGGCGGCGAGCGTCTCCACGAACATCCACAGCGCAACGAAGGCGAGCATGAGGAGCACGGCGCGGCGTTCGCTCGTCACTTAGTCTGCTCCAGGCGCGCGAGCAGGCGCGCTTCAAGTTCCTCGTCCGTGAGGACCGAGAGCTCGCGATCGTCCGCAGGCGGCGACGGCGGTGACGCCTGCGCGGTCATCGGCGACACCACGGGTACGCTCGCGGCCTCGAGTTCGCGCGCAAGGAAGTCCGCAAGCGCGCCGGCGTTCGGATAGTTGAACGTGAGGGTCGACGGGAGCTTGCGGCCGATGCCCTGCGCGAGGCGGCGCCTGAGTTCCACGGACATCAGCGAATCCATGCCGAGCTCGAACAGGCCCTTTTCCGGCGACACGGACGCAGCCGAATCAAGCCCGAGGACGGCTGCGACCTCACCCCTCACGAAGTCGAGCAGCAGTTCGTGGCGCTGGGCCGTTCCGGCGGCCACCAGACGATCGACCCAGGCTGAATGCACTGCCACGTCCGCGGAGCCCGGACGCGCGTCCATTCCCTGCCGTCCGAGGTGGGCAAGCAAGGGCCGCGCGCGCCGCGCTTCGTGTAGCGGCTTGAGTATGTCCCAGTCGATCCTGGCCACCGCGATCTGCGCCTCGCTGCCGGCCAGCAGGCGCCCCAGGGCTTCCAACGCCTCGGCCCCCGTCATTGGCACGAGCCCGCCTTCGCGGAACGAGCGCTGCGCATCGGCCGATGCGAGGCGCATCGCCTCCCACGTACCCCAATTGATTGAGAGCACGCGCAAGCCCTGTCCACGTGCCGCGTGGGCGGTGGCATCGAGAAATGCGTTGGCCGCGGCGTAGTGGGCAAAGCCCGTGGCACCCAGCAATGCCGTGGTCGATGAGAATAGCACCAGAAAATCCATGCCTTGCGCGCGTGCCAGGCGCTCGAGGATCGCCGTTCCCGCAATTTTTGGGCGGAACATGCGTGTGACTTGAATTGCGTCCAACTCGCCGATCGGCGCGGCGCTGAGATCCGCGGCCGCATGGACTATGCCGGCGAGGGGTGGCGCCACGCGGGCGAGCGAGCCCACGATCTCGTTCATGCGGCCTTCGTCTGCCACATCCCCGGCCAAGGCAATCACACGGGCCCCCGCGGCCTCGATCGCCCGCACGCCATCGCTAGCGGGGTCGGGATTGCGGCCCAGCAGGGCTACATGGCGAGCGCCACGCTGCGCGAGCCAGCGGCCCACGAGCAGGCCCAGGCCACCAAATCCGCCCGTCACGAGATACGTGGCATTCGCCTTGATCGTGACCGATTCGAGCGCAGGCGCCGCCGCATTGCGCAGGCGCGCTGCACGACGCTCGCCGTCACGCCACGCGACCTGATCTTCGCCGTCGCCCGCGTCGAGCGTCGCGAGAATCGCATCGGCAAGAGCGTCCACGCCGCCCGAACCCGGGAGGTCGATGAGCCCGCCCCAGCGCTCGGGTTGCTCGAGCGCGAACACGCGACCCACGCCCCACAGCGGAGCCTGCCAGCGATCGACATGGTCGGCCTCGCTCACCGCATGCGCACCGCGCGTGATCAGCCATGCCTTACCCCGGCCCGGCGTCGCAGCAAGCCTTGCAAGCAGGCGAAGTGGCTCGGTGCAGGCGAGTCGTTCGCAGGACTCCTGCGCGCCCGCTGCGTCGCCATCCTTCAGTGCGAGCGCACCAAGGTAGACGACGTCTGTGTCGGCGTCGATGCCCGCAACCTCGGCCGCGACGACGCTTACGACCCGATCGCCACGCACTTCGAGTCTCTTCGCGAGAGCGGCACCAATGCCGTCGTCGTCACCCACGACAGCCCAGCTTCTGCGCGGGGCCAGGGCGCGCGCCATGACGATGGCCTGCTGGCCAGGGCCACGCGCGAGACCGGCCCCGTCGGGACACGTCACGATCTCTTCGAAACCGCGGCGCGCAAGGAGGTCGCGCCATGTCGCGCGGTCGACAAGGGGATAACCAGGACGCAGCCCGGCGTCCACGAACCGCCACCACCCTTCGGTAAGCCCGAAAGTAAGGTCGACCCAGGGCTCGGGCGCCACGCCTTCCAGCAGGAAGATGAGCCCGCCGGGCGCAAGCAGGTCGCGCGCATGCGCGACCGAGGCGCCAAGATCGGCCGTCGCATGCAGCACGTTCGCGGCGACGATGATGTCGTACTGCCCGGCCTGGAATCCCTGCGGAGCCGGATCGCGCTCGATGTCCAGAAGCGCGTACTTCACGAACGGGAAAGCGGCGAACTGCTCCTTCGCGCGCTCGAGGAAGACCGGCGAGAGGTCGGTGAATGTGTACTCGACGCCTTCCGCGGCAAGCTCGGGCAGCACGTAGGTCGTGGTCCCGCCCGTGCCCGCGCCGATCTCGAGGATGCGCAGCTTCGCGCCGGCAGGCAAGCTCGCGACCGCCTCCCGGATCGCGTATGCGATCGCCCGATTGTACGTGCGCGCGAAGGGCGACTCGACGTAGAGGCTGCGCGCCTCTGCGAGAGAGCCGTCGGGGAACAGCAGCTGCAACGGATCCTGCGAGCCGTCGAGCACGCGCGCGAGTGCCACACCGCAGCGGCGCAGGGTGCGAAGTTCGCCGTCGACGGTGCCGAACCGGGCAAGGAGCGCATCGTAGTCTGCGCAAGTATCCGCCGCGTCGAACTGGCCCACGACCTTGAAACCGCCGCCTTCCCGTGCGAGCACGCCCACCTCGCAGAGGATGTCCAACAAGCGCGCGAAGAGCCGCTCGTGGCGCGCGACGATACGCAGGCGTGCGGCTTCCGAAGTGCGATCGAAGAAGCGTCCGCGCCCTGCGTCGAAGCCCAGCACCTGCAACGCGGTCGCGATGTGCGCACTGCTCAGGCGATCGAGCTCGGGCAGCAGCGCGGCGTAGATCGCGAGGTCGTGCTCAGTGGCCAGCGCATCGAAGCGCTCACGCAGCTTCGGCGCGAACCGCGTGGGCGGCTGCAGGGATGCCGCCACCGCTGGCCGCACCGGCGCGGCTTCCCAGTCCAAGCGGTAGTACAGATCGCCGCCCGTCGTGCGCGCGCCTTCGGCCGCGCACACGAGCGCCGCCTTCGACGCTCGGCGCAGCCTCACCTCGCGCATCGTGCCCAGCACAGCGCCATCGGCTCCGCGCAGCGTCACGTCAGCACGCCATTCGGCGGGCCGCGCGCCGCCCGCGCCGTGCAGCCGCACGTGGGCCCAGCACGCCTCGGGAAGCGGCCGCGGCAGGTCGATTGACTCGACGCCGGTAAGCAGATAGACCTCGTTCGTGTCGCCGCTGTCGGGTAGCGCGAGGCCGACCGCCTGCAAAGCGCCGTCGACGAGAACGGGATGCGCCCAAGTGACAGGTTCCCTGGCGCTCGTTACTGGAAGCGCGATCCAGGCGAGCGCCTCGCCGTCGCGGCGCCGTGCGTGTCGCAGCGGCTGGAACGCGGGCCCCAGGTCGATGCCCAGCGCGGCGAGTTTGCCATAGTGCGGCGCGCATTCGGACGATGCGCCGAGACGCTGCTCGATGACAGCGAGCGGCTCTTGGGGCGAGGCTTCGCCCGCAACTTGCACGAGGCGACCGCTCGCATTCAGTTTCCATTCGTCATCGTCTTGCGCATCGGCCGCGCGGCTATAGACGTTGAACGCCCTGCCTTCACCCGAAGGCTCGGCCAGATGCACCTGCACGACACGGCCTTCTTCGCCGAGAAACAGGGGCTCGCGAATCGCGAAGCCTGCGACCACGGGCCGTTGCTCTCCGATCGCAGCCGCCGCAGACTGCACCATCTCGATGAACACCGGCCCCGCGACGAGCGATGCCCCGTGTACGCGATGCTCGCCCAGCCAAACCGGCAATCGAGGCGTAAGAACCGTTTCGAAAACGGGCAGCGCCACGGGCAGGCGCGCGACGACAAGCGGGTTGCTGCCGCCCGGTGGCGCCGCGCGTGTCCGGGACGCCGACGGGCCCGAAGACGCAATCCAGAACTTGCGACGCTCGAAAGGATAGGTCGGCATCGGCAGCGTGCGCAGGGCGTAAGGCGCGTCCAGTCCCGCCCAGTCGATTGGCGCCCCGTGCACATGGAGTTTCGCCACGCTCGCGAGAAGCTCGCTCCAGTCGTCCTTGCCGCGACGCAGGGACGAAAGCAGTAACGTCTCATCTTCGGGCAGCGTTCGCTGCGCGAGCGCAAGTAGCGTCGGATGCGGGCCGACCTCCAGAAACACGCGATAGCCCTCGCGATAGAGCCAGTTGATCCCGTCGCCGAACCGCACGGGCTCGCGCAGGTGGCGGCGCCAGTAGCGCGCGTCGGGCGCGCCACTGCCGGGCAGCGCTTCGCCACCCGTCACGTTCCACGCGACAGGAATGGCGGGCGCGCGCATGGTGACTCGCTCGGCCGCGGCCTGCATCGCGTCCAGCGCGGGCTCGACCAGTGGCGAGTGCGCGGCGAGCGAGACGTAGAGCCGATGGCCCTGCACCTCGCGCTTCTCGAGTTCCTGCAGCAGCGCCTCGACTGCGCGCTCCTCGCCCGAGATCACGACGCTGTCGGCCGCGTTGATCGCGGCGATCGCGACCTTGCCGCCAGTGCCCGCGACCGCCTTTTCGACCTCAGCGCGATCGGCGAACACCGCCGCCATCGTGCCGCCGGGCGGCAGCGCCTGCATGAGGCGCCCGCGCTCGGCGATGAGCGAGATTCCCTCCTCCAGCGTGAAGACACCCGCCGCACACGCGGCGACGTACTCGCCCACGGAATGCCCGATGACCGCCGCCGGCTCGACGCCCCAGCTGCGCCAGAGCGCCGCCAATCCGTACTCGACCGCGAAGAGGGCAGGCTGCGTCCAGGATGTCTCGTGGATCGGCGACGCTTCGCCCGCGTCGGTCGAGAGCACTGACCTGAGCGTCCTGCCGGCCTCGTCGGCGCCGAGTTGCGCGTCGCAGCGGTCGATCACGTCGCGGAAGACGGGCGAGGCGTCGTAGAGCGCTTTCGCCATGCCCGGGTACTGGGCGCCCTGGCCGGTGAAGAGGAACACGACTTCGGGCACGTGCCCGGGGATGGCCTGTCCGCAAAAGACCGCGGGATGCGGCAAGCTCTTCGCGACTGCCCGCAACGCCTCGCGCGTGCTCATCGCGTCCCCCGCGACCACGGCCGCACGCTCGGTGAAGTGCGAGCGCCCCAGCGCGGCGGTGTGCGCGACGTCGCCCAGGTCCGGGCACGGGGTCGCCTCCATCGCAGTTGCCCAGCGCTCGGCGGTATTCGCGAGCGACGCGGCACTGCGCGCCGAGAGCACGATGCAATGCTTCGGGCGCTGAGCGCGCGGCAAGCCCTCCTCGCGCGGCGCTTCCTCGATGATTGCATGCGCGTTGGTGCCACTGAATCCGAACGAACTGACGCCCGCCAGGCGCGGGCGCACGCCGCGCTTCCATGGCGCGCCCTGCGCGGTAACTCTTACGGGATAGTCGGCCCACGCAATGTGGGGACTCGGCTCCTTGAAGTGCAGGTGTGGCGGGATGCGCTCGTGCATGAGCGAAAGGACGATCTTGATCACACCTGCGATGCCTGCGGCCGATTCAAGGTGCCCGACATTGGTCTTGACCGAACCGATGAGGAGAGGCTGCTCGCGCAGCCGACCGGGACCGAGCGCGCCAGCGAGCGCGCGCACCTCGATCGGATCGCCCAGCGTCGTGCCGGTGCCGTGAGCCTCCACATAATCGATGTCGCTCGGCTCCACACCCGCATCCGCGAGCGCCGCCCGGATCACCGCCTCCTGAGCCGGCCCGTTGGGCACCGTGAGCCCGCCGCTGCGTCCGTCCTGGTTCAGCGCCGTGCCGCGGATCACTGCGAGCACCCGATCGCCGTCGGCGCGCGCGTCAGAAAGGCGCTTGAGAACAACCACACCGCAGCCCTCGCCGCGCGAGAAACCGTCGGCTGCGGCGTCGAATGTTTTGCAGCGTCCGTCGGGTGCGAGCATGTGCGCTTTGGTGAGCGCCATGGTGGTCTCGACCGAGCACATCAGGTTGACGCCGGCGGCAAGGGCGACCCGCGACTCGCCTGTGCGCAGACCTTTCACCGCCAGATGCAGCGCCACTAGGGACGAGGAGCATGCAGTATCGACCGAAAGTGCGGGTCCCTGAAATCCCATGAAATAGGAGATCCGCCCGGCGACGACGCTGTGCGCGTTGCCGGAAGCGAGATACGCGTCGATGTTGTCGATGCCGCGGTCGAGCACGCGCTGGGTGTGGTCGATGTTGCAGACGCCGACGTAGACACCCGTATCGCTGCCCGCCAGGCGCTCGGGTGCGATGCCGGCATGTTCAAGCGCCTCCCATGCCACTTCCATCAGCAGACGCTGCTGCGGATCCATCGTCTGCGCCTCGCGCGGCGAAATGCCGAAAAAGGCCGCGTCGAAGCCGCTGACGTCGTCGATGAAGCCGCCACAGCGAGTCGACACTCGCGCCGGCGCATCGGGATCCGGATCGAAGAGCGCGTCGATGTCCCAGCGCTCGCGCGGCACTTCGCGTATCGCATCGCGCCCCTGGTCGAGGAGGTCCCAGTAAGCGTCGATGTCGTCGGAGCCCCCGGGGAAGCGGCAGGCCATGCCCACCACGGCGATGGGCTCGCGCGCACGCACTTGCAGCGCCTCGACCTGCTCGTGCAGTTCAAGGGCAAGCAATTGCAGCCGTTTGGGCGAGAGCTTTTCGAGCCGATCCTGGAAGTCGTCCATCTTGTCCCTATTTCCTCTTGCCCAGTCGCGCGGCCAGTTGCTTCTCGACCTCTTCGTCGGAGAGATCCTCGATCGAGGCGACCCGGTCCGGCGTGGACGTGGGCACCGCGGCCTCGGCGAGCCCGAGCACGTCGTTCAGCAGGTAGTCGGTAAGCGTATCGATCGTTGGATAGTCGAAGAGCAGCGTCGCGGGCAGCGTGCTGCCGACGGCGTTGCCGAGCGTGTTGCGCAGTTCCACCGCAAGCAGCGAATCGAGCCCCAGTTCGCCCAGCGGCGTTCGCGGATCGACGGCACGTCCCGGGTCCACGCCGAGCGCGCGCAGCGCGCGCTCGCGCACGAAGGCGGCCAGCATCGGCCGGCGGCGCGCGCTCGGAGCCGACTTGATCCGTGAGCGCAGATCGCTCGCCGCATCGATGCCCGCCGTCGCCTCGGGGGCGGCCTGCGCGAGCCCCGCCACCGCGGCGAAGAACGCAGGTGGCGCACCGCGCTCAACGCGCGCGAGGTAGCGCTGCCAGTCGATCGGCAGTACCGCGACCTGCGCACGATCCTGCCCCATGAGGCGCTCGAGCGCGGCCACCCCCTGCTCCGGGGTGATGCTCGACAGTCCCTGCTGGGAAATGCGCTCGGTAGCGGCACGGTCCACGGCTGCGCCCACCCCGGACCAAGCACCCCAATTGATGGAAAGGCCGGCGAACCCGCGCGAGCGTCGCTCGCGCGCGAGCAGATCGAGGAAGGCGTTGGCCGCCGAATGGTTGCTCTGCCCGGCAGCCCCCAGGAGCGCGGCGACAGACGAGAACAGCACGAAGCCTTCGAGCGGGTCGGTGCGTGTAAGTCTGTCGAGGAGAAATCCGCCGTCGACCTTCGGTGCAAACACACGGGCGTAGCGCCCCGGATCCTGCTGCGCGAGCGTGGCGTCGTCGAGCACCCCCGCGCTGTGAAACACGCCCCGAAGCGGCGGCCCCGATGTGCGAAGCCGCACGAGAAAGGCGCGCAGCGCGGCCTCGTCCGATACGTCCAGCGCCTCAGCCACCACGTTGCCACCGAGCGCACGAAGCGTGTCGAGCAGTGGTGCCGATTCGGGCGTCACGCCTCGCCGGCTCACCAGCGCGATGCGGCCGGCCCCGCGTTCGATGAGCCACTTTGCGACCACCGGACCCAGACCGGACAGGCCGCCCGTCACGAGATACGTCCCGTCGCGCCTGGCTACGAAGGGCTCGGGGGCGCCGTGCCGCAGCACGATCTTGCCGGTGTGGCGCGCCTGCGCCATGAAGCGGAATGCGCGCGGCGCGTCGTCCAGCGCGAACACATGGCGCGGCAGCGAGACAAGATCACCCGAGCGCAGGCGCTCGGTCAGGCCGGTGAAGAGCCGTTCAATCAACTCCGGCTCGCGCGTGGCGGTATCGCCCCAATCGACCACGAAGTAGCGCCAGCCGCGCTTCTGCTGCTCGACCCATTCCGGCGTCTTGATCCCACGCTTGCCCATCTCGACGAACCGTCCGTCCCGGGCGAGCACCGAGAAACTCGCTTCGACGGTATCTCCCGCGAGCGAGTTCAACACCACATCGACACCGCGCCCGCCGGTGGCCGCCGCAATCTGCGCGCCGAACGCGGCGCTGCGCGAATCGAACACGTGCACTACCCCCAATGCGCGCAACAGGTCGCGCTTGGCCTCCGAGCCAGCCGTTGCATAAATTACCGCGCCGGTGCGAAGGGCGATCTGTACCGCTGCCATGCCGACGCCGCCCGCCCCCGCGTGAATCAGTACGCGCTCGCCTGGGCGCAATTGCGCAAGATGGTCGAGGCAGAAGAGCGCCGTAAGGAAGGCAATTGGAAACGCAGCGCCCTCTTCCGCACTCATGCCCTCGGGCCGCGGCTGAACGAACTCCAAGCGCGTTGTCACATGCGTCGCCAAACACCCTCCGCCCAGGCCCATCACGGCGTCGCCCACGCGCAGGCGCGCAACGCCCGGCCCCACTGCAGCGATACGCCCCGCGCATTCGCCGCCCAGAGGCCCCGGGTCGCCCGGATACATGCCCAATACGTTGAGTACGTCCTTGAAGTTGATCCCGCTCGCCTCGATGGCGATCTCGACCTCGCCGGGTCCGGGCACGCGGCGCGAGAGTTCCCGGCGATGAAAGCCGTCGAGGGATCCTGCAGCAATCGGCAGAAGGCGAAACGGGGAAGCATCCGCAACGGCCATCGTGCGCGGCACACGGGCAAGCCGCGCGACCCGCCGCATGCTGCCTCTGAGCGCCACTTGCGCCTCGGCGCCTGACTCACCCAGTTCGGCCACGAAGGCGTCAAGCGCGCCTTCGATCGAGTTCGGTTCGAGGTCGACGCATACTGCGCGCATCTCGGGATGTTCGAGCGACAGTGCCTTGCGCAATCCCCAGACGGGCGCCTGAGCGGGATTGATCGCGACGTCCGCGGGATCGGCCTGCTGCGCGCCGGCGGTCACCATCCACACGCGCGAGCCCAAGCCGGCACCCGCAAGCGCCTGAGCCGCGAGCATCGCGCTCACTGCGCCCAGCTCGCTTGCACCAGCGAGTTCGGCGAGACCCACGTCCTTCCAATCGGGTGTGTCGAGCGACCACGCGTGCACGATGCCGACCGGCACACGGCCTGCAGCACGAAGCTCCGCCAACAGGCGGGCGTGATCCGCGGCAGACGTCGGCGTAATTGTCGCGGCGTCGCCTTCGAGCGTGTAACGCGCGCCAGGCTGCACCAACGTGCAGCGATCGCCGCGCGCAGTGAGTCGCCGGGCGATCCCCGTGGCTAGCCCCTTCGTGTCGGCAAAGATGAGCCACTCTCGCATTGCCGTATGCAGATCATCTGCGACCTGAGCAATCAGCAGCGTGTTCAAACCGATCGCACCCGCTTGCGCGACATCACCCGCGACCGTCGATGCCGCGCCGAAGCCACACTCCCCGAGAAGCCTGACCCAGGAAGCGACGGGAAGCGTCGCGTAATCGGGCCGAAGCTCGCGATCCTCGAAGCACCACCAGCCCTCGGTAAGGCCCACGGTGAGATCGAACCATGCCTGCGGAACGGTCGCTTCCAGCAGCGCGAGCGCCCCACCGGGCGCGAGCAGCCGGCGAACCCGGCCGAGCGTCGTGCGCAGATCACGGGTGGCATGGATCACGTTGGAAGCGACGACCAGATCGAACGCGCCCGCCGCGAATCCCTGAACCTCGGGATCGCGCTCGAGGTCCAGAACCTCGAAGCGCATAAAGGGATGCATGCCGAAACGTTCGCGTGCGCGCGCGACGAAGAGCGGTCCCACGTCAGTGAAGGTGTATTCGACGCCTTCTAGCGGAAGGCGTGGCACCACGTGCGCCGTAGTGCCTCCCGTGCCGGCACCCACTTCGAGAATGCGCAGCTTCCGGCCTGCCTGCCTCGCCCGCGCAGCGGCTGTCGAGACCGCTTCGGCCACCAGCCCGTTGAAGAAGCGCGCGGGCGGTGAGTCGCGATAGATGCGCTCTGCGGTCTCTGTCTCGCCGCCGGGAAAGAGGAGTTGAAGCGGGTCGCACTCCCCGCGCAGCGCGTTCGCGAGATCGGGACCGGCGCGGCCGACCATTTCGAGCTCGTTCGCGATCGGCAGCAAGCTTGCGCGCATCGCGGCGAGCACGCGCGCCGGATCGGCACCCGCAAGATCACGCTTCACGACCCATCGCGCGTCCTCCTTCGCGAGCCACCCGGCTTGCGCCAGGAGCGAGAGGAAGCGGCCGAATAGCTGGCGGTGGCGTACCACGACATGCAGCTCACGCGCCAGGGCTCCCTCATCGAAGAACGTTCCCACCTTCGGATTCCAGCCGAGGTCCGCCAACGCCTTGCGGATGAAGTCGGCACAGAGTGTGTCCATTCCCGCAAGACATGCATCGAAGGCCGGCAGACCCGCGGAAGCGCGTAGCGGTTCGACTGCGGCCTGCGCGGCTGACACCATCTGCGACACAGGCACCGCCTCTCTGGACGCCGTGCTGCCTGCCGCATCCTGCCAGAGCACTTCATAAAGGCTTTCGTCTAGCCAGCGCTCGCCGAGTCGGTCGAGCGCGTCGCGCGAAACGCGCTTCAAGCGGATGTCCGTCAGGTCCGCGAGAAGTTCGCCGCCCTCGTCGAATACCCGAAGTTGCGCGCGGCGCGTTGCCGCGCCCGTGCCGGGCTCGGCAACCGCGTGCGCCCAGCAACGCTCGGCGCCCCTGCGATGCAGCGTGTATGCGCCGATCGCCATTGGCAGGTAGAGATCCTCGGTGTCGGACACCAGCGCGGCCGCGAGCACCTGCACGCAGCCGTCGAGCAGCACCGGATGGATGTTGTACGCAGCACCTTCGCGCCGCAGATCCGCGTGCAGAACGATGCTGCCGAGGGCTTGCTGGTTTCCGGACATGAGCTCGCGTACGGAGCGGAATGCCGGGCCGAAGCCCAACCCGCGGCGTTCGAGCTCCTGATAGAACGCATCACGATCAAAGGCTTGCGGGCAAAGTAGTCGGGCCTCGGCAAGTGAGGCCCGCGACGCAGCCGGGTTCGATGCCGCACCGCCAAGGGTCGCGGTCACGTGGCAGATCCAGTCGGCGTCTCCGTCCGCATCTTCGGCGAGACTGCACACGCGCGCGCTTGCCGTGCCGCCGCCCGCGCGGTCCACCACGAGCTGCACGGTACGCGCGCTATCGGCGTTGAGGCGCATCGCCTCCTTAATGGTTACATCGACGATCGGGTGCATGCCGGCGCCTAACACATCGCCCGCCGCGGCGAGCAGCATTTCCAGCCAACCCGTAGCCGGCATTACCACGTGGCCCTGCACGCAATGCTGGGCGACAAAGCGCGGCACTTCGATGCTCATGCGGCTCTCGTACACCTTCCCCGCAGCGGAGCGGATGCGCGTGCCCAGAAGCGGGTGGCCGGTTGCGCGGCCCGGCACCGCGGCCGGCCGAGTGCGCGCCGCGAACCAGCAGCGCTCGCGCTGGAAAGGATATGTGGGAAGCCCGACGCGCCTCGCCGTCTCGCCCGCGTGGACCGCGCGCCAATCGATGTCGATGCCCTGGAGCCATGCCGATGCAACCGCGTCGAGTATCTGCGCGCGTTCGGGGCGGTTCCGGCGCAGCGTCGGAACGCGTGCCAACGAAGCATCACCGAGCGCGGACTCGATAAACGCGAGCAGTGCCGGGTGTGGGCCAACTTCGATGCACACGTCCGGACGAAGACGCACGAGTGCCTGTGCTCCGTCGGCGAATCGCACGGCTTCGCGCGCGTGGCGCCGCCAGTAAGCGGGCTGCATCATCGCGGCAGGATCGGCTACGTCGCCCGTGAGGTTCGAGACGAGGCGAATTCGCGGCTTCGACCACGCAACTTTTGCAGCCGAGCGCTCGAACTCTGCGAGCATCGGATCGAGCAACGGCGAGTGGAACGCGTGCGAGACTGTGAGCCGCTGGCAGCGCACGCCGCCTTCTTCGAACTGCCTGCACACTGCTTCGACCGCGTCCGCCGTGCCCGAAATCACGGTCTGGTCGGGCGCATTCACCGCCGCAATCGCGAGCTTCGCCATCTGGCCGGCGACGACCGGCTCGATCTCGGCGGCCGGCACGTGGATCGCCGCCATCGCACCGCCCGCCGGCAGCCGTCCCATGAGGCGCCCGCGCTCGGCAACGAGGCCAAGCGCATCCTCGAGGCTCATCATGCCGGCCACGCACGCGGCGACGAGTTCGCCCACCGAATGGCCCATCACCGCCGCCGGCGTGACGCCATATGACTTCCAAAGCTCGGCGAGCGCGTACTCGACCGCAAATAGCGCGGGCTGCGTATATTCGGTGCGATCCAGCAGCGTCCCCTCACCCTCGGCCGGATAGAGAACTTCCAGCAGCGGCCGCTCGAGCCTGCCCTCGAGCGCCCTGGCGCAGCGGTCGAGCGCGGCGCGGAACACCGGTGCTGATTCATAGAGTGCGCGTCCCATGCCGGCGTACTGTGAGCCCTGCCCGGTGAAAACGAATGCGATGCGTGGCGGATCGCGGCGCTGCATTGCAGCTGTGCGGACACCCGGTGTCTCTTCGCCGCGGGAGAGTGCGCCCAGACGCTCCCGCAGCTCCTGCAGACTCGCGGCCGCAATGGTGGCGCGATACGCGAAATTCGCCCGGCCGACGTTGGCTGTGAAGCACGCGTCCGCGAGTGACGGCGCGTCGGGCCGCGCAAGCGCCTCTGCGTGGCGCGCGGCCAGCACGCACAACGCCTTCTCGTCGCGCGCCGAGAGCGTGTAGAGCGAATCTCCCGAATTGGTCGCCGCCGCCGGGTCGCCCTGCGGCGCTTCCTCGACCACGACGTGTACGTTGGTACCGCTGAATCCGAATGAGCTCACGCCCGCCAGGCGCCGTCCTCCGATCGGCTCCCACACCTGCGACTTCGTCGGTACCGTGAAGGGCAGTTCGGCCCACGCGATGTGCGGGCTCGGCTGCTTGAAGTGCAGATGCGCGGGGATCTCGCGGTGTTGCAACGCCAGCACCACCTTGATCAGTCCCGACACGCCTGCGGCGGCTTCGAGATGCCCGAGGTTAGTCTTGACCGAGCCGAGCCACATCGGCTGCGCCGGATCGCGACCTGGGCCAAAGACGTTACCGAGCGCCTGCACCTCGAGCGGGTCGCCAAGCTGCGTTCCCGTGCCGTGCGCCTCGAGCAGCCCGATGTCGGCGGGCGTGACCCGCGCGCGCGCGAGCGCCTCGCGGATCACGGCCTCCTGCGCTGGGCCGTTGGGCGCGGTGAGCCCGCTGCTCGGGCCATCCTGGTTGACGGCGCTGCCGCGGATCACCGCGAGGATGCGGTCGCCATCAGCCTGCGCCTCCGACAAACGCTTGAGCACCACGACACCGCAGCCCTCGCCGCGCGCGAAGCCATCGGCGGACGCATCGAAGGTCTTGCAGCGTCCGTCGGGGGCCAGCATGCGCGAGTGCGAGAAGGCAACAAAGAGGTCGGCCGAGAGCATGAGGTTCACGCCGCCGGCGAGCGCCATCGAGCATTCGCGCGCGCGCAGCGCCTGGCAGGCGAGATGCACCGCGACAAGCGATGACGAGCACGCGGTATCGACCGTGAGGCTCGGTCCCTGCAGTCCGAGGAGGTACGATATGCGTCCCGAGGCGACGCTTTGTGCGACGCCCGAGGTGTAGTGCGAGTCGAGCAGGCCCGCGTCGCCGCTCTTGATCTGCAGGTAGGCGTAATCGGTGGCGCAGACGCCGACGTATACGCCGGTGGCCGAGCGCTCAAGCCTGTCCGGGGCGATCCCGGCGTGCTCGATCGCCTCCCAGCTCACCTCCAGCAGCAGACGCTGCTGCGGATCCATGCCGTTGGCTTCGCGCGGCGCGATGCCGAAAAACGCGGGGTCGAAACGATCGACCTCGCCGGTCAGGAACCCGGCCTCGCGGACCGCAATGCGACCCGGAATCTCGGTATCCGGGTCATAGTACGCGTCAATGTCAAATCTGCTCCGCGGCACCGGCCCCACGGCATCGCGCCCCTCATGCAGCACGCGCCAGAAGCCCTCGGGATCGTCGCCGCCGGGCACCCGGCAGCCGATGCCGATTACCGCGATGGGCTCGCGCACCGCCTCTTCGGCACGCGCCAGTCGCGCGCGCGCGTCCTCGAGCGCGAGGAAGGCGCGCTTCAGCGGCGAGAGCTGCACGGCCTCGGCCGGCGTCCCGGGCGGCAACGCGGGCGTCGTGTTCATAGATCCCCCAGACGCGAAAGCAGGAGCGCCTCCACGTCGGCATCGTTCATCTCGGCCACGTGCGCCGCATCCACGGATGCTGCGACCTCGTGCGTGCCCTGAGGTGGAGCCTGCTGCGCGGGCGCGGTGATGCGTGACTGAAGGAACGCAGCAAGCGCCTCGATCGTCGGATGGTCGAAGACCAGCGTGGCCGGCAGCGGCTTGTCGAGCGCGAGTCCGTTGGAGAGCTGGTTGCGAAGCTGAACGGCCATCAGCGAATCCAGTCCGATGTCCAGCAGACGGTCGTTGCGACCGGGCGGCTCAGCTGCGTCAAGGCGCAACACGCGAACTACACGCTCGCGCACGAAGTCGCGCAGGATATCGAGCTGCTCATTCGGAAGAATCTCTGCGAGTCGTAGGCGAAGCAGCACTGCAGCTTCGGCCGGAGCCTTTGCCCCCGAGGCACGCTCCGCCTGCGTCTGCACGCCGGGCGCATCGACGCTTGTAGCGCTCGCCCCTATGGCATTGGCCACCCATGCAGCAATCACATGCTGTCCGACATTGGCTGGCAGCGATCCCGTGGGCGGCCAAGCTCCCGTCTCGTCGAAGCCCGCTTCGCGAAGCGCGCGGACCCATGTTTCCGGCGCAAGCAGCGGATTGTCACTGCGCAGGTCATCGGCGAATTTCTGCCAGCCCTCTATCAGCCCGGTCGTCATGTCGTACCACGCCAGATGCGCGGTCGACTCGACGAGCAGTACCATGCCGCCCGGGGCGAGGAGCGACCGGATGCGCGTGAGAGCCTCGCGCAGGTCGCGCGTTGCGTGCACGGCGTTGGCGGCGAGAACGAGATCGAAGGAGCCCGGCGCGAAGCCCTGCGCGGCGGGCTCCTTCTCGAGATCGAACTGCCCAACCCGCACGCCGGGGAACGCGGCGAACTTGTCGCGAGCGCGGTCGAGGAACACGGGCGTCACATCAGTAAACCAGTACTCGACCGGGGCACGGGCAAGCACGGGAATGAGCGAGGACGAGGTACCCCCGGTACCCGCGCCGATCTCCAGCACGCGCAGCGGCCTGTCGCCCCGCGCCGCGACGATCGCCTCGGCAGCGCCCGCAGCGAGGTTGTTCACGTAACGCATTGGTATCGAGCGCTCGTACATGTGCTCGGCCAAGTCGAAAGATCCGCCCGGGAATATCGTTTCGAGGGGGCTCTCTCGCCCGGTCACCACGTCGCCCAGCATGCGTCCGCAACGCTCGACGTAAGCCCACATCGCTGGATCGTCGGCAAGGGCGCGCTGCGCCTCAGCGATGCGTTCCCCGAGACCCGGGTCGGGGAGCGGCGCATCGGCCACGAATGCTTCGCCCTCACGACGCAGTGAACCCGACGTGGCCAAGCCCGAGAGCCAGCGTTCGAGCAGATGCCGGTACGAATCCGGGGCGCCGAGCCCGGCGCGCACCGTGTCCGCCGTGGCGCGTTCGCCGGCACGCGCGAAGAGGCCCGCCCCACGCAGCACCGCGGCTGCGTGCGCCGTCGTGAGCCGTTCGAGGATCGACCATCGTGCCGCACAATTGGAGAGGTCGACACCGATCGGTACCTGCTGTGACTGCCGGTCGAGCGCCTGCCTCGTGGCGTCCCACGCATGCCGCAGCGATTGCGCCCCGCGCGCCAATTCCCGCGTCCGGTCGATCCAGTAGCGTCGATGGTGGAACGGCATAAGCGGCGCCGAGATGCGGCGGCGCGAGTAACCCTGATCGAACGCGTCCCAACGGATCTTCGCGCCGGCGACAAACAGCATCTGCACGCTCTCGGCGAGGTCGGTCCAGTCGGGCGTGCCGCGACGAAGCGAGGGCAGCCAGCCGATCGGCGCGTCGGCGGGCACGCTCTCCGCTACGATGCCCAGTAGCACCGGGTGTGGGCCGATCTCGACGACATGGGTCACACCCTGGTCGAGCGCAGCGCGGATGGCCTGCGCGAAGCGCACCGGCTCGCGCATCTGGCGCAGCCAGTACGCCGGATTGGCCAGCGCGTCCTGCGCCGCCAGCTCGCCGGTGAGGATCGAGACCATGGCACAGCGCGCGTTCGAGAAACGTACGCCGGCGAGCGCCTCGCCGTACTTCGCCATCGCGGGCTCGACGAACTTCGAGTGGAAGGCATGCGAGATCCGCAGCGGCTTGGTGCGCACGCCTTCCTTGTCCATGCGCGCGGCAAGCGCGGCGATCGCCTTCCTGTCGCCGCTGACGACGACGTTCGCCGGGCCGTTCACGACCGCGACTTCGAGTCCCGGGTCGATCTCTGCCATGGACGCCCGCACGGCCGGCTCGTCGAGGAACACCACGATCATCGCTCCCTCGCCCGGCAGCACCTGCGTCAGGCGCGCGCGCTGCACGAGCGCGCGCAGCGCGTCCTCGAGCGGCAGCACGCCTGCCACACACGCGGCGGCATACTCGCCCAGGCTGTGGCCGAGGACGAGGTCGGGCTCGATCCCCCACGAGCGCCAAAGGCGCGCGAGCGCGTACTGCACCGAGAAGGTCGCAGGCTGCGCGTTGAGCGTCTCGTCGATGCAATCGGCGCCCACCCCGTGCATGATCTCCAGCAGCGGCCGGTCGAGCAGCGGATCGAGAATCGCGCGGCACTCGTCGAGCGCTTCGCGGAAGACGGGCGAGGTCTCGTACAGCGTCTTTGCCATGCCGGCGTGCTGTGCACCCTGTCCCGTGAAGAGGAAACCCACCTTCGGCGCGCTGCCAGCGGCGCCTGCGGCGACGTTCGCATTCGGCGCGCCGGCAAGCCAGTCCGCGAGGCCGGCATCGATCTCGGCTGCGCTCGCCCCGCGCACCGCCACGCGCCGCGCGAGCTGCGCCCGCCCCGTGTTCGCAGTGAAGCAGAGGTCGGGCAGCGGCACGGAGTCGGCCAGGCGCGCACGATAGCGCCGGGCAAGTTCCTGAAGCGTCGAGTCCTCGCGCGCCGACAGCGCCAGCACGTGCAGCGGGCGCTCGACCGCGGGCATCGGCGACTCGGACTCCGGCGCCTCCTCGAAGATCACGTGCGCGTTGGTGCCGCTGAAGCCGAACGAACTCACGCCGGCGCGGGCCGGACGCCCGCTCGCGGGCCAGTCCTGGAGGCGGGTCGGCACCGCGAGCGGCATCGAGGACCAGTCCGCCAGCGGATTGGGTTGGCTGAAATTGAGGTGCGCAGGAACGCTGCGGCGGCGCAGCGACGCGATCACCTTCGCGACGCCCGCGGCGCCCGCGGCGGCCTCGAGGTGGCCGAAGTTTGTCTTGCACGAGCCTACGAGCAGCGCCGCAGCGTGGGCGCGGCCCGCGCCCAACGCCGCGGATAGCGCCTGCAATTCGATCGGGTCGCCGAGTACTGTGCCGGTGCCGTGGGCCTCGACGTAGTCGATGTCGCGAGGAGAGAGGCGCGCATCCGCGAGCGCCGCACGAATCACCGCTTCCTGCGCTGGTCCGTTGGGCGCGGTGAGTCCGCTGCTGCGCCCGTCCTGATTGATCGCCGAACCGCGCATTACCGCCAGGATGCGGTCGCCCTTTGCCTGCGCGACCGAGAGCCGGCGCAGTGCCACCATCACGCAGCCCTCGCCACGTCCGTAGCCGTCGGCCGCCGCGTCGAAGGTCTTGCAGTGCCCGTCGAGGGACATCATGCGGGCCTTGGTGAAGGAGATATGCGCGTCCGGCGAGAGGATAAGGTTCACTCCGCCTGCGAGTGCGAGATCACATTCGCCGCGACGCAAGCTCTGCGCAGCGAGGTGCAGCGCCACGAGCGAGGCCGAGCACGCCGTGTCCACAACCATCGCCGGACCCTGCAGACCGAGCGTGTACGAAATGCGCCCCGCGATGATACTGAGTGCCCCGCCTTGCCCCGCGTATTCGTCGATCTGGTCGCGCGCGCCGAAAAGGAGCCGGCTGTAGTCGGAACTACCTGCTCCAATAAAGACGCCTGTAGCGCTGCCGACAAGGCCGTCGGGCGCGATGCCCGCGTTCTCGAGAGTCTCCCAGGTAACCTCAAGGACTATCCGTTGCTGCGGATCCATGCTTTCGGCTTCACGGGGGGCAATGCCGAAGAAGGGCGCGTCGAAGCCCGCAACGTCGTCGAGAAAACCGCCGAAGCGCGTCCACATGGTGCCGGGGCGTTCCGGGTCGGGGTGAAAGAGCGCCTGCGCGTCCCAGCGATCGGACGGGACTTCGCGGATGGCGTCGACACGCTCGGCGAGCACGCGCCAGAGCGACTCTTCGTCGACGACGCCGCCCGGCATGCGCGTTCCGAGGCCGATTACTGCGATGGGCTCACCCGCAGCCGCTTCCTGCTCCGCCACGCGGGCGCGAAGCTCCCGGATCTCGAGCAGGGCGCGCTTGATGGGCGAGAGGTCCTCAAGGGCGTTGGCGTCGGACTTAGTCACGGCCGGGCCTCGTGCTGAAGCTCGCGCAGGAGCTCGGCCTCGGCTTCAGTCTCCGACATGGCGCGCACCTCCGCAGCAGCGCCATCAGGGGTGGCCTCTGTCGGGACCGCCTCGGGGACGAGCTGCGGAATCACAGACATGAGGTATGCCGCGAGCGATTCGAGAGTGGGATGGTCGAAGACGAGGGTCGCGGGAAGCGTGCATTCGACCGCACGGCTGATCGCGTTTTTTAGCTCTACCGTCATAAGAGAATCCATGCCGAGGTCGCGCACCGGCAGGTTCGGTTCGATGCGCCGCTGGGCCGGGACGCCCACCACCTTCCGCACAAGCGCTTCCAGGCGACCAACCAGGGCCGCGTGGCGCTGGTTCGCGGGCGTGGCGAGCAGATCCGCAACCAGGGTCGAGCCGTGTGCCGCCTCAGCTACGGGCGTCTTCAGCACGTCGGCGAAAAATCGGGGCGGGGAGTTGCCGTAGACCGCTCCGAGATAGCGCGCCCAGTCCATCGGTATCACGGCGGACACCGGCACGCCACGCTCGACGAGCCGAAACATCGCCGATATGCCTTCCTCAACCACGATCTCGCCCACGCCCAGAGCGCTCCAGCCGCGCCCGCCCGTCCCGTGCGCTCCTGCCATGCCATCGCCGGCCCAACGTCCCCAAGCGATGCTCGTAACGGCGCGGCCCGCCGAGGAGAGCGAATGCGCCAGCGCATCAAGTGTCGAGTTGGCGGCAGCATAGTTCGCCTGCCCTGGATTGCCCAACCACGCTGCGCCCGCTGAGAAGAGCACGAAGAAATCGAGCGCCTTGCGTTCAGTTGCGGTCGCGAGGTTCAGCGCGCCCGCAAGCTTCGGTCTGAGCGCCTTCTCGAAGCGCGGCCAGTCCAGGTGCGCGAGTACGCCGTCATCGAGCACGCCAGCGGCGTGAACGACGCCACGCAACTTCGGTTCCCGAGCTGCAATACCCGCGATGATCTCGCAAACCGACGGGTCGCCTATGTCACACAGAACTTCGCGGATCGAGACACCGCGCGCCGCGAGCACCTGAAGCACATTGCGCGCCTTGGGCGCGGGCGGACGGCGCCCCATGAGAACCAGATGCCGAGCACCGCGCGCCGCGAGCCCTTCGGCGACCGCGAGCCCGAGCGCGCCGAAACCGCCAGTCACGAGGTAGTTCGCGTTCGGATCGATCGACACGGTCCTCGGCCGCGGCGCATAGCGCCTAAGCACGAGTTTTCCAGTGTGCCGGGCGTGCACCATGGCCTCGAAAGCAGCGTGCGGTGCTTCGAGCGGGTGCACCGTGACCGGCAACGGTTCGAGCGCGCCGCTTTCTAGCCGCTGCAGAAGGATCGCGAAGAGTGTGGGCGCCAAGGACGGATCGCGCAGGGCGTCGTCAGCGAGATCGAACGCCTTGTAGTTTATGCCGGGATACAGACGCGTGGCTTCCGCAGAACTGTAGATATCGCGCTTGCCCATCTCGAGAAAGCGCCCGCCGGGCTTCAGGAGAGCGAGGCTCGCCGGAATGAACTCGCCTGCAAGCGCATTCAGCACCACGTCCACGCCCGCGCCCCCGGTCGCATCGAGGATCTCGTCGCGGAACGTGAGGCTGCGCGAATCGAAGACATGCCTTACCCCCGCGGCGCGCACAAGGTCGCGCTTGGACTCGCTCGCGGTAGCGAATACGTCGGCGCCGATGAGTTGCGCGATACGTACCGCTGCCATGCCCACGCCCCCCGCGGCCGAATGGATGAGGACGCGCTCGCCGCGCTTCAACGATGCGAGGCGCTCGAGCGCGTAGCTCGCGGTGAGATAGGCCACAGTGAGCCCGGCACCCTGCTCCTCGGTAATGCTGGCGGGCCGGCGTACGGCGAAGCGCTCGGGCACCACTACGCTGGTCGCGAGGCTTTCGGGGGCGAGTGCGATTACCTCGTCACCCGGCGCGAGCGAGTTCACGTCTGGACCCACGGCCGAGACGACGCCGGCGCACTCGCCACCTAGCGCAGCGACCTTGCCCGGATACATGCCGAGTGCGCAGAGCACATCGCGGAAGTTGAGCCCCGAGGCGCACACCTCGATGCGGACCTCGCCAGGACCCGGGACGCGCGGCTCGAAGGCCTCGAGCGCCACGTCGTCGATGCTGCCGGGCCTGGGCACCGTGAGGCGGAACTCGCCGGCTTCACGAAGTGGCGCCAGTCGCGCGGTCCACGCCTGGCCGGCGCGCACGGCTACGAGCGACTCAGCCGGATCGATCGAATCGACCACGGCCACGATATCCTGCACGCTCGCGCGCGCATCCAGATCGAGCATCGAGCACGACAACTCGGGATGCTCGGCGCGAACGACACGGCCGAATCCCCAGAGAGCCGCGCCAGCCGGTGAAGCGCCCTCGCCGGGGCGGACGGCCTGCGCCCCGCGCGTCACGAGCCACAGGCGCGCGGAGCGCTGTCCGTAAATGCGCACGCACGCCTGCGCGAGATGCAGCGCAGACTGCAGCATCGATCGGACGCCGGCGCTCGCGGACGCGCCGTCCGTTGTCGCAGGCGCGTCAAGCCCCGCCAGATGGACGACCGCCTCGGGCAGCCCGCCAAGTGTGACGGCTATGGCATCGAGCGCACGTGCGACCTCGGCAGAATCGCGCGAAGCATCGTCGACGGACATCATGGCGACTGCGTCTCCGCGCTCCCGCAGGACGCGCACAAGCGATTCACCGGAACCGGAGCGATCAGGCACCACCAGCCATCGCTTCGTGGACGGTGCGGCCGCTTCGGCCGCAACCTCCCGCCAGACAAGCTCGTAGCCCGCCCGTTCGACGAGCCCCGCCGGCACAAGGCCCAGTGCCGCGGGCGATACGCGCTCGAAGCGAACGTCATCGAGTCTTGCGACAGGGGTACCGTCCTCGTTCCACACCGAAAGCTCGGCCCACAGAGCACGCGGGGCTTCCGGCTTACGCCGCACCGTAACGTGACACCAGACCACGGCTCCAGAATTTCCAAACACAGCGAGGCGCCCCGCGTGTGTGGGAAAGTACAACGGCTCTGCGCTAGCCCCTCTATCACCGGCAGCTACCGAAGCAAGTTGCAGGCAACCATCCAGCAGCACGGGATGCAGGATGAATCCGTTCGCGGTGGAACTCGGCAGGCGCACGCGTCCCATCGCCTCGCCCTCTGCACACCGGATTGAATCGAGGCTTCGGAACGCAGGCCCGAACTGCGCTCCCCGCGCAGCGAGCCCCGCATAGAATGCCTGCGGATCGACTTCATCCGATAGCCTTGACCGGATCGACTCCTCGCGCTCTGTCGCGCGCGCGGCTTCGCCTGGCAAGTGGGCCTCGACGCGTGCTGCGGCGATCACAAGCCACGCGCCACCGTCGCCTGGCGGCGCGCGCAGGATTTCGGCCGACCACGCGCCCCTGCCGGCGGACCGCAGGACCGTCTGCACTGTCACGCTGCCTTCGGCAGACAGGATGAGCGGCGCCCGGAACTCGAGGTCGCGCAGCTCGCACGCCATGTTGGGCGCCAACTCGCGCGACGCAGCGAGCATCATCTCGGCGCTCGCCGTAGCCGGCCACACACTCCGGCCGTTGAATGAGTGCTCGCGCAGAACGGCGTGCGCGGAGTCGCCGGCTGCGGTCTCGAAAATCGCATCGCCCGTGGCCACGGGCACGCGCCATCCCAGAAGCGGATGGCGCCAGGTTCTGGTGGCTGGCCCCGACGGGGCGTCCGCGCCCTTTGGCTCGTCGACCCAGTAGCGCGCGCGCTGGAACGGATAGCGCGGAAGCTCGACACGCGCGCGCACCGCACGGCGCTCCACCCCGCTCCAATCGTCGACCACGCCGCGCACGTAGAGATCACCCAGTGTGCCGAGCCACGTCGTCCAGTCGTCGCGGCCGCGGCGCAATGACGAGAACCACGCGATGTCCGCATCGGGAAGCGAGCGGTGCCCGAGGGCGGCAAGCACCGGATGCGGCCCAATCTCGAGCGCAGCGGCAATGCCCGACTCAACCGCCGTCCGGATGGCATCCGCATAACGTACCGGCGACTGCAATTGCTCGATCCAATACTTCGCGCTTCCCCACTCGGCGTCGGCGACGCGTCCGGTCATCGACGAAATGATCCTCACCTCGGGCGCGGCGCGCGTAACACCGCCCGCCGCACGCTCGAAAGCGGCCAGCATCGGCCTCATGAGCGGCGAATGGAACGCGTGCGAGACCTTCATCGGCTCGGCGCGCACGCCCTCTTTCGCGAATGCCGCAATTGTCGCCTGCACCGCAGCCGTTTCGCCGGAGACCACCGTCTCGTCCGGGCCGTTGATGCCTGCGACAACTACCACGCCAGGAATTCTGGCGATCGTATCCTTCACCGCGGATTCGCAAGTGAACACCGCTGCCATTGCGCCACCATCGGGCAACTCCTGCATGAGCCGCCCGCGCAGGGTGACCAGCTTCGCAGCATCGTCGAGCGACATGACGCCAGCGCAGCACGCTGCCGCGAACTCGCCCACCGAATGACCGAGCACGACCGACGGCGTGATCCCCACGCTCCTCCAAAGCTCGACAAGGGCGTACTGGATCGCAAATAGCGCAGGCTGGGTGTAGCGCGTCTCGTCGAGCGGCGCATTCTCCTCGCCCGGGGCAAACATCACCTCCAGCAGCGAGCCGCCGAGCTCGGTATCGATCGCAGCGGCGCAGCGCTCCAGCGCATCGCGGAACACCGGACTCGCCTTCGCGAGTTCGCGTCCCATACCCGCGTACTGCGCACCTTGGCCCGTGAAGAGGAAGGCCACGCCGGCATTGGAGGCGACAGCAATGCGGGCGCGTCTCAGCTCGGCGCAATCTTCGCCGCGTGCAGCGGTGCGAAGGGAGACGACAAGCGCGTTCGCGTCTGGCCCGGTCACAGACAACCGATATGGCATGTGAGCGCGACCTGCTGCGCCAGCGGGGCCGATCAATGCGACATCCGCGCCGTCGCGCTCTAGGCGCGCGGCATACAGGTTCGCCAGGGCATCGAGTGCCGCCGGGCTGCGTGCCGAAAGGGTGATGAGGTGAGGAGCCGGCGCGGCCGCGGCCATGTTCGCGGCAGCTTGGGGCTGCGGCGCCTCTTCGAGGATCACGTGGGCATTGGTTCCGCTGAAACCGAACGAGCTCACGCCCGCAATGCGCCGGCCCTTGATCGGCTCCCACGGTTCCAGAGTCGTCGGCACGCGCACCGGGATATCGGCCCAAGGGATGTGCGGCGTGGGCACCCGGAAGTTGACGTTAGGCGGGATCTGGCGATGAGCGAGTGCAAGCACTGTCTTGATGAGGCCGGTCACGCCCGCGGCGGCCTCCAGGTGTCCAACGTTGGACTTGACCGCGCCCACGACGAGCGGACGCGAACGGTCTGCACCGTAGACGGTCGCGATGCCATCCATCTCGATGGGATCGCCGAGCGTGGTACCCGTTCCATGCGCCTCTATGTAACCTACCGCGTCGGGTGACAGGCCACTCGCGGTGAGCGCGTCGCGCATCACGTCGATCTGCGCGAGGCCGTTGGGCACCGCGAAGCCGCTGCTCGGCCCGTCCTGGTTGACCGCCGAGCCGCGGATCAGCGCGATCACGCGATCGCCATCAGCCAATGCAGTCGACAGGCGTTTGATGAGGATCACGCCGCAGCCTTCGGCGCGCACGAATCCGTTGGCCGAGGCGTCGAAGGTCTTGCAGTGGGCGTCCGGCGAGAGCATTCCCCAGCGCGCCAGACAGAGCAGAACCTCGGGCGATAGGATCAAGTTGACCCCACCGGCAATTGCCATGCGCGACTCGCCGTCGCGCACGCTGCGGCACGCACGGTCCACTGCCACCAGCGACGACGAGCACGCCGTGTCCATCGCGATCGCAGGCCCCTGAAGACCGAGGGTGAACGAGACTCGGCCAGCGGTTGCGTTGAGCGTGTTTCCCGAGACGATGTAGGCGTCCAGCTCGGAGTCACGCAGCCGGCGCGTGAGCAGGTGCAGATAGTCGGAGGTCGTGGTGCCCACAAAGACGCCTGTGCGTGTGCCCTTCAGGCTCGAAGGCGGGATACCTGCGCATTCGAGCGCCTCCCAGGTGACTTCGAGGAACAGACGCTGCTGCGGATCCATGAGCTGCGCCTCGCGACCTGCGATGCCGAAGAATTCGGCGTCGAAGCCGTCGACGCGGTCTAGCAACCCGGCCTTGTGGACCACGTTAATGTCAGCCGGCGAATGCCGGGCGGCATCCCAGCGCTCCGAGGGAATGTCGCGGATCGCATCTCCACCGGTTCTAAGCAGCTCCCAGAATGCCTCCGGGTCAGGCGCTCCAGGCAGGCGGCATCCGAGACCTACGATCGCAAGGGGCTCGGTGCGCGCGGCCTCCATCTGCTCGACCCGCTCGCGCATGCGGCGCAGCGCCTCGAGGGCCTGGCGTTGCAGATCGGGCGAATCGTTTCGCGGCGCACTCATCGCAGATCCTCGGGCAGCATGTCGAGTTCGGCTTGCAGGAGCGCATGGATGTCGTCGTCGGCGACGCCATCGAGCACCTTGTTCGCGGAAGCGGCCGGAATGGGCGCGGGCGCCGCCCCCTTCAAGAGGACATCATCCGAGACGAGCAGCGACACGAGGTACTCGGAGAGCGCCACGACGTTCGAATACTTGAATGTCAGCGTAGCCGGCAGCGGCTTGTCCAGTAGCGTGGCTAGGCGTCGTCGAAGCTGCACCGCCAGCAGCGAGTCGAGGCCCATGTCGAAGAAGCCTTTGGCGCCATCAATTCTATCGGCATCCGCGATGCGCAGCACACGGGCCAGTTCGGCGCGGACCAGCCCCGCCATGCGGCTCACGCGCTCGCGCGGCGGCAGCGCCGCGAGTTCCGCGCACACTTTCATCGCGGGCTCCTCTGCCGTCACTTGCTCGTGCGCAGCCTCGGCGGCGCTGGGCGGCTCATCGCGCAAAAGCTCGTTGAGGAAGGGGCGAGCCCCGTGCGCCTGATACGCCTGGCAGACCTGTGCCACGTCGAGGCTCGCAACCATGCATTGCGGCACACGCTCGCGCACGAGTCCCGCCAGAATGCCGAAGGCCGTTGCATCGTCCATCGTCTGGATGCCGAGATCGCCAACGCCCCGGTCCTCACCCAAGAGGCGTATGCGGCTCCATGCACCCCAGTCGACGCACGTCGCGGGCAGGCCGCGCACCGCCCGTTCCCAGGCGATCGCGCCCTGGAACTGGTTCGCTGTCGCGTAGGCGGCGAGGCCCTTAGCACCCAGAACTGCGGTTCCTGAAGAGAACATCACAAAGAGGTCGATGGGCTCGTCGCGGGTAAGCTCGTGCAGCACCCATGTTCCCTGAACTTTCGCGCGCACCGCCTCGCTGAGATCCGCGGGGGTGAGCGACTCCAGCGACTGGAACCGGATCGAGGCCGCGGCGTGGACCACGCCGCGAACGGGCCGTCCCGAATCGCGGATCTGCCCGAAAAGGCGGCGCATCGCATCGACGTCGGCCACGTCGCCCCGCTCCATGCGAACGTCCACACCGCGCGCACGCAGCCCCCGGATCGTCTCCATCGCATCGCTCCCCACGTGTCCGGCAGGAAGCAAGTCCCACTGCGCGGGATCGGGCAGCCCGGAACGACCGAGCAATACGACGCACTTCGCGCCCACGTCGGCAAGCCAGCGCGCCACCTTTGGACCAAGACCACCATATCCGCCCGTCACCAAGTATGCGCCCTGCGGATTCAGCGCAAGCGATCCTTGACGCGGTGTCGCACGCGCGACGAGACGGGGAACACGGCGGCCCGAGGCCCGCAGCGCCACTTGGTCTTCAGCGCCTGCGACGCAAAGCTCCTCCAGCAACGCGGCGGCACACTCGTCGTGCGAAAAGCGCGCATCGAGATCGATGAGTCCGCCCCACACGTCTGGCACCTCGAGCGCCATGGAACGTCCGAATCCCCATAACAACGACTGCACCGGAGAGAGGTCCCGGTCGCCTGCATCCACGCGCTGCGCGCCGCGGGTTACGAGCCACAGTTTCGCATCGGCGCCTTCCTCGACCAGCGCCCGCGCGAGGTGCAGCGCCGAACCGGTCGCAGTCGCAACATTGGCATCGAGTGAGTCGAGGCGCATTTCCCGGGCAAAAGGTGCGTCGAGCGCCCCGCAATGGACGATTCCGAGGCGCCGACCTTTTGCAAGGCGTGCGACATGGGAGCGCCATTGCACCGACATGCGCTCCTCGGCAGTGGCGGCATCGACGACTTCACACTCGCCTCCCTCGCCCCGGATCGATTCTGCAAGGCTCGCCGCAACCATTGCGCGATCGGCCGATAGCAACCACGCCGTACCTTTCAGTCGCTGCACCCGAGGTATAACGTCCGCCGGAGGGCACGCACGCGCGACGACGACTGACTGCGGGAGCAGGCTCATACTGGAAAGCTCCTCGCCAACCGCGCGCGACCCCTCGAATCCCGCCCGCGCGAGCGCCTCCGACCACTGCGCGGTCGAGAGTAGCGCCTGCTCGGGCCGCACGTCGATATCGGAGAAGCGCCACCAGCCCTCCGTGAGCCCGAAGGTGAGGTCGAGCCAGCGGCGCCGTGCCGTGGTCTCGAGCAGCACGAGCACGCCTCCAGGCGCGAGCAACGAGCGCGCGTGCAAGAGCGTCCGTCCGAGGTCGGTTGTCGCATGCAGGACGTTGGCGGCGATCACGACGTCGAACGTTCCTTCCGGGAATCCCTGCGCGGCAGGCGCCTGCTCGATGTCGAGTTTGCGGAAGGTGAATTCGAGGCCCGTGCCCTGGAATCGCTGCTCGGCCTCATGCAGGAACAGGGGCGAGACGTCGGTGTAGAAATACGCGCTTCCCGCCGGGAGCACGGGCCATACGGCTCCGGTAGTTCCGCCGGTGCCGGCGCCGATCTCGAGCACACGCAGCGGTTGGCCACCAAACGCGCGCGCGACGGAAGCGACGGTCTCGCCTGCAATGCGGTTGTACACGCGCGCGGTGGAGCCATCGGCGTAGAGCGTCGCCGCCGATAGCACGCGATCTTCAGGAAAAAGAAGCGTAAGCGCATCGGCCCGGCCGCACAGCACGTGCGCGAGCGAAGCGCCGCATCGATCGAGGAGCGCCGCCTCCACGCGCGTCGGCGCCTCGGTGCTTGCCACGGCCTGCCGCGCACCCTTTTCAGTCAGGACCCATGCATCGGACTCCTCGTGCAGCAACCCTTCGGAGGCGAGCATTCGCAGCATCCGCCGCGCCAGGCGCCGGTGCTGCGGCAGCACTGACGGTGCGACATCCGCGGCGATCCGATCACCGGGGCGCGAGGCTACGCCAAGGTCGCGCAACGCCTGCAGCGCATGCGCGAGCGCACGGGCCTCGACGCTGGCAAGCAGACCACGTTCCTCGCGCAGCACGGAAACTTCAGCCATCCCGCAAGTGACGGCCGCGGCACTCTCCGCGCAGCGTGCGAGGTCGACGCCGCCACGTGGGCGCCGCGCTGCGGTATTCGGCGCCGCGCGCCATTGCATCTCGTAGCACGCGTTCTGGTCCGTCGCCTCGATATTGCGGGGCTTCCTTCCCGTGACGTGGAACGCGAGCGCAGCCGGATCAGGGGCATCGAGCCAATGACGTTGGCGTTGCCACGGATACGCCGGCAGCGACACGACGCGACGCCGCGGATCGAATCGCACGCTCCAATCGATCGCAACCCCGTCTTCGTACAGCGCCTGCAGGCCGGCCAGCAGGGACGCGCGCGCCGGCTGGGACCGGCGCAGCGACGCGGCAACCGAGACCTCGATTTCTCGCTCACCGGCACTCGCCAGGATGCCGGGACCGAGCGACGGATGCGGCCCGATCTCGAGGAACGACCTGAAGCCCGCGTCGAGGAGACACGCGACGCCGGGCGCGAAACGCACAGCATTCCGAACATTGCGCCCCCAGTACGCCGCGTCGAAGTCGGAAGACGTGCGCCAGGTACCCGATACGGTCGAGATGAGCGGAAGCTCGGCAGCCTTCGGACGAAGCGCCGCGAGCGCAGCGACGACGGGTCCGATAAAGGGCTCCATCTGCGCGCTATGAAAGGCGTAGTCGACGGGGAGAACGCGCGCCACGGCACCGCGAGCCTGCAACCGCACCAGCAATTTCTCCATCGCGCCGGACGCTCCGGATACGACGACCGAGGCCGGGCCGTTCAGCGCCGCGACCGAAATCTCGGGTCCGAGACCCGCGAGTTCCGAGGCGATATCGTGTTCCGCGATTTCGATCTGAGCCATGCTTCCGTGGCCCCGGGCACCCCGCATCGCGCGCGAGCGGTGGAACACCACGTTCGTGGCTTCCACCAGCGTCAGGACTCCGGCCACGTGCGCAGCTGCGATCTCGCCTACGCTGTGCCCGATGATGGCACCCGGGCGCACGCCCCAGGATTTCCACAGCGCAGCAAGGCCGACCTGCAACGCGAAGATGGCCGGTTGCGCGACCTCGGTCACCGAGAGCTGCGATTCCCGCGACGGATCGTTCAGAATCTCGAGCAGATCCCAGCCCGAGAGCATGTTGAACTCGCCGCACACCGCATCTACGGCGGCGCGAAAGACGGGTTCCGCCTCGTAAAGCTCGCGACCCATGCCACCCCAGTGCGTACCTTGTCCGGTGAAGACGAACACGGGCTGGCGCACGGCGTCTGAGGATACCGGCTGGGCCTCGGCCCGTTCGACGATCCGAGCCTCGATCTGGCCGGCAAGCTCGGCCGCATTCGCGCCGATCGCCGCGATACGATGGTTGTGGTGGGAACGTCGCGTCGTTGCAGTGTGGACAAAATCCTCAAGTGCACCGACCGGCAACTCGCGCAACCGTGCGCTGTACGCATGCGCAAGCGCCTTTAGCGCATCGGGGCTGCGCGCCGAGAGCATCAGCACGTGCTCGGGCCCGGAACCCGCGCTAACACCGTCGGCGGCTTCGGGTTGGTGCTCCTCGAGAACCACGTGCGCATTGGTGCCGCCGAAGCCGAACGAACTCACAGACGCCACGCGCGGCGCGCCCGGGCTAAGCCAGGGTGTCAGCGCTGTCGGGATCACGAACGGCGTGCCGTCGAGCCGCAGGTGCGGGTTCGGCCGGACAAAATGCAGGTTCCCAGGAACCGCGCCGTGGCGCAGGCACGCGACCGCCTTCACCACTCCCGCGATCCCCGCCGCGCCCTCGAGATGGCCGATGTTCGTCTTCACCGCTCCCAGATAGCAGCGGTGAAGGGAATCGCGCGGCGGACCGATCACGTTGGCGAGCGCCTCGACTTCGACAGGGTCGCCCAGCGGGGTGCCGGTACCATGCGTCTCCACAAGACCGACGCGCTCGGGACTGATCGCGGCCATAGCGAGCGCGCGGCGAATCACCGCCTCCTGCGCGGGACCGTTGGGCGCGGTCAATCCGTTGCTCGCGCCGTCCTGGTTCACCGCGGAGCCTGCGATGACGGCGAGCACCGTGTCGCCGTCGCGCCGCGCTTCGGACAGTCGCTTCAGCGCGATGAGCGCGCAGCCCTCGCCGCGCGCGATCCCGTCCGCAGCGGCGTCGAAAGTGCGGCAGCGTCCCTGCGGCGAGAGGATCTGCAGCTTGCTGAACGCGAAGCTCGCACTCGGCGTGAGCATCAGGTTCACCCCGCCGGCGAGCGCGAGGTCGCATTCTCCGCTGCGAAGGCTCTGGCACGCAAGGTGCACCGCGACCAGGGAGGACGAGCACGCGGTGTCCACCGTCAACGACGGGCCGCGCAGGTCGAGGGCGAAGGAGATGCGGTTGGCAAGGATGCTGTGCGCCGAGCCGGTCGCCGAATGGCTGTCCACGCCGCCGTGCTGCGCGAGCTGCAGCAGCCAGTAGTCGCTGCTCTGGCTGTGCGCGCCGATGAAGACGCCGGTGGCCGAGCCCGCGAGCCTGTCGACGGGCTGGCCGGCGGCCTCGAGCGCCTCCCACGCGAGCTCGAGCAGCAGCCGCTGCTGCGGGTCCATGAGCGCGGCCTCGTGCGGCGAGATCCCGAAGAACGCTGCGTCGAAGCGGTCCACGGCGTCGAGAAAGCCGCCGCTGCGCGAGACGATGCGGTTGGGCGCATCGGGATCAGCGCTGAAGAGGGCGTCGCCGTCCCAGCGCTCGGCCGGCACGGCCGTCACCGCGTCGCGTCCCTCGACGAGGAGCTCCCAGAACGCCTCGGGCGAATTCGCGCCGCCCGGCAGGCGGCAGGCCATCGACACGATCGCGATGCGCTCGGCGGCGGGCGCAGCCGCCGGCGCCTTCTCGGCAAGGCGGCGCGCGAGCAGCGCGCGCTTCTCGGGCGAAAGGCCGGCGAGGCGGTCGGCGGGCGCGCTCACGATGGCGTTGCCCCCTTGAGCAGCTCGCGCGCCTCTTCGTCGCTCATCCGCTCGATGTCGTCAATGAGTGCGTCGAACTCGGAATCGGCGGCGGCGATGGAAGCGGCCGGCGCGGGAGCGGCGGGCGCGTCGAGCGCGACCTGCAGGCGCTCTGCCAGGTGCTCGGAGAGCGCGAGGACGGTCGGATAGTTCCAGGCGAGGGTTGGCGAGAGCGGCACGCCGCCGCGCTTCTCGAGGCGGTTGCGCAGTTCGAGCGCCATCAGCGAATCCAGCCCGAGGGACTTGAGCGCGCGGTCGGAGGGCACACGCTGCGGGACCATGCGAAGCACCGCGCCCACCTCGGCCTTGATCGCGCTCTCCATCAGCGCGCGCCGCGGCGGTCCGGGCGGCAACGCCGCGAGCGCGTCGCGAAGCGCGGGCTCGGCCTCGCGCGTCGCGTCGGCGGCCTCGGTGCGCTCGACGAGGTCCAGCACGTCCTCGCGCCCGAGGGCGGCATTCCAGCGGCGCGCGTCGAACTCTGCGCACACGGCGTACGCGGCGCCGGCGGCGATCAGGCGATCGATCGCTTCGATTGCAGTCGCGGCCTCGATACCCGCGAAGCCGAGGCGGCGCAGAGAGTCTCCGCGAACGGCGGATGCCGCTGCCAGGCCCACCGCGGCGACGGGTCCGAACGCCACCGCCAGCCCGGGCTTGCCGCGCGCTTGCCGGTGCTGCGCGAGCGCGTCGAGGAAGGCGTTCGCCGCGGCGTAGTTGCCCTGGCCCGGCGTGCCGAAGAGCGAGGCGACCGACGAGAACATCACGAACGCGTCGAGCGCGTCGCCTTCGGTCAGGCGATCGAGGTTCCACGCGCCCATCACCTTGCCGTCGCGCGGCGCGCGCAGGCGCTCGGGCGTCATCTCGCCCACCGTCGCGTCCGCGAGCGTGCCCGCGGCGTGGAAGACGCCGCGAAGCGGCCCGCCCTCGCGGCGCGCCCGCTCCAGCGCGGCGGCGAGCGCCTCTCGATCGGCCACGTCGCATGCGGCGGTAAGCACCCGTGTGCCGGAGGCCTCGATTTCGCGAAGCTCGCGTTGGGCCGCCGGCGTGGGCGCGCCGCGGCCGAGCAGCATCACCGCGCCCGCGCCGCGGCGCGCGAGCCACCGCGCCACTTCGAGCCCGAGCGCACCGAGGCCGCCGCTCACGACATAACAGCCGTCGCCGCGGACCCTGGATCGCAGGTACGGGGCCGCGCGCACCCGCGCGGGCGCGGGCTCCAGCGACACCACGTGCTTGCCCACGTGAATGCCGGGCATCAGATCCTTGAAGGCCGCGACGAGATCGTCGGCGGCGAACGTCTTCACGGGAAGCGGACGATACTTCCCCGCTTCGAGGTCGGCCATCAGCTCGCGCAGCATCCCCCCAAGGAGCGCAGGACGATCGTGCATCATCCGGTCGAGGTCGACCGCGAAGTACGCGAGGCCAGCGCGGAAAGGCCCAAGCTCCACGCGCGTGCCGCCGTAGATGTCGCGCTTGCCGAGCTCGACGAAGCGGCCGTACGGCGCGAGGCATTCGAGGCCCGCCGCGATCGCGTCGCCGGCGAGCGAGTTGAGCACGACGTCCACGCCCCGCCCGTCCGTCGCGGCGCGCACCGCGCTCGCGAAATCGCCGCGCGAATCGAACACGTGGGCGACGCCCATCGAGCGCAGCAACGCGCGCTTCTCCTCGGTGCCCGCGGTCGCCAGCACCTCGGCGCCCGCACGACGCGCCACCTGCAACGCCGCGAGCCCCACGCCACCTGCAGCGGAGTGGACGAGTACGCGTTCCCCCCGCTCGATTCGCGCGAGGTGCACGAGAGCGTAGATCGCGGTCAGGAATGCGATGGGAGTACCCGCCGCTGCATCAGAGGCAAGGCTGCGCGGCTTGGGCGCGACGAGATCGCCGTGCACCGGAGCGTGCTTCTGCAGGCAGCGATGGCCAATCGCAACGACCTCGTCGCCGGGACGCACGTTCGTTACCGATGCGCCGACGCGCACAATCCGACCGGCGCATTCGATACCGAGGGGGCCGCGTCCGTTCTCGTAGCCCGGATACACGCCGAGTGCTGACATGAGGTTCATGAAATTGAGACCGGCGTGTGCAACCTCGATCTCGACCTCGTGCGGCGAAGGCTCGAGGCGCAGCGCCGCCTGCCAATGCAGTGTGTCCGGCTCTCCGGGCGAGGAAATCTCCGCCCGTAGGCTCGGCGGGTCTGCGTCGTAGGCAGTGTCCTCATCCTCCTGCAAAGGCGACAATCGCAGGCGCAGCCATCGGCCGCCGCGCAACGCGAGCTGGCGCTGCGGGGGCTTCGCGCGAACGAGACCGGCGAGCGCCGGGGATCCGTCGGCTTCGAGGTCGACGAGCGTCACGTCCAGGCCCGGCTGCTCGTGGGCCCACACCCGGCCGAGCCCCCACAGTGCAGAGGCACCGAGTGCGGGCACGCTGTCTGCCTCGCCGGCTGAGACCGCGCCGCACGTGACGAGCCAGACACGCGCGGGCGTACCGCTCGCAACTTGCCCGAGTCCGTGTGCGAGAGCGAGCGTATCGTCCCCGGCCTGACGCCAAGCCGCCTCGATCCAGTCGAGACTGTCGCCCACCCCGGCACACTCGAGCGCCCCCATGTGCACGATCTGCGCGCGCGCGCTCTCGCCTGCAAGCGCGGCGAGCGCGCGTGGCACCGCATCGCCCGAAGTCACATGCACGCTGCGCACGCCCCCCGCCGCGAGCGCCTGCATGAGCGTCTGTGCCGTATCGGCGGACGGGCAAACCACGACCACCGTGCCTATCGCAGCTGTCGCCGGACCGGGATCTGCGTCGATCCATTTGGCGCAATGCAACAACCCATCGAGGTTCGCCGCGCCCGACTGGCGCAGGCGCTCGAAGACGACGCCGCGCATCGCTGCGAGCAACTCGCCGTGCGCGTCGTGGATATCCGCGTCGCCGGAGGCGCGCGCGAAGGTAACGCTGAGTGCTGCATCCACGGGAAGCGGACGCAGCAACTCCAGTCGGCCGATGCGGGTGGGAATCGGCGTCGCAGAATCGCTTGGCTCGCTCTGTAGAATCGCCCCCGCAATTGCCTGAAGCGCGGCGTCGAGAACCGGCGGAAACGCCACATAGCGCCGGGCGCGCGGATCAAGCGTTGCAGTATCGAGCTGCACGCTAGCCACGCCCTCCGCGTCTCCGAGTTTCATCTCCCGAAGGCCGCGGAAAGCAGGGCCGTAACCGAGCCCTGCCTCGTCGAGCATTGCATAAAGGTCGTCATGCGACAAGGTTGCAGCGTTCCCGCTCATCGGCGCGATTGGCGCCACGTCATCGGCGGCGACTACAACCCCTGTGGCGCGTCGCTCCCAGCGCTCGTCCTCGTCGCCACCTCGCCCATAGACGTCGAAGCGCGCGTGATCTTCGCCGCTCCATTGCAGGCGGACCTGAAGGCGCGGCGACGTGCCGGGCGGAACCGCCCAAGCGTCAAGGAACTCGACGTGCGCAAGCGCCCAGCGTTGCGTGCTCCGCGACTCGGCTGCGGCGGCAAGCGCAGCCTCACAATACCCGACCCCAGGGAAGAGCACCGAACCACGCACTCGGTGATCGGCGATCCACCCAAAGCGCGTCGGCGCGAGCATGGTCTCCCAGCAAGCCCCGCCTTCCGCAGCCGGATCGAAGCGGCGCTCGAGCAGCGGATGCTGCGAGGAACGCGCCGCGTCGACGACGCCCGCCGCCGCGGTCTGCGAGGCGGCCTCCGTCCAAAGGCGCTCGCGCTGCCACGGATACAGCGGCAACGACAGCCTCGGCTGGCAATCAGGCATGAGCCGGTTCCAATCGACGGGCAGGCCGGCGCACCATGCCGCACCCACGGCTGCGAGGAACGTGGCGAGCTCGGGCTCCTCGCGGCGCCCGCACGCGATCGCGGTCACGGATTCGCCGCAGGCCTGCGCGGTTTGCTCGATCGATTGCACCAGCACGGGATGAGGACCCAGTTCGACGAAAGTCGTAATCCCGTCCTCAATCAGGGCCGACACGGCTTTCGAGAACATCACCGGCTGTCGCAGGTTGCGCGCCCAGTATCCGGCGTCGAACTCGCGGCCCTCGGCCTTGCGTGCGAAGACGGTCGAGACGATAGCCATGCGCTCGGAGCGTGGCTGCAGGTTAGCGAGGTCTACCTCCAGCTCGCGTGCGAGCGGCTCCATCTGCGGGCTGTGCGATGCGACGTCTACCCGCACGAGTCGGCAGAAGATTCCGTCGCGCTCGAGCTCCGCGATCACCGCGGCAACGGCATCCGGAGCGCCCGAAATCACACTAGACCGCGGGCTGTTGCTGACTGCGACCGAGACCTCGGTTTCGCGCCCGCACAGGCGGACACGCGCGTCGTCCATCGAGAGATCGACCAACGCCATTGCGCCCATCCCGCTCGTGCGGCGCATTAGCGCGCTGCGGCGGCAGATGATCCGCATTGCCTGTCCCAAGTCGAGAACTCCGGCGATGTACGCAGCGCCCACTTCGCCCATGCTGTGTCCCACAACCGCAGCCGGCTCGATGCCGAGCGAACGCCACAGATTCGCATAGGCGATAGCGATGGCGACCAGCACGGGCTGGATCACGTCAATCTCTTCGAGGCGGAACGTCCCGTCCCCTGGATTGGCCGTCAGTTGCTCGACGAGCGACCAGTCGGCATAAGGACGCATCGCCCGGTCGCATTCCTCCAGCGCCTCGCGAAAAACTGGCTGCTCGCGAGAAAGCTCTCGCGCCATGCCGAGCCACTGCGCGCCCTGCCCCGGAACCACAAAGCACACGCGCCTCGGCGCCCCGTCCGCCGCAACTTCAGCCGGTGCGGCCGCGCAGCCCTCGGCGTAGTCGCGTAGAGAATCAATGAGCGATTCGCGGTTGCGCGAGACGAAAAAGGCGCGGTGCGACAAGGCCGTTCGCCGAATGGAGGCATTCCAACACAGCGCCTCGATCGGCACCTCAGGATGCGCCTCAGTCCACTCAGCATAGCGTCGCGCGAGCGCCCGCAGCGACTCCGGGGAGCGCGCCGAAAGCACCAGCAGATTCGCCACCGCCGGGTGGACGGCTGACGGCACGCGCATAAGCGCGGGCGCTTCCTCAAGCACGACGTGCGCATTCGTGCCCCCGATCCCGTAGGCACTCACGCTCGCAACGCGCGTAGGAGACCCTTCGGCTTTCGGCCAGTCTATGATCTGTGTCGCGATCTTCAGCGGCAGGTCCGACCAAGGGATGGTCGGATTCGGCTGGTTGAAGTGCAAGCTTGGCGGGATGGCACCGTTGCGCAGGACGAGCGCGGCCTTGATGAGACCAGCGACACCCGCAGTGGCCTCGGTGTGTCCGATGTTGGTCTTGATCGAACCGACCCAAGCGTGCCGCCCGGGCTCGCGGCCCTCGCCCAACACCTGGGAGAGCGCGCCAAGCTCGACCGGGTCGCCCGCGCGAGTTCCCGTACCGTGGGCCTCCACGTAGCCGACCGCCGCCGGAGCGACGTCGGCATCGTCGTAGGCCTGTCGCAGCAGTTCAATCTGTCCGATGCGGCTAGGCCGCCCCATAGAACCGCTGCTGCGGCCGTCGTTGTTCACGGCGCTGCCCCGGATTACGGCGTAGACATGATCGCCGTCGCGTTGCGCCTTCTCGAGCGACTTAAGCACCACGACGCCCACGCCCTCGCTACGTACGTAGCCGTTTCCGCTTGCATCGCCGAACTTGCAGCGCCCGTCAGGCGCCATCATCCGGCTCTGCGAATAGGCAATGTGGATGTGCGGCTGAAGAATTAGGTTGGCGCCGCCCGCCAGCGCGAGCTCGCACTCGCCCGCTCGCAGTGACTGCACAGCGAGGTGCACGCACGCGAGACCGCTTGAGCAGGCCGCGTCGATCGAGAGGCACGGCCCGCGCAATCCAAGTACGTATGAAAGTCGTGCGGCGGCACCATAGCGGCCGCTGCCCATCGTCATCGGAAAAGTGATGCGATCGGGATCTGTAAAGACGCGATTCTCGAAATCACTAGTCCACTGCCCCATGTACACTGCGGCGTTCGTGCCCTCAAGCGCCGCGATGTCCTCGCCGGCATCGTCCAGCGCCTCCCAGGCGGTCTCGAGCAGCAAACGTTGGTGCGGGTCCATGCACTCCGCCTCGACCGGCGCGATGCCGAAAAAGCCTGCGTCGAGTTCGTCGATGTGCGAGAGGAATCCGCCCCAACGCGTCATCATGCGGCCAGGCGTCGCGGGACGCTCGTCGAAGAAGCGGTTAAGGTCGATGCGGTCCGCGGGAATCTCTGAGATGGCGTCGCGGCCCTCGAGGAGCATTCGCCAAAAGCCCTCGGGGTCTTCGACCCCGCCCGGAAACCGGCACCCGATGCCGACAATCGCGACTGACCGGCGGTCCCGCAGCGCGTCGCTCACGATGGGATACCTTCGTACGTAAGGCGGCCGACGATCTCCCCGGCAATCAGTGAAAGTTCGCTCAGCACCTCAGACGGTCTTTCCTGGAGATAGAAGTGGCCGCCGGCGAACGATCGGACGCGAAACGCCGCTGCCGTCTCGCTGCGCCAAGCCTCCAGATGCGCCCGCGGTACCAAGCGATCCTGCTCGCCACCGAAAACCGTGATTGGCATGGGCAACGGAGCCCTCGAACATGGCTGGAAAAGCTCAAGCGCTTCGATGTCGGCGCGCAGGCTTGGCAACAACAACGCCATCAAGTCTGGCTCGGCCCGAACCTCCTCCGGAATGCCACCGTACCGGCGCTCTATTTCAGAAATGAATGCCTGATCGTCGAGCAGGTGTATTGGCGGTTGCATATCTGGCACGTGAGGAGGGCGCCGCGCCGATACGATAAGTTGCTCCGGCACCGATTCGCCACGTGCAGCCAGAACCCGCGCGAGTTCGCACGCAACAACCGCACCCATGCTGTGGCCAAAGAACACGAACGGCCGCACGCAGTGCGCAGCCAGACGTTCTGCCAGCAAGCCTACCAGCACCTCAATGTTTCGCACCGGTGCTTCACCGAATCTGCCTTCCCTGCCGGGCAATTGAACCGCGCAAACCTCGACCGAAGGAGGGAGACCCGCATGCCAGAGCCGATATGCAGACGCCCCTCCTCCCGCATGCGGGAAGCAGAACATTTTGAGTCGAGCGTCCGGTCGTTTACAGAACGTCCTGACCCACGATGACTGCATGAAGGCTCCTCCCACCAATTGGGATTGTACAATCTATGCGAACTGATCCATGCCAGCGACGTAACTGCTGCTCGATGAATTCGCAATTACAGGCAGGTCCGACCCTGACTGGAGTGTCCATCTACGCGGCGAACCTCCGCATCCGTCGCCTGGTTCCTACGGTCGGCACCGATCGAACCTGCTGCAACAACGTGCAGGGAATCGCCGTAGCCTAGCGCACTATCGGCCCCGGTCTGCGTACCAAAATTCACGCGCGCGCTGCATTCACGGCAGTGACTTTTGACTTGCACGGTTCGACAGCAATGACAGCAACACATCGCGACAAGAATCCCAATAGATCGTGCTGCGCGCGCAGCGGCGTTCATGTGTTTCCGCATCGCTCGACCAACGGTCTGTACCACTGAACGACAGGCCGCGCCGAGCGGACGGATACAGCTCCGCAAAACCCCTCGAGCGGCACGAATCCCTGAACGTGCAAGCCTGCCAAGCGGCCCGACGGATCATGAACTTGAGCGAACCCGGTGTCACCGCTGGCATCGAACGGAATCTCGAATCTGTCCAGGCCGTAGCCAATGCCGATACCATCGGCCTTGACGACAGCTTCCTTGCGAGTCCAACAAGAATAGAACGCGCTGAGCCGTTCCGACGATCTCTGCGTCTTCAGCCACTGGAATTCAACGTCGGTGAAATTCGACCGCGCTACATCCAGGTAGTCGTCGAAAGCTCTTATCCGCTCGATATCGACACCTATTGAATCGCCAAATGCCACGCCCATGATGGCCCAACCTCCGGAATGGGAGAAGTTGAACTGCAATTGATCGCCGTCCAAGGGAAAGCCGACGGATGGCTTACCCGTCGGTCCGTTGTCGAAGCAGATTTGGGCGGGATGCATATCGAAGTACGCACCGATCAAATAGCGCAATAATCCGCGACCAATCTCGAAGTCACGCTTCAACGCCTCATTAGTGTAGCGACTGGCGCGTTCTCGCTCGTCCCGGCTCAACAGCCCGGACACGACGCTGTACTCAGCCACGGACAGATTCAAAGGGAATAACCAAAGCTGTATGCCTGCGTTGCCAGAATTCGCGATCGAACGGCCCAACTGATCATCAATCGCCTGGAGCGATGTGCTCGGCGTGCCATCTGCTTCCTGGTGTTTCATCGCTAAGGGCAAGCTTCCCGTAAGCACGAAGGGCCCTTGGGTGTACTCACAATTCGAATTGCGTCTCATGCGCAAAGGATATAGGCGTAAGCAAGATTGAGCATGGGCAAGGAGTGGAGCGAGGGCTATTCGTATCGGGCGGCGATACGCCGAAATTGCATAAACCGATTGATCAAGCGCTCGACAAGGTTGTGATCCCTTTAGAGGTGACGATCATAGACACCTTAAGCCAGGCGGTTGCTGCGAAGCGGGATGGCAACTTGGGCGCCCTATGCTTCGATTGCGGCCATCAATGCATCGGCGTCGTAGCCTTTGTCGGCAATTACGTAATGCGGCCCCGATCCTTCGATGTGCGTGGATGCGTCGCTGATGTCGGAAACTTGGTCGCCGGTCCGGTGTTAGCACAACGGGTTGCGAAAGGCTCCGACCACGGCATAGATCTTGGTATTCAATCCGCCCCGGCTGCGCCCGAGCGCCTGACAGCCTTCTGCTTTTTGGGCGCCCGCGGCGTGTTGGCGCACTCGCACGAGCGTCGAATCGAAGTACAACTGCTCCAACTCGGCATCGCTCCTGAGGGCTTTGGCCGTGTGCATCCAATTGCTTCCCTTCCTGCTCCAACGGGAAAAGCGCATTTAAACAGTGTGCCACGGGCCGGAATTCGTGGGCAGATCGCGCCACGATTAGTCGGTACGCGCAATCCCCCGCCCGGCCTCCACGAACAGTCGGCTGTTGTACCCCGTCGTGCCGCGTTAGTTCACCTTCTGTGGACACAATGGCTCGATACGTGCCCACTGATCGTCCTGCAACATGCTTCGATCCAGCCTCGCCGAGTCCATAAAGAGAGAATGTGCATAATTTTGTCATTTGTGAACAGACTCTAGCGTCTTGCCATGTTCGGCATTTCAGCTCGTCAGCCAACACAGGCCGCATCCATTGGCCACTCGCATAGTTCGGCGGCCTGACTCTATAACGCAATTTTCTCCAATCCACATCTCCTTAATCAGCGCGATTTCTCTCGATGCTTCGACACTTATCGCCAGTCCGTCACGAACCAACGCCGCTCCACGAATCGTCTGCCTACTGTGCAGGTGGCCGCAATGCTCAACGGAGGCGCGTTCAACGCGGGTAGCGTACCAATGAGAATCGCCCGCTGACATCGCGCTCGAATGGATGCATCTCGCTCCTGTAGATGCTCATGATTCGCTGCACGTATTCCCGCGTTTCGGGAAAAGGTGGTATGCCCCGATATCTATCGACGGCCCCTTCGCCAGCGTTGTATCCGGCTACGACGAGGGGCACCTGCCCCCGGAAGTACGACAAGAGCCATCGCAGATAGGCAAGGCCGCCGCGGACGTTCTGCTCGGGATCGAAGGGCTTGCGGACATTGAAACGTCGCGCAGTCTCGGGGATGAGCTGCATCAGGCCCTGCGCGTTCTTCACGGACCGGGCATTGGGATCGAAGTTCGATTCTGCCCGAATCACGGCGAGCGCGAGCCGAGGCTGAACGTTGTACTGCGGGGCCAGACGGCCAACCAGATCGGCGATATATTTCGGCGCGGGCGGCATGTCGTCGACCTGTGGCAGCGCCTCGTCCTCGATTGCCTGCGCCTCGATCCTGGGCGGCCGCATGCAGTCCGGCGGATCTGAGGCGCTTGGTCCGAAGAGATGCTGAATCCGTTGCGCATGCTCGTGGCCCTGACCTGCTGCGAGCCCAAAGAAGTACGAGGCGATCGCGTCGTTCCGGGGAATACCGCGTGAATTCGCGTACATCCAGCCGATGCTGAACTGGGCTTCCGCATCGCCTTGGCGCGCTGCCTCGCAATAGAGAGCCAGTGCCTGCGTCTCGTCCTTCTGAACGCCTTCACCGTGCTCCAGTGCGGTGGCAAGGGCAACCAGCCCGGCCGCCTCGGCGTCGCGCTCCGACTCTTCGGCGCGAGCGGGATATGACATTGCCGCGAGCACCAAGGCGATCGCCGCGAAAGTCGCGCATCGCTGCAACCAACCGCGCTTGAACATTCTCATTGCAGACATTTCAGATGACCCGAGCCAGCCGAGGACTACTATCCACTCCTTAACATATTGTCGGATTCCGACTGGATCGAAAAGCCAACGAACGGACTAATCCACTCGTCGCGCGGTCCCCACCACGAGAATTGTGCGGGGCGCTGCCGCTTAGGGCCTGGAGAGATGCGCGCGGCAGGGAGGACTCGAACCCACCGACCCCCGGCTTAGAAGGCCGGTGCTCTATCCGACTGAGCTACTGCCGCAATGAGAAAGGGAAAACGAATGGTCGGGGTGAGAGGATTCGAACCTCCGACATCTTGCTCCCAAAGCAAGCGCGCTACCGGACTGCGCTACACCCCGAAGAGGCCCGGATGTTACCCGCAGCAAGGTGGTAGGTCAAATGGGTCTGGGCGGGATTTTGGGCTAGGTAAAGAAAGAAAAAGGGCACCTTTCAGGCGCCCTATCATATTGATTAAATTTATATTCCCTATTGCGGTTGCTTCGTTTCGCCTGAGCTTTGCTGCTGTTGCGTCTGCTGGGCACTTTCGTTCGAGACCGCTTTCATCGAGAGACGGATCCGTCCTTTTTCGTCAGTCTCAAGCACCTTCACCTTCACGACCTGCCCCTCTTTCAGGTGATCGGCGACTTTCTCGATTCGTTCGTTTGCAATTTGTGAGATATGGAGAAGGCCGTCCTTGCCGGGCAACACGCTCACGATGGCACCAAAGTCGAGCAGGCGAAGCACCGTCCCCTCGTACACTTTGCCCACCTCAACCTCGGCCGTGATCGCCTCGATGCGCTTCTTGGCAACGTCCGCCATGTCGGCATTGACCGACGCAATCGTCACTGTGCCATCGTCTGTAATATCGATCGTTGTGCCGGTTTCCTCCGTCAGCGCACGAATAACCGCGCCGCCCTTGCCGATTACGTCCCGGATCTTCTCCGGATTGATTTTCATCGTCAGCAGGCGTGGTGCATAGGTCGATACCTCGCCCCGATGCGTCGAGAGCGACGATTTCATCTGCCCAAGAATATGCATGCGCGCGTCCTTCGCTTGAGCCAGCGCCACCTGCATAATTTCCTTGGTAATTCCCTGAATCTTGATGTCCATCTGGAGTGCCGTGACACCGTTGTCCGTACCGGCCACCTTGAAATCCATATCGCCCAGATGATCTTCATCGCCGAGGATATCGGTCAGAACCGCGAACCGGTTTCCTTCCTTGATCAGACCCATTGCAATACCTGCAACATGCGCTTTCAGCGGCACGCCTGCATCCATCAGCGCCAGCGATCCACCGCAAACCGAAGCCATCGACGAAGAACCGTTCGACTCGGTAATTTCGGAGACCACCCGCATCGAATAGCTGAACTCTTCGGGCGAAGGCAGAACCGCGATCAACGCACGCTTCGCGAGACGTCCGTGGCCGATCTCGCGACGCTTCGGGGCACCGAAACGTCCGGTTTCGCCTGTTGCAAACGGAGGCATGTTGTAATGAAGCATGAAGCGCTCCTTGTACTCGCCAGCAAGCGCATCGATAATCTGTTCATCCCGGCCAGTACCCAACGTCGCGATCACCAGCGCCTGAGTCTCACCGCGGGTGAAGAGTGCCGAACCGTGGGTTCGTGGCATGACGCTGTTGCGAATTGCGATCGGCCTTACGGTGCGTGTATCGCGTCCGTCGATCCGCGGTTCGCCATTCAGAATCTGCGAACGAACAATCTTCGCTTCGAGGTCAAAAAAGTGATTCTTGATCGTATTGACATCCGGCGCCAACGCGCCGTCTTCAAGCGCTGTCGTCAGTTGAGCAATCAATGAGCTACGGATCTCATTGACCTTCGCCGTTCTCAGTTGTTTCTGAGTCAGTCGATAGGCATCCCTGAGAGGGCCTTCCGCCAGATCGGCAATCCTGCTTATCAAGGCTTCGTCCTTGGCAGGCGGCTTCCAGTCCCACTCCGGCTTCCCTGCCGCCTCGACAAGCTCATTGATCGCATTGATCGCCGACTGCATCTGCTCGTGACCGAACACCACGGCGCCGAGCATGACGTCTTCCGGCAACTCCATGGCCTCGGATTCGACCATCAGTACTGCGGCCTGGGTTCCTGCGACCACCAGATTGAGTTGACTCTCCTTCAACTGGCTTATGGTGGGATTGAGGAGGAACTGGCCGTTCTGATATCCGACACGGGCTGCACCGATCGGTCCGTTGAAGGGGATGCCGGAAACCGCCAATGCAGCCGATGCGCCGATCAATGCCGGAATATCCGCATCCACTTCGGGATTCAACGAGAGCACATGAACAATGACCTGCACCTCGTTGTAGAACCCGTCTGGAAAAAGGGGGCGGATCGGTCTGTCGATCAGGCGCGACGTCAGGGTTTCCTTCTCCGAGGGACGCCCCTCTCTTTTGAAAAACCCCCCCGGGATTCGTCCGGCCGCGTAAAACTTCTCGGCGTAATCGACCGTCAGCGGAAAGAAATCCTGCCCGGGTTTCGCTTCTTTTTGCGCAACGACTGTCGCGAGAACAACCGTGTCATCCATGCTGACGAGGACCGCCCCGGACGACTGGCGCGCAATCTCGCCAGTCTCCATCGTGACTGTGTGCTGCCCGTACGAAAAACTCTTCTTAGCGTGATTAAACAATTTCATATCCTCTCGTTCGGTTTCCGTCGTACATCATCGCGCATACATCGGACCAAAATGAAAAGCCGGCGTAGGCCTCATCAGGCCATCGCCGGCATCGAATCTGTTGCCCGCTCCACTGAACTGGGCGCGCAAGCATCGGCGCCTACTTGCGCAGACCGAGGCGCTCAATCAGCGAGCGATAGCTATCCACGTTCTTGCGCTTGAGATAGTCGAGCATCTTGCGACGCGCACTAACCATCTTTAGCAAACCGCGTCGCGAATGATGATCCTTGACATGGGCCTTGAAATGGCCGGTGAGGTCGTTGATGCGTGCAGTAAGCAGCGCGACCTGAACTTCGGGGGAACCGGTATCGCCCTTGGCACGTTGGTAGTCGCCAACGATCTTGGCCTTGTCTGCAGTCTGGATTGCCATGAATCTCTACCTATCGTCTTGTCTCTTGGAAAACATTGGATTATACGTGCAAATTTGCAGTCTACTCAATCCCCTGCCACAGGAATGTGGCTGGAATCAGGGTGACGCGACAGCGCCAACCACACGTTTCGGCCGGACGAAGCTTCCTTCAACTTCCCCCGTGCCCAGAAACTGCTCGTCGGGGCCATAAACCCGGACATCTCGGCCTGCACTTGGTTGCGGACCGAGTGCGACGGCTTGCCCGTGTCCGAAGGCACGCGCGGCATCATGCATCAACTCGACTTTGGTCCAATCCGTGATCAGATGATCGGCCGGTTGAAGCCAATCCGACGCATTGGCCAGATCGGCCTCGAGTCGCTCCAACTCTACGGCATCGCGAACCTCAAACCGCCCGATCCTCGTCCGGCGCAGCCCTGCCAAGTGTGCGCCACAACCAAGCAGCGCTCCGATATCCTCCGCGAGTACCCGAATGTAGGTTCCCTTGCTGCAATCAACGGAGATACGAGCCCTACTTCCGGCAAACGCGAGTACCTCGATTTTTTGAATCCGGACCGTCCTCGGCTGCCGCTCCAGTATCACGCCAGACCGGGCATATTCGTACAAGGGCCGCCCGGCGACCTTCAGCGCCGAATGCATCGGCGGGGTTTGTTCGATCGTGCCTACGAATCGGCTGCAAGCTGAAACGAACTCCTCGGCAACGCAATTCGCTTCGCGACTTTCTACGACCACCCCTTCAGCATCGCCTGTATCCGTGCGGACACCGAGACACAGTTCGGCCTCGTAGCTCTTGTCAGCTTCGAGCAACGTCTGTGCGAACTTCGTTGCCTCCCCGAAGCACAGGGGCAACAACCCCGAGGCGAGCGGATCCAGCGTACCCGTATGCCCTGCTTTCGCCGCGTTGAACACTCGACGCACACGCTGAAGCACGGCATTGGAAGACAAGCCCGACGGCTTGTCCAGGAGCACCACGCCGTCGACTTTCAGTCGCGGCGGGCGACGAGGCGCATTCATTCAGATGTCGTCGCTCGATGTGTCGTGATCGGACTTTACGGCCTCGTCGATAAGACGGGACAAGCGATCGCCCTGCTCCACCGAGCGATCGTAGGCGAAGTGGAGTTCGGGAAGCGTGTGTATGCGAATGCGCCGCCCAAGTTCGCGTCGCAGAAAACCGCTCGCAGCACGCAGCCCAGCGAGCACTTCGCTCACGCCGGACTCCCCCTTCAACGAGGTAAAAAAAACCTTCGCGTGCGCATAGTCTGGCGAGATCTCGACATCCGTCAATGTCACCAGCCCCACCCTGGGATCCTTGACCTCAAGCTGGATCAATTCGGCCAGCTCGCGGCGAACCTGCTCTGCCACACGACTGCTGCGCGAAAATTCTTTGGGCATGGGCCAGCCAAGCGGGCACGATCAGAGCGTGCGCGCCACCTCCTCGATCTCGAATACCTCCAGCAGGTCACTTTCCTGGATGTCGTTGTAATTCTTGAGCGAAAGACCGCATTCGAAGCCGCCCTTGACTTCTTTTACATCGTCCTTGAACCGCTTGAGAGAGTCCAGTTCCCCGGTCCAAACGACCACGTTGTCACGCAGCAGACGGATCTGGGAGCCGCGTTTGACCACGCCATCCAGCACCATACATCCCGCGACCGAGCCGACCTTGGAAATTCGGAATACCTGCCTGATCTCGACCTGTCCAATGACCTTCTCCCTCCGCTCGGGAGCCAGCATGCCGCCGAGAGCGGCCTTGATCTCATCGACCGCATCGTAAATGATGTTGTAATAGCGAATGTCGACGCCAAAACTTTCGGCTGCCTTGCGTGCGCTTGCATCAGCACGGGTATTGAAACCTATGATGACGGCCTTCGATGCAGACGCAAGGTTCACATCCGACTCCGTAATACCGCCCACGGCAGCGTGAATGATGTTGACCTTGACCTCGTCCGTCGAAAGTTTCGCCAAGGCATGAGTCAAAGCTTCCTGGGAACCCTGCACGTCCGCCTTCACGATGAGGGCGAGTGTCTTCGCCTCACCTTCGCCCATCTGTTCAAACATGCTCTCCAGCTTTGCAGCTTGCTGTTTCGCGAGCTTGACGTCACGGAATTTACCCTGTCGGAACAGCGCGATCTCGCGCGCCTTGCGCTCGTCCCCCAGAACCATGGCGTCATCCCCGGCTGACGGAACGTCCTGCAGCCCCTGAATTTCGACCGGAATCGACGGGCCGGCCTCGGCGACGTTCTTGCCGGCCTCATCCAACATGGCTCGAACGCGACCGAAAACGGCACCGGCAAGGAGGATGTCTCCACGCTTCAGCGTTCCTTGCTGGACCAGAATGGTGGCCACGGGCCCCTTCCCCTTGTCGAGGCGCGCCTCGATGATCAAGCCCTTTGCCGGCGCGTCGACCGGCGCCTTCAACTCCAGCACTTCCGCCTGCAGCAAGACGTTCTCGAGCAGTGCGTCGATGCCTGCCCCCGTCTTGGCCGATACCGGTACGAAGGGCGAATCGCCACCGTATTCTTCGGGCACGACTCCTTCGGCGACGAGTTCCTGCTTTACCCGGTCCGGGTTGGCCTCCGGCTTGTCGATTTTATTGATTGCAACGACCAGCGGGACGCCCGCCGCCTTGGCATGGTGAATCGCCTCTTTCGTCTGGGGCATCACGCCGTCATCGGCCGCGACGACCAGGATCACGATGTCAGTGGCCTTGGCGCCTCGGGCGCGCATGGCGGTAAAGGCTTCGTGGCCCGGCGTATCCAGAAAGGTGATCACACCACGCGGCGTTTCCACGTGATAGGCACCGATGTGCTGGGTGATTCCGCCGGCCTCACCCGAAGCGACGCGAGTCTTGCGGATGTAGTCGAGCAACGAGGTCTTGCCGTGATCGACGTGACCCATGACCGTAACCACAGGCGCGCGCGGAAGCAGTTCGATGTCTTTGTGCACCTCAGCGTCTTCGACGAGGAAAGCATCCGGATCATCGAGCTTGGCAGCCTTCGCCACATGCCCCATCTCCTCTACGAGGATCATCGCGGTTTCCTGGTCGAGCACCTGATTGATCGTAACCATGGAGCCCATCTTCATGAGGGACTTGATTACCTCGGCAGCCTTGACCGACATCTTGTGCGCCAGATCCGCCACGGTGATCGTTTCCGGCACCAAAACTTCGCGGACAATCGGTTCAGCCGGCATTTGCGCGGCCTGTGAATCTTCACCATGGCGATGATGCCGTCCGCGCGGACCACCACGCCACCCGGAAGATGGACTCGTATCGCCCCGCGTCTTGATTCCGCGACGCTTCGCACTTTCGTCCTTCCACGTGGACGCCGGCTTCTTCGCTTCCTTCTTCGTCTCGCCGTCTGCCTTCACGGGTTTATGCAGAGTCGCGGTTCCCGGTTGCGCAGCTGTTTCCGCAGGCATTGCATCTGCAGCCTTTGCCTTCGCTTCGGCTTCGGCCTGCAACTGGGAAAGCCGCTCCTCCGCGCGACGCTTCGCATCGGCTTCACGTTCCTGCTTGGCTTTGAGTTCCGCGGCCTGGATCGAAGCCAGGTCGGCGTGACGCCGCGCTTCGTTCTTGCGCCGTTCGAGTTCCTCTGGCGACAGGATGGCTTCCACGGAGGGCACCACGCGCTTGGTCGTAGGTTTTTCGACCGGGGCCGGCACCACTTCCGGCTCGATAACCGGAACGATCTCCTCGACGACAGGAGGCTCGACTTCCACCGGCGCCGGAGCAACCTCCTCGGGCTCCGGGGCGGGCGGAGCGACAGACACTTCGACAGGCTGCACGGCCTGCTCGGGAACGGCCGCTTCGGTCGAATCACGCTTGACGAGCACCCTTTTCTTCCGCACCTCCACCTGTATCGTGCGGGCCTTGCCGGTGGAGTCAGCTTTCTTGATCTCGCTGGTTTCCTTGCGCGTCAGCGTAATCTTCGTCTTAGTCTGTGTCTCGCCATGAGCCCGACGCAGGTACTCGAGTAACCGTGTCTTGTCCTGTTCCGATAGCAGGTCACTCGCAGCGGACTTCTCTACGCCAGCTTTCTGCAACTGTTCGAGCAGCGCCGAGGCGGGCATCTTCAGCTCGCTCGCAAACTGGGTGACGTTCATCTGTGCCATATCTGCTCCTGCAACCTCTACTGCTGCTCAAACCAGTGGGCGCGAGCCGCCGTGATCAAATTCGTTGCCCGATCCTGATCGATCTCGGTGAGATCCAGCAACTCGTCAACGGCGAGATCGGCAAGATCGTCACGAGAACGCACGCCTGCACGAGCAAGCTTCGCGGCAAGCGGCTTATCCATCCCTTCCAGGCCCAGCAGATCCTCGGAGACGTTCTCGAGTTGCTCCTCGTCGACGATCGCCTCCGTCAGAAGAACGTTCCGCGCGCGATTGCGCAACTCATTGACCGTCTCGTCGTCGAAAGCCTCGATCTCCAGCATCTCTGCGAGCGGGACATAGGCAACCTCTTCGAGCGTCGAGAATCCTTCCTCGATCAGGATGTTCGCGACCTCGTCATCGACATCGAGGCGGGACATGAAGATCTCCCTGATCCCCGACTGCTCTTCCTCGGATTTCTTCTGAGACTCTTCAACCGTCATCAGATTGATCGTCCACCCGGTCAGTTCCGAAGCCAGACGAACGTTCTGTCCGGCGCGGCCGATCGCGATTGCGAGATTGTCCTCGTCAACCACGACATCCATGCTGTGTGCATCCTCATCCACGACGATGCTGCTTACCTCTGCGGGCGCCAAAGCGCCAACCACGAACTGCGCCGGATCCGGCGACCAGAGGATGATATCCACGCGCTCGCCCGCGAGTTCATTCGTTACCGCCTGAACGCGCGACCCGCGCATGCCGACACAGGTTCCGATCGGATCGATGCGAGGATCGTTCGACTTGACTGCAATCTTCGCTCGGACGCCAGGGTCACGAGCCGCCGAGCGGATCTCCAGCAACTCGTCGTCGATCTCGGGCACCTCCAGCGCAAACAGGCGAATGATGAACTCGGGTGCGGTGCGCGACAGGATGAGCTGAGGGCCGCGTGCCTGCCTGTCGATCTTCAGCAAAAATGCCCGCACACGATCCCCGACGCGCAGATTCTCTTTCGGAATCATCTGATCGCGCGGAAGAAGCGCCTCGATGCGCCCGGCTTCGACAATTGCGTTGCCACGCTCGATCCGCTTGATCGTGCCAGTTACAAGATGCTCCTTGCGCTCAAGGAAGTCAGTCAGGATTTGTTCCCGCTCTGCATCACGAATCTTCTGCAGAATCACCTGCTTCGCGGCCTGCGCCCCGATCCGGCCAAAATCGATCGGCTCGAGCGCCTCCTCGACGTAATCGCCGACCTGAACATCCGGCAATTCCTCGCGCGCGTCGATCAGCCCCATCTGCTGATCGTCGTTCTCCACCTCTTCGTCCGGCAACACCACCCAGCGCCGGAACGATTCGTAGTCCCCGGTTTCACGATTGATCGAGACCCGAACATCCGCGTCCTCATTGATTCGCTTCTTGGTGGCAGAAGCCAGCGCCGACTCGAGCGCAGCGAACACGATCTCCCGATCAACGTTCTTCTCGCGCGCCAGTGCATCGACCAACAGCAACAAATCGCGGCTCATTTCCTTCCTCCTGCAATCCTGTCTTCGGTGCCGATCAAAACTTCGGTACGAGGCGCGCCTTGTCGATCTGCTCAAAATCGAGCGCAATCATGCCTTTATCCGTCGTCAACAGCACCTTGCCTTCACTCAGGCCGCCGAGCAGCCCCGCAAAGTTGCGCTGACCGTCGATCGCAACACGAACGCGCACATGCGCCTCATGGCCGGCGAAACGTTCGAAATCACCAAGTTTCTTGAGAGGCCGGTCGAGCCCCGGCGACGACACTTCGAGCCGGTCATAGTCGACATTCTCGACCGCAAACAGCCGCGTGAGGTGATTGCTGACGTTCGCGCAGTCATCCACTGAAATACCATTTGGCCCGTCGATGAACACACGCAACAGCCGCCCCTTCGGAGATGTTTCGAAATCAACCAGTTCGAAACCCAACCCCTCAACCGCCTGCTCGATGATTTCCTCGGTGCGCACCCGCCAACAACCCTCAACGATTCGCCGCCACAAATAAAAAATGGGCGAACCGCCCATCTTCAACCTACAAACCGCATCGGCTTGACCAAGCACATCGGCGTGCTGGACCAAGCCTGCGAAGACTAAAAATTATATCGGAAGGCGCCCCTACTGGCAATCAGCCTGTTAATTTTCTGCCTGTTGGGGCCTCTTGGCACGGGCCGGGCGACGCCCGGAACGGCGCGGGCCTTCCGGCTTCACCGACGGGCGCGGAAGATCGTCGCCGTCCGACGCCGGCAACGCGCTCTGCAACCCGGTTTCCAGCGCCCTCACCTCCTGCTCGGGCAGATCCATGGTCATGCCGCGTTTCAGGCGTGGCGGGAGCTGGATCGGCCCATAGCGGACCCGCATCAGCCGGCTTACCGTCAATCCGATCGCCTCGAACATGCGACGAACCTCGCGATTTCGTCCTTCGCTGATCGTCACGTGATACCAGTGGTTGGTCCCCTCGCCACCCTTGTCGAACACGGAGTTGAAACGCGCTGCCCCGTCCTCGAGTTCAATACCCGCAAGCAGTTGTTCGCGCTGCGCCGCGGTCAGCTCACCAACCAGACGCACTGCATACTCGCGCTCGAGTCCATATCGAGGATGCATCAGTCGATTGGCCAATTCGCCACTGGTCGTGAATACGAGCAGCCCGCTTGTATTGATGTCGAGTCGGCCAACGGCTACCCATCGCCCACCGCGGAGCTTGGGCAACTTTACAAAAACGCTGGCACGCCCCTCGGGATCGTCGCGGGAAACGATCTCACCCTCCGGTTTGTGATAAAGCAACACGCGCGGCAGCCGCTGCTTCATTCGAAGTTCGACGAGTTTGCCGTTCACCCGAACCTTGTCGGCTGCCGAAACCTTCTGCCCAACGGCAGCTGGCAATCCATTGACGCTCACGCGGCCAGCCAGTATCCATTCTTCGATCTCGCGTCGGGATCCGACCCCGGCTTGGGCAAGCACCTTGTGAAGTCTCTCTGGCGCCACAAGGACGACGGCTGCATCCTTGTTGCCACGACCTCCGGTACGCCCCGGCTGCCGCGCAACGGGAGCGCGCTCGGCCTGCAACCCCGGCGCCCTGCCCGAGGCCGGAACGCGGTTGCCGTCAACCTCACGCTCGGCCGAGATTGGAGCCCGATTGCCGTCCACATCCCCGTGCTCGTCGCGATGTAACCTGGGTGCCGGCCCGCGCGGACGGCCATGCGCTGGCGGCATCCCCTGCTTGCGCGGCCTCGGCTGGCCACTGGACGGCTGCCCGGCCCAGGGGCTATCAGGCTTGCGGCGTCGATTCGACAAGATCCATCACCCTTTCAATTTCGTTCAACGGTGGAAGTTCAGACAGACTGCGCAAACGCAGATCATCGAGGAACTTGCGGGTCGTCGCATACAGTGCCGGACGTCCGGGCGCATCCCGATGTCCGACGGCATCTATCCAGCCCCGGGATTCGAGCGTCTTGATCACGTTCGGCGATACCGCAACCCCACGAATGTCTTCAATGTCTCCGCGCGTCACAGGTTGCCGATAGGCAATGATCGCCAGCGTTTCCATGACGGCCCGCGAGTACTTCGGTGCGCGTTCGATCTTCAGGCGATCGATATATTGCTGGAATTCGGGCCGCGTCTGGAATCGCCACCCGGAGGCCAGGAACGCCAGTTCGACGCCACGGTCACTCCACTCGTCACGCAATTCATCGAGCAGCCTTCGAATCAAGTCGGGTCCGGGGTCGAATTCGAACAACCGGCGCAGGTCCGCAACCTGCATCGGGCTCGCCGCAGCGAGCAAGGCGGTCTCAAGCACCCGTTTCGCCTGAAGCAAGGTCAGTCCGTCGGCGAGCATCGACGGCGCGACGGCCTCATCGGCAACGAAGCCGGACAACGAAACAGGCTCCAGATCCGCCGTCCCATCGGCGACGCCAGCCTCGACCGAAGCCAGTTCTATCTCGGAGAGCATCTCCGATTGCGCGCCCTCCGGCGTTGCCTCGGGTATATCAGGCAATGTCATGAACCGTCGCTTCCGCTAATCTCACGTGTATCGGCGCAAACGCCTCGCGCTGAGTGATCTCGACGAGCTTCTCCCGCGCCAGTTCCAGCATTGCGAGAAAGCTCACCACCAGTTTCGGCACGCCACCGGCAGTGTCGAACAAATCCTGGAACTCCACATACGCACCGCCCTGAAGGCGACGAAGAATGTGCGCCATGTGCTCGCGCACGGACAATTCTTCCTTGCGCACCTTGTGGTGCTGAACCATGCGCGCCTGCTTCATCAGCGACAACCAGGCCACTTGAAGGTCGTTCAGCGTCACCTCGGGCAAACGTTCCGCAATCTGCTGGGTGATCGCAACGTTCACCCATTCATAGTCCCGGAGGGCCTGCGGCAACTGATCGATTCGCGCCGCAGCGGCCTTCATCTGCTCGTACTCGAGCAGCCTGCGCACGAGTTCCGCGCGCGGATCCTCATCGCTATCCTCGACCTTGTTGGGCCGCGGCAACAGCATCCGAGACTTGATCTCCAGCAGCATGGCCGCCATCAGGAGATACTCGGCCGCCAACTCGAGATTCCTGTGCCGCATCGACTCGACGTACTCCAGATACTGGGCCGTCAGCGGCGCCATCGGGATGTCGAGGACGTTGATATTGGCCTTTCGGATCAAATAGAGCAAGAGGTCGAGCGGCCCTTCGAAGCTCTCAAGGAACACCTCCAGCGCTTCCGGCGGAATATACAAATCCTTCGGCAACTCCGTAACCGGCTCACCGTAGAGGCGTGCGAGCGGCAACGGGTGTTGTTCGGGAGCCTGCGCCGTCGCGATCGGAATGACGTTGTCGCTCATCACCGCCTTCAGCCGTAATCGAGCCCCATAGACTCGCGCACGTCACGCATGGTTTCCTGCGCCAGCTTGCGTGCCTTCTCGCAACCATCTGCAATGATGTCGCGCACCAGCGTAGGGTCGTCGAGATAGGTTTGGGCGCGTTCCCGCATCGGCTCCTGTTCTCGCAACACCGCATCGATCACCGGCTGCTTGCATTCTATGCAGCCGATGCCCGCGCTTCGACAGCCCTTCTGTACCCAGTCCCTGACGCCTTCGTCCGAATAGATCACATGGAACTGCCACACCGGACACTTGTCCGGATCACCGGCATCGTTGCGACGCACGCGCTGCGGATCGGTTTGCATGGTGCGGATCTTCTTCGTGATCGCATCCGCATCCTCACGCAGCGAGATCGTGTTGTTATAGGACTTCGACATTTTCTGTCCATCCAGCCCGGGCATGCGCGAAGCCTCGGTGAGCAACGCACCCGGTTCCACCAGAATCATCTTGCTCGATCCTTCGAGAAAGCCGAACAGACGCTCGCGGTCTCCCATGGACAGACTCTGATTGTCATTGAGCAGCGCGCGCCCCTGTTCCAGGGCCCCGTGGTCTCCATCCTGCTGGAAGCGCGTGCGCAACTCCTCGTAAAGCCTTGCACGCTTCGAACCGAGCTTCTTGATCGCCTCGCGCGCCTTCTCTTCGAAGCCGGGCTCGCGTCCATAGAGGTGGTTGAAACGTCGGGCCACTTCGCGGGTGAACTCGATATGGGGCACCTGATCCTCACCCACCGGCACGCGATCCGCGCGATAGATGAGGATGTCCGCCGCCTGAAGCAGCGGATAGCCCAGGAAACCATAGGTCGACAGATCCTTGTGCGAGAGCTTCTCCTGCTGATCCTTGTAGGTCGGCACTCGCTCGAGCCAGCCCAAGGGCGCCATCATCGACATAAGCAGGAACAGCTCCGCATGCTCCGGAACGCGCGACTGGATGAACAGCGTCGCCCGGTTCGGGTCGACGCCAGCCGCGAGCCAGTCGATGATCATGTCCCAAGCGGCATTCTCGATCTTGCCGGGCTCGTCGTAATCGGTCGTCAGCGCGTGCCAGTCCGCGACGAAGAAGAGGCATGGAAACTCTGCCTGCAGCCCGACCCAGTTCTTCAGCACGCCGTGATAGTGGCCGAGGTGCAGGCGACCGGTCGGTCTCATGCCGGAAAGTACGCGTTCCTGGTACATGTCAGATGGATGGGTAAGGTATGTGGATCTGAACGGCAAACTCTAGCAACGACTTGACGGTGTCCATCACGGGTTCCAGCAGCATCCCGAGCACCCCGGTGAACAACAGGACCAGCAGGATCGTGAACCCGAAACGCTCCAGCCTGGCAAATTGCCACGCCAGCCTGTGCGGAAGCAGGCTCAAGGCAATTCGACCGCCATCCAGAGGCGGTATCGGAAGAAGATTGAGCACCATCAGCACCAGATTGATCTGAACGCCAGCGCGTGCCATCTCTGAAACCGGTACGGTGTAGGCAAACTGAGGCAGGGTCCAAGCGAGCTTGAATGCGATCGCCCAGGCAAGAGCCATGACCAGATTCGCGCCCGGCCCTGCCGCAGCAACCCAGAGCATGTCCTGTTTCGGTCTGGACAGTCGCGCAAACTCCACCGGCACCGGTTTCGCCCAGCCAAAAAGCAAGGGCATGCCTCCTGCGCTCGAGAGCAGATAAATGCCGAGCGGGACCAGCACGGTGCCGACGGGGTCGACATGGCGCAGCGGGTTGAGGCTGATGCGGCCCGCCAGATACGCCGTGTTATCGCCGAAATGTCGAGCCACATAACCGTGAGCCGCTTCGTGCAGGGTTATCGCTAGGAGCACCGGCAACACCCAGATTGCCAGCGTCGGTATGAGTTCTTGCATGTCGAATGGGGAAACTAACCCGGCATTCTACCAAAACCCGCTCCCGCGTTCCGCGGGGATGACCGCGCGATTCAGGCCAGGCCGAAAGGGGTCAGACTGCCTCGCCCCGCACGGACCAGTACGGGGCTTCCATCGGTCAGATCGACAACGGTGGTCGCTTCCGCGCCGCATGGCCCGGCTTCGATCACCAGATCCACCTGATGCTCGAGCCTTTCGCGGATCTCGTCCGGGTCGGTCAGCGGCAAGGTTTCACCGGGCAGGATCAGCGTCGACGTCAGCAGCGGCTCGTCCAGTTCCTCGAGCAGCGCATGCACGACCGGGTGATCGGGAACGCGCAATCCGATCGTCTTGCGCTTCGGATGCAGAACCCGGCGCGGCAACTCCTTGGTTCCTTCGAGGACGAACGTGTAGCTCCCTGGCGTCGCGCTTTTCAGCAGCCGGTATTGGGCATTGTCCACGCGTGCATAGGTCGCGATCTGGGACAGGTCACGGCACATGATCGTGAAATGGTGCCGCTCGTCGACGTCGCGGATGCGACGGATTCGCTCGAGCAGACCGGCATCGCCGGTCAGCCCGCCGAGTGCATACGCGGAATCGGTCGGAAACGCGATCAATCCGGCATCGCGAATGATCTCGACGGCATGTCGAACCAGCCGTGCCTGGGGCTGTTCGGGGTGCATGTGGAAATACTGGGCCATAACGTTGAACTCGCCGCGCCAATTGAAATGCGGTCAGGCTGCCAGTCGCTCCCACACCGGCTCCAGATCCGGCGGCAGGGGCGCGGCACGCCCGACGTCGACCACGCTTTCGCCGGGGCCATGGAAGTCCGAGGCGCGCGATGCCGCGAGACCATACTTGCGCGCGATGTGTGCATAGTCGCGGACTGCGGCCGCATCGTGGGCACCCGCCACGACTTCCACCGCCTCACCCCCCAGCGCGCGAAACGCCGAAAAGAACCTGTCGCGCTCGCTGCCCGACATCCGGTAGCGGCCGGGATGCGCGACCACCGCCACGCCGCCCGCGCCATGTATCCAGCCAACCGCTTGCGCCAGCGAACACCACGCATGCTCGACGTAGCCAGGTTTGCCTCGGGCCAGATAATGCTCGAACACGTTCGAGACGTCGCGCGCGTAGCGCTTTTCCACCAGCCAGCGCGCGAAATGCGAGCGCGAAATCAGCGCCGGATTCCCGACATAGCGCAATGCGCCTTCGTAAGCGCCGCGGATGCCGATCGCCGCAAGCGACTCCGACATGCGCTGCGCGCGCAAATCGCGGCCATCGCGCACCGACGCCAGCCCGGCCGACAGCGCGATATCCGCCGCGTCGATGCCGAGACCGACAATATGGATGGTCAACCCTTCCCAGGACACGGAAATCTCGACCCCGTTGATGAACCGGATGCCGAGCGCCTGCGCCTCGTCGCGGGCGTCGGCCAGCCCGCCCAGATGGTCATGGTCGGTCAACGCCAGCACCTCGGCACCGTTGGCCGCCGCGCGCCGCACCAGATCGCGCGGCGCAAGCAATCCGTCCGACACAGTGGAGTGGCAATGCAGATCGACGTTCGTCATCTTCCGATGATAGCAAAGCGATACCGCGACGCCGGAGCACGACGCCGCACAGGTCAATCGCGCGAAAGAAAACGCTCGAGTGCCGCAGCGACCATTTCGGGCTGGTCGTGCTGCAAGTTGTGGCCGGCGCCGGCAATGTTCTCGACTGTCACGTTGCGGAAACATTCGAGCCGGCGGCAAATTTCGTCGGGCCGGCTGCCGAAGCGGTCGACGACATACCCTTCGTCGGCTATCAGCATCAGCACCGGCACCGCAATTGCACGCCACGCCGCCATCGATTCTTCGACGTGGTACAGCGTTGGCGAAACCATCTTGTGCCACGGGTCGCACGCCATCTCGATCTGCCCGTCTGCGCGCGTACGCGCGACGTTCGCAGCCAGGAACGCCGCCCGGGCCGGCGTCAGGCGCGGGTTTGCCGACATCAGGCGCCGCGCCAGGGCGCGGCGGTCTCGATAGATGCGCATTCGCGGCACCTCGCGCAGCTCGTCCAGCCAGCCGGCGAGCCGCCCCGGCGCATCGTCCGGCCCGGTCGGCCGCAAGCCGAGGAAGTCGAGCATCGCAACCTGCGTGACGCGTGCCGGGCGCGCAGCCGCATACATCGCGGCAATGTTGGCACCCATGCTGTGCCCGACCAGGCGCACCGGCTCCCCCGGCGAGTAATGGTCGAGCAAGCACTCGAGATCCGCGTAATAGTCGGGAAACCAATAGGGACGCCGCAACCAGTCGCTGTCGCCGAAGCCCCGAAGGTCCGGGGCGATCACATGCCAAGCCTGCCACAAGGCCTCGACCACGAACTGGAAGGTGGCAGAGGAGTCCATCCAGCCATGCAGCACGAACAGCCGGGGTGCGTCTTCCGAACCCCAATGGCGGACGTTGCAGTGCATCCCGCGCACCGCGATCCGCTCGCAACGTGAAACACAAGGCACCGTCATGCACGCATGGTAGCAGCGCCAGGCAGTCGGTTGTGGCGCCGCATCAATTCGCGTATAGTCCCGGCCGTCGCACGGGAGAGCGTGCGCCGCTTAGCGCGGCGGCACCGCCGAAGGCGTAACACCCGGAACCGCTCAGGCACCAAGGACCGGCGACGATTCAAGTCTGGAGAGAGGTGATCGAGGCTGAGGGGCCGAAGGTCATCCACCGAAGGGGCACGCGCAGAAGGCAATCCCGCTGCGTAATCTCTCAGGTACAAGGGACGGATGGGGCTCGGATTGATGATCTTTGATCGATCTGCGCCCCTTTTTCGTTTACCGCGTACGGAGGATGCCTAAGGATGGCCAGACAGACACCGCTCCATGAGACCCACCGCGCCGCCGGCGCAAAGTTGGTCGATTTCGCCGGCTGGGACATGCCGCTGCACTACGGCTCGCAGATTGAGGAACATCATCTCGTGCGCCGCGCCGCCGGCATGTTCGATGTCTCCCACATGCTCGCACTGGACGTCACCGGGCCCGATGCCCGGCGTTGGCTGCAACACCTGCTCGCCAATGATGTCGCAAAACTCACGGATGCCGGGCGGGCGCTCTATTCCTGCATGCTCAACGAACAAGGCGGCGTGATCGATGATCTGATCGTCTATTACTTCGACTCGCGACGTTACCGCATCGTCGTCAATGCCGGCACGGCAGACTCCGATCTTGCGTGGATGCGCAAGACCCTCGAGGGCTTCGATGCCGCAATCGCATCGCGACGCGACCTCGCGATCCTCGCGGTGCAGGGTCCGCAGGCCGTCGAGGCCGTCTGGCGCGCGATACCCGGGAGCCGCAATGCCACGCATGCACTGGCGCCCTTCCAGGCAACCGAAATGGATGACCTGTTGATCGCCCGCACCGGCTACACCGGCGAGGACGGATTCGAGATCGCGCTGCCGGCCGATCGCGCCACCGCGACCTGGCAGGCGCTGCTTGACGCCGGCGTAAAGCCCGCGGGACTTGGCGCACGCGACACGCTACGCCTCGAAGCGGGGATGTGCCTGTACGGTCAGGATCTCGATGCCAGCACCTCGCCGCTCGAATCCGGCGTTGGATGGACTGTGAACATGAAGACGCCGCGCGACTTCATCGGCCGCAGCGCGCTCGAGTCGGGCAGCCCGACGCGCCGTCTGGCCGGCCTGGTGCTCGAAGAACGCGGCGTGCTGCGCGCCCACCAGATCGTTGTTACCCCACAAGGCAACGGCGAAACGACGAGCGGCAGCTTTTCCCCGACGATGAACTGCGCGATCGCGCTGGCACGCGTGCCCAAGGAAGTCGCGGTCGGTGATCGCGTCGAAGTCGAAGTGCGCGACCGCCGCCTCTTGGCGCGTGTCGTCAAGCCACCCTTCGTGCGCAACGGCAGGGTGCTCGTCTGAGCCGGTCAGCAACTGAACATTCAACGGAGAACCGACAACATGAACATTCCTCAGGATCTGAAGTACACCGCGTCACACGAATGGCTGCGCCTCGGCGACGACGGCGTTGCCACGGTCGGCATCACCGACCATGCGCAGGAGCAACTGGGCGACGTGGTGTTCGTCGAACTCCCTGAAATCGGCCGCAAACTCAAGGCCGGCGAGGAGTGCGCGGTCGTCGAGTCGGTCAAGGCCGCCTCTGACATCTATGCGCCGGTCGCAGGTGAAATCGTCGAGGTAAATCAGTCGGTCGTCGACGCACCGGAATCGGTCAATGCCGACGCCTATGCCGCATGGCTGTATCGGATCCGTCCCGATTCCGCCGCTGATGTCGCGTCGCTGCTGGATGCCGCAGGCTATCAATCCGAAGCCAACAAGGCCTGACCAATCGCCAGGCAATTCGACATGACCGATCGCACCCTTCCCCATGGCGCCGCCCTCGGCGAACTCCCCCTTTCGGCACTCGAACAGCGCGATGCCTTCATCGGGCGCCACGTCGGCCCGGCGGACGCCGAGATCGCCGAAATGCTGGCCGCGATCGGTGCGCCCAGCCTCGATGCCCTGATCGCGCAAACCGTGCCGCAATCGATCCGGCTCGATGCGCCGCTGGCACTACCCGCACCGTGCCCCGAGCATGAGGCTCTGACGGCTCTGCGCACGATCGCATCGAAGAACCGTGCGGTGAAATCGATGATCGGTCTTGGCTACCACGGCACCATCACGCCGCCGGTCGTGTTGCGCAACGTGATGGAGAACCCCGGCTGGTACACCGCGTACACACCCTACCAGGCGGAAATCGCGCAAGGCCGGCTCGAAGCCCTGCTCAACTGGCAGCAGATGGTGATCGACCTCACCGGCATGGAACTGGCCAACGCCTCGCTGCTCGACGAAGCCACTGCTGCGGCCGAGGCGATGGCAATGGCACGGCGAGTCAGCAAGGTGAAGCCGGATGCTTTCTTCGTCGATGAAGCTGCCTTCCCGCAAACAATCGATGTGGTGCGCACACGCGCCGAATTCTTCGGTTTCCGGCTCGTCTTCGGCCCGGCCGCGGACGCCGCGCAACACGACGTATTCGGCGCTTTGCTGCAGTACCCGAACGAACGCGGCGGCATCGCCGACCTGTCGGACATCATCGCGGCGCTCAAGACGAAGGGCGCGATTGTTGCTGTCGCCAGCGACCTGCTCGCCCTGGTCCTGCTCAAGTCGCCCGGCGCAATGGATGCCGACATCGCGCTCGGCTCGGCCCAGCGCTTCGGGGTGCCGATGGGTTTCGGCGGCCCGCACGCCGCTTTCTTCGCGACACGCGACGCCCATGCGCGCGCCACGCCTGGCCGCATCATCGGGGTATCGAAGGACACACGCGGAAAGCCCGCACTGCGCATGGCGCTGCAAACGCGCGAGCAGCACATCCGGCGCGAGAAGGCGAACTCGAACATCTGCACCTCGCAAGTCTTGCTCGCCAACATGGCCGGCATGTATGCCGTGTGGCACGGCCCGCAGGGCCTGCGCATCATCGCCGAGCGCGTGCACCGCCTCGCCGCGCTGTTCGCGGAGGGCCTGCGCAACGGCGGCCTCACGCTCGTGGAAGACGCGTTCTTCGATACCTTGCATGTCGATTGCGGCGCACGCACCGATGCGATCCTCGCCGCAGCGCTGACGGCCGGCTACAACCTGCGCCGCGTCTCGCCGTCGCGCCTCGGCGTCGCGTTCGACGAATGCAGCACACGCGAGGACGTCGCCGCCCTGCTGTCGGCTTTCGGCGCCACTGCGGACCTCGACGCGCTTGATGCCTGCATCGCCGCTGCCGGTGGCGCGATTCCGGCCGGGCTGCGCCGCAGCGACGACATCCTTGCTCACCCGGTGTTCAACGTTCACCATACAGAACATGGGATGCTGCGTTACCTCAGGATGCTGCAGAACCGCGATCTCGCGCTCGACCATTCGATGATCTCGCTCGGCTCCTGCACCATGAAGCTGAATGCCACCAGCGAGATGATCCCGGTTACCTGGCGGGAATTCGCCGACATCCACCCGTTCGCACCGGCCGATCAGACCATGGGTTATCGCGAGATGATCGACGGCCTGGCGGGCCAGTTGAAGGTCATCACCGGTTTCGACGCCATCTGCATGCAGCCAAACTCCGGCGCGCAGGGCGAATACGCCGGTCTGCTCGCGATCCGCAAGTACCACGCGAGCCGCGGCGAAAGCCATCGCGACGTTTGCCTGATTCCGCGCTCGGCCCACGGCACCAACCCGGCAACCGCGCACATGGCCGGCATGCAGGTGGTGGTGGTCGACTGCGACGAGCGCGGCAATGTCGACATTGCCGACTTGCGCGCCAAGGCCGGCGAGCATACCGCACGCCTCGGCTGCCTGATGATCACCTATCCCTCGACGCACGGCGTGTTCGAGGAAGCCATCCGCGAAATCTGCGACATCGTGCACGCACACGGCGGGCAGGTGTACATGGACGGTGCCAATCTCAACGCCCAGGTCGGCCTCACCTCGCCGGCCGGCATCGGCGCCGACGTGTCGCACATGAATCTGCACAAGACCTTCTGCATCCCGCATGGCGGCGGCGGGCCGGGCATGGGGCCGATTGGCCTCAAGGCGCATCTCGCGCCGTTCATGGCCGATCACGTGTTCGCCCCCGGCGCGACGCGCCCGGGAGCGGTCAGCGCCGCGCCCTGGGGCTCGGCCTCGATCCTGCCGATCTCGTGGATGTACATCACGATGATGGGTGCGCGCGGCCTGCGCCGCGCGACCGAGGTCGCCATTCTCAATGCGAACTACATTGCCGGCCGGCTTGGGCCGCATTATCCGGTGCTCTACACCGGCGCCAACGGCCGCGTCGCACACGAGTGCATCCTCGACATCCGCCCGATCAAGGCGGCCTGCGGCGTGAGCGAGGTCGACATCGCCAAGCGGCTGATGGACTACGGTTTCCACGCACCGACCATGTCCTTCCCGGTTGCCGGCACCATCATGGTCGAGCCGACCGAATCCGAGTCGAAGGCGGAACTCGACCGCTTCATCGAGGCGATGGTCATGATTCGCGCCGAGATCCGCAAGGTAGAAAACGGCGAGTGGAGCGCCGAAGACAACCCGCTGCACAACGCCCCGCACACCCAAGCTGACATTATCGACACTGCATGGGCGCACACCTATTCCCGCGAGCAGGCCGCGTTTCCGCTACCCTGGGTCGCGCGCAACAAGTTCTGGCCCTCGGTGAATCGCATCGACGACGTGCACGGCGACCGCCACCTGTTCTGCGCCTGTGTGCCGATTGGGGACGAAGCGGACAACCCGCCGGCCTGAGCCGGCAGTACGTGGAGCAAGCAAGGATGATCTACTCACTCGGCGACAAGACCCCGAGCATCGATTCGCAATCCTGGATCGCACCCAACGCGATCGTGATCGGCGACGTGGAGATCCGGCGCGACGCGAGCATCTGGTTCAACGCCATCGTGCGCGGCGACTGCGACAAGATCGTCATCGGCGAAGGCAGCAATATCCAGGACGGCGCGGTGCTGCACACCGACCCGGGCGTCAAGCTGGCGATCGGCAAGCACGTCACCGTCGGCCACCTGGCGATGATCCATGGCTGCACGGTCGGCGACGGATCGCTGATCGGCATCAACGCGGTGATCCTCAACAATGTCGTCATCGGCCGCGAATGCATCATCGGCGCCAACGCGTTGATCCCCGAAGGGCGCGTGATCCCCGACCGCTCGCTGGTGGTCGGCTCGCCCGGCAAGGTGGTGCGGCAACTGAGCGACGAAGAGGCCGCCGGCTTGTACGAAAGCGCCCACCACTACGTCGATAACGCACGGGACTTCGCTGCCGGCCTGAAGCCGGTGGCGTGACCCTCGCCGCCGCGCCTTGCAAGGTTTCACCCCTTTCGCCGGGGTGGCGCGTTACATTGGCGTCCCGATTGATGGAGAACGCCATGACACGCACGACTTCCATTGCCCGCCGGCTGGTGCCCGCGCTCGCCCTGGTTGGCCTCGCGCTCCTTCCGCTCGCCTCCGGGGCCGAACCGATCACCAAGGCGCAGGTGACGATTGTCGACCTCTCGGCCGAATCGAACCGCAATGCGCCCAACGACCTCGCGCGGGCAACCGCCTACTTCGAGGCGCAGGACGCGAACGCCGCAGACCTTGCCAAACGCGTGAATCGGAACATCGCCGCCGGTCTGGAGACCGCCAGAGCACACGCCAGTGTCAAGGCGAAAAGCGGCAACACCTCGACCTGGCCGGTCTATGGCAAGAACGCCCGCAACATCGAGGCCTGGCGCATGCGCAGCGAGATCCTGCTGGAGACGCGCGACATGGCGGCGCTGTCGGAGCTGCTCGGCAAGCTGCAGGCCACGCTCTCTGTCGGCCAGATCACGCTGCAGCCCGCGCCAGAGACGCGCAAGAAGGCCGAGGACGAAGCCACGCTCGACGCCATTGCCGCATTCCAGGCGCGCGCGGCACTGATCGCCAAGGCGGCGGGCAAGACCCATCGCGTCCGGCAGATGTCGATCAACACCGGCGGGGGCCGCCCGGTCTACCCGATGGCACGCGCCGCGCCAATGTCGATGGCAGCGGACGCGGCGCCGATGCCGGTCGAGGTAGGCGACAGCGCCATCACGGTCAGCGTCACCGGTCAGATAGAATTACCGATCGATTGACGCCGAGGGGGACGCCCGGCGGCGTCATGCCCCGGGAGCCTCGATGAACGCTTTGACGCGCGCCGCCGGGCAGGCGGCGCGATGCGCCACGCTGACTGCCGCTTCGCTCGCCGTACTGCTGGCCGGATGCGGCTCGATCGGCACACAGAAATCCGCGTCACCGCCGCCGCAGCCCACGCCGCCGGCCGGCCCGCTGGCGCCGGTCCCGCAGGTTGTGCCGCCCTCGCCGTCATCACCGCCGCCCACGCCGAAGCAGATGGTCGACCAGTACATCCGCTATCGCTGCGAAAACGGTTTCGACTTCGCCGTCACCTATCAGGGCAATGGCACCCGCGCGCTGGTCGAGCGCAGCGGCTACAGCGACCTGCTGCGGCTCACCGCGGCGGCGTCGGGCGCGAAGTATTCCGACGGCAAGCTGACGCTGCACGCCAAGGGCGACGGCGCGGTAATCGAACTGCCCGGCGGGCCCACCTATCGACAATGCCGCAGCCTGCCGGCAAAAGCAGCGCCGAAGAAATGATCGCCCTGATCCAGCGCGTGACCGAGGCCAGCGTGCGCGTCGACGGCGAGGTCGTCGGGCACATCGGCGGCGGGTTGCTCGCGCTGATCGGCGTCGAGCGCGACGACGGCGAAGACAACGCGGTGCGCCTGACCGAGCGCATGCTCGGCTACCGCGTCTTTGCCGACGATGCCGGCCGCATGAACCGCTCGCTGCTCGACACCGGCGGCGGCCTCCTGCTGGTGCCGCAGTTCACGCTGGCCGCCGACACGCGCAAGGGCACCCGCGCCAGTTTCTCGTCGGCGGCCGAACCGGCGCGCGCGCGCGAACTGTTCGAGCACATGGTCGCCCTCGCCCGCACGCGCTGCACCCTCGTGCAGACCGGCGTGTTCGGCGCCGACATGGCAGTGGCGCTGGTCAATCATGGCCCGGTCACCTTCCGGCTCGATGCCTGAGCGCCGGCCCGCCGGGCACCAGCGCCTGCGCATCGGCCGCGCCGCGCTCGTCGGCCTGGCCGCGCTCGGACTCCTGCTCGCCGGTTGCGCCACCCGTCCGCCCGCGCCGCCCGAATCGGGCGGCATGGCTGCCGAACGCGCCCGCATCGAACGCGCGCGCGCCCACGAGATCGTGCTGCACGCACTCGCCTTGATCGACACCGGCTACGTATTCGGCGGGCGCAATCCGGAAGCCGGCCTCGACTGCAGCGGCATGGTGGCCTACGTCTACGAACAGGCTGCCGGCCTGCGCCTTCCGCACAACGCGGCGCAGATCGCGCGCCTCGCACAACCGGTATCGCGCGAGCGCCTCGGCCCCGGCGATCTGGTGTTCTTCAACACACGCGGCTTTTCCGCCTCGCATGTCGGCATCTACCTCGGCGACGGGCGTTTCGTGCACGCGCCTTCGTCGAAAGGCCGCGTGCGCATCGAGAGCATGGACAACCGCTACTTTGCCGCCCGTTTCGAAGGCGGACGCACGCTGTTCGTCGACTGAGCACCGGCCTGTGACGCGCATGGGCAGGCGCTCCCAGGCATGGCACCCCGCACAGCGCCGATCCACACGCCTCGCCGGCCTGGCATGTCCGGGAACGAGACTGCGCGCGCCTCGCAGGCCATCGCTCCCCGGAAACGTTGCCGCGCATCTCGGCGGCCCGATCGCGCTACATTGCCGTCACGCCGTCAGCCCGCCCGCCTGGAGACCCGATGAAACTCGAATGCTATGCCGTGACGCCCGAACCGCCGGCACTGGTGCCGGCGCGGCCGGCGCGCAACTGGATGGACGCCAGCCCGCAGCGCTTCGCCTACCGCTGCCTGCCGCTCAACATCGCCAATGGCTACGGCTGGGAACTGCTCTCGCCGTGCAGCTTCGCGATCCGCTGGAACGGCGGCCCGGCCGCCGGCGACATCCACTTCGCCGCGCTCGACGGCTACCCGCATCTGTCGCACTTTGCGGTGTCGCACTTCAACCAGGGCATCGTCACCTTCCATACTGGCTACCTGTTCCGCACCGCGCCCGGCTGGGACATGCTCGCCACCGGCCCGCTGAACGAACCCAAGGACGGCATCGCCGCGCTCTCGGGCATCGTCGAGACCGACTGGCTGCCCTTCCCCTTCACCATGAACTGGCAACTCACGCGGCAGGGCGAGGTGCGCTTCGAGAAGGGCGAGCCGTTCTGCCTGATCGTGCCGGTGCAGCGCGGTGCGCTCGAACCGATCCAGCCGGAGATCCGCGACCTCGCCGACAACCCCGCGCTCGCCGCCGAATGCGAAGCCTGGAAACAGAGCCGCGCGACGTTCATCGACAAGCTGCAACAGCGCGACGAGGAAACCATGAAGCAGGCCTGGCAGCGCTTCTACTTCAAGGGCGAAACCGCAACCGGCGACAGCGGCGCGACGGATCACAGCAGCCGGATGCGGCTGGCGGTGCCGACAGACCGGAGGACAAGACACACCGGGAGCAAGTGATTGGCGAGCGGCCACCAGGCGCCGACGCGCAGAAATCCTGGAGCAACAAAACCATGCCGAGTCTCAGGCAAACGCCACTTCCATCTCCCGCCTCACCCGCACCGCGAGCGCAGTCGCGTCGATGTCCACATCCGCCCAGCCCACTGGCTGCCCGGCGGCGACCGGTTTGACCAGCCTGACGTGGTGCGCGAGGCCGATCGGCAGGCCGCCGGCGGCGAGCGATTCGGCGGCGGGCATCAGCTTGCCGTAGACGGTGTAGCCGCCCTCGCCGTCCAGCGTTTCGCCAGCCTCGAGGTCGCGCTTGGCGGTGGCGACGACATCGCCGCGCCAGCCGGTGGCGGCCCCCGTGGCTTCGCGGCGCAGGCCGACCGAGGCGACACTGATGCCAAGTTCCAGGCCGATCAGGTGCGAGGGTTTGTACATCGCGGCGTAGCGTCCCGAGGGATCGGTGACGATGCCGTATTCTTTGAAGCAGCGCTCGACGTAGGCGCGGTCGGCATTCCCGGCGGCGCGGAAGGTGACATACACGCCCCAGCGCAGGTCGCGGAACACCGGGCGGCCGTCGCGCTCGACGCTGGAGATCACCTCAACCTGGCCGGCGTGGTCGAGCTGGCCGCCTTCGGCGCACGGCTTCAGCAGGCGCGCCAGGTCATCGACACCACAGGCCGGAAACAACAGGCCCGATGACGCAGGCGTGAGGCCGGTGGCATTGGCCACGGCGGCCATCTCGATCGCGCTCTTGGTGCCGTCGAGGAAAGAGTTGAACATCTGCGCATTGAAGTCGCCCTGCGCCACCATCTCGGGCGTGAAGCCATAGTGGCCCCACACGGTGTCGGGCGTCGACTGGTGGTAGCCCGGCAGGTACTTGGTGCCCTTGCCCGCGGCTACGACCTCGAAACCGGCCGCGCGCGCCCAGTCGACCTGTTCGCAGATCAGCGCCGGCTGGTCGCCGTAGGCGAGCGAATAGACGATGCCGGCCTGTTCCGCCTTGCGCGCCAGCAGCGGGCCGGCGAGCGCATCGGCCTCGACGTTGACCATGACAATGTGTTTGCGATGCGCGCAGCAGGCGAGCACGTGCGCGATGCCGGCCGACGGTGAACCAGTAGCGTCGATCACGATGTCGACCAGCGGGCTTTCGATCAGCGCCATCGCGTCTTCGCAGATGTGCGTGGTGCCGCCGCGTGCGGCTCGCGCGAAAGTGGGCGCATCGAGCGCCTCGGCCGGCCAGCCGGTGCGCGCACAGGCCTCGCGCGCCCGCGCGGCGGAGAGGTCGGCGATCGCGACGAGGTGAATGCCCGGGGTAACGCGCGCCTGGGCGAGATACATCGAGCCGAACTTGCCGGCACCGATCAGGCCGACGCGCAGCGGGTTGTTGGCGGCCTGACGCTGAAGAAGCAGGCGATGCAGATTCATGGTCGTGCCTTCTACGGTTCAGTGGTTTCAATTGCCCTTGGCGGGAATGCTGATCAGCGGCGCCGCACTCATGTTGGCCGGCACCACCACGGTATTGGTATTGCCCTTCTCGGCGAATTTGAGCAGCGCGAGGTTGGCCTCGTGCTGCAGGTATTCGCGCGTCAGGCTGTCGGCGATGATGCGGTTGGCACGCGCGATGCCTTCGGCCTCGGTGACGCGGATGTCGGCCTCTTTCTTGGCGATCTCTGTCTGGATGGCCATCGCTTCGAGCTTCTTCTGGTTGGCCACCGCGGCGCGGATCGATTCCTCGATCGACGGATCGGTGACCACCGCGCGGATCACGACCCGCGTCACCTGGAACACGCCGGGATCGTTGTGCTCGAGTTCCGCCTGCACGCTCTTGCGGATCGCCTCCGCAATGTCGTCGCGCTTGGTGTGCATGACCAGCGAATCGACACGCGCCACTTCCTCGTAGGCGGCATTGCGCACCAGCCGCACCACCAGCCCCTGCGCCGGCAGCCAGATGCCGCTGCCTTCGTCGCGCGCCGACTGGTTGGCATACTTGGACTGCAATTCGGCGATCTTCTCCGCCTCGGCGCGGTAGTAGATGCTGATGTCCATGTCCTTGAGGCTCAGGTTGTCCCTGGCCTTGGGCGTCAGATCCTGCACGTCGATGGCGATCTCCTTGGCGGTGAATTCGCGCACCGTCGAGATGAAAGGCCATTTCACGTATACGCCGGGCGTCACTTCGTCCGACGAAATCACGCCCAGCGTGGTGCGCACGCCGACGTTGCCCGAGCCGATGGTGCCCGCCACGCCCGCAAACGCGACGGCAAGCACGATGAGCACCAGTGCAGCACCGCCGAAGCGCGTCAGGATGTTTTTCAGCATGGCAATGTCCATGGAGTCCTCACGGGCCGCAATGGTAACGGGATTCGGCGGTCTCCAAAGCACGCTGGTGAGCCGAAACCACGCCGATTGAACGACGGCGTGTCATCGCCCGGAAACCCGCATCAAATGGCGCATTCCGGACACCCATGCCGCCACGGAAGGCAGGATGCGCCTCACAGGCCGGCATGGCGTGGAATCCTTCAGGCATGCCCCTTCGCGGGCAGCCTACTTCTGTGGAATCTGGACGAAAACCTCGCCCGGCTTGGTGAGGCCGAGTTCGAAGCGCGCGCGCTCTTCGATCGCCTCGTAGCCGGTCTTGAGGTCGCGCACCTCGGCATCCAGGCCCGCGTTGCGCCGTTCGAGCCGCGTGTTGACTTCCTTCTGCTGCGTCAACTCGAGATCGGCATTGCGCGCCTGCAGCCAGCCGCCCTTGCCGAACCAGAGCGGCCACTGCAACAGCAGCAGCAGCGCCAGCAGAGCAAGGGTGGCGGTGCGCTTCACGGCGCGCGTGTGGCGACGCGCTTACTTGCGCAGGTTGTAGAAGGCGCCGACGCCGGGGTAGCTGGCGACTTCGCCGAGATCTTCCTCGATGCGGAGCAACTGGTTGTACTTGGCGATGCGGTCGGAGCGGCTGAGCGAGCCGGTCTTGATCTGCATGGCGTTGAGACCCACCGCGATGTCGGCGATGGTGCTGTCCTCGGTCTCGCCCGACCGGTGCGAGATGACGGCGGTGTAGCCGGCGCGCTTGGCCATCTCGACCGCCTCGAAGGTTTCGGTCAGCGTGCCGATCTGGTTGATCTTGATGAGGATCGAGTTGGCGATGCCCTTGTCGATGCCCTCGCGCAGGATCACCGTGTTGGTGACGAAGAGGTCGTCGCCGACGATCTGGATCTTCTTGCCCAGACGGTCGGTGAGCAGCTTCCAGCCGTCCCAGTCGTTCTCGGCCATGCCGTCCTCGATGCTGACGATGGGAAACTTGTCGGCCAGCGTGGCAAGGTAGTCGACCAGTTGTGGCGAACTCAGCGTGATGCCGGCACCTTCGAGCACGTACTTGCCGTCCTTGTAGAACTCGGAAGCCGCGCAGTCGAGCGCAAGCAGCACGTCGCGGCCCGGCTCGTAACCTGCGGCGGCGGTTGCATCGAGGATCATCGAGAGCGCTTCTTCGGCACTGCCGACATTGGGCGCGAAGCCGCCCTCGTCGCCAACCGTGGTCGGGTAGCCCTTCTTGTCGGTGAGTTTCTTCAGCGCATGGAAGATCTCGGCACCGCAGCGCAGCGCCTCGCGGAAGCTCTCGGCGCCGACCGGCATGATCATGCATTCCTGGAAGTCCAGGCTGTTGTTGGCATGTGCGCCGCCGTTGATGACGTTCATCATCGGCACCGGCATGGCCATCGAACCCGCACCACCGAAGTAGCGATAGAGCGGCAGGCCGGCTTCCTCCGCAGCCGCCTTGGCCACTGCCATCGACACCGCAAGCATCGCATTGGCGCCGAGGCGCGACTTGTTGTCGCTGCCGTCGAGGTCAATCAGGGTCTTGTCGATGAAGGCCTGCTCTTCTGCGTCGAGGCCGATGATCGCCTCGGCAATTTCCGTATTTACGTTCTCCACGGCATTGAGTACGCCCTTGCCGAGATAGCGCTTGCTGTCGCCGTCGCGCAATTCGATCGCCTCGCGCGAGCCGGTGGATGCCCCCGACGGCACCGCGGCGCGGCCCATGACACCCGACTCGAGCAGGATATCGGCTTCCACCGTGGGATTGCCGCGCGAATCGAGAATCTCCCGTGCGACGACGTCGACGATTGCACTCATGCTGTTTCCTTTTCTGGTTAGGCTTGAATATCAGGTTTCAAAATCGGCAAACGCCAGCTCGGCAACCTCGTTCCAGCGCTCGACCACCGGCCGGTGCGCCGGGTGCTCGAAATAGCCGTACAGCGCATCGCGCGAATCGAAGCTCGCGCGCAGTCCGAAATCCCATGCCTCCGCGTCGTCCGTCTCGTTGGCGCCGAACTCCCAGGCGCGGATCGAGTCGATAGCCTGCGGCAGCATGGCCATGTCGGATTGCAGGCGTGCGACACGCGCATCGTCCCGCGCGATTCCGGGCTTGAGCCGGAACAGCACGAGATGCGCGATCATGCTGCATCGGTCTCGGCAAAGCCGGCGCGCTTGACCAGCGCGTCGATCTCCCTGAGCGTGGCCAACAGCGTCTTCATCTTGCCCAGCGGCCAGGCATTCGGGCCATCGGACAGCGCGACCGCCGGATCCGGATGCGTTTCCATGAACAGGCCGGCCACGCCGCTGGCGACCGCCGCGCGCGCCAGCACCGGCACGAACTCGCGCTGCCCGCCGCTCTTCGTACCCTGCCCGCCGGGCAACTGCACCGAGTGGGTGGCGTCGAACACCACCGGGCAGTTCGTCTCGCGCATGATTGCCAGGCTGCGCATGTCCGAAACCAGGTTGTTGTAGCCGAACGAGACGCCGCGCTCGCACACCATGATGGTGTCGGCACCGCCGTTGGCCTCCTTTGCCTTGGCGACGACATTCTTCATGTCGCCCGGCGCGAGGAACTGGCCCTTCTTGATGTTCACCGGCTTGCCGGTGGCGGCCACGGCGTGGATGAAATCGGTCTGGCGGCACAAAAAGGCCGGTGTCTGCAGCACATCGACCACCGCGGCCACGCGCGGCGCCTCCTCGGCGGTATGCACGTCGGTCAGCACCGGCACGTTCAACTGCCGACGCACGTCGGCGAGGATTTCCAGCCCCTCGTCCATGCCCGGGCCACGGTAGCTCGTGCCCGAACTGCGGTTGGCCTTGTCGTAGGACGACTTGTAGATGAACGGAATGCCGAGTTCGCTCGTCAATTCCTTCAGCGCGCCCGCGGTGTCGAAGGCCATCTGGCGAGATTCGACTACGCACGGCCCGGCGATCAGGAACAGCGGCCGGTCGAGCCCGACCTCGAATCCGCACAGCTTCACAGCGAGACCACCTTCGGCGAACGGCCGCCGGCATTGCGGCGGCGTTCGAGCGCGGCCCGCGCATAGGCGATGAATAGCGGGTGACCGGTACGCGGATTGGAGGTGAACTCCGGGTGGAACTGCACGCCGACGAACCACGGATGCATGTCTTCGGGCAGTTCCATCATTTCGGGCAGGTTCTCGGTCGGCGTACGTGCGGAGATCACCATGCCGGCCGCCTCGAGCTTCGGCACGTAGGTGTTGTTGACCTCGTAGCGGTGGCGATGGCGTTCGTTCACCTCGGCGCCGTAAATCATGGCAGCGCGCGTGCCGGGCTTGACCGGGCAGCGCTGCGCGCCAAGACGCATGGTGCCGCCCAGATCGGACTGCTCGCTGCGCCGTTCGACGCGGCCCTCGCGGTCCATCCATTCGGTGATCAGCGCTACCACCGGGTGCGGCGTCTCGGCGTTGAATTCGGTGCTGTTGGCGCCGTCGAGACCGGCCACATGGCGCGCGAACTCGATGGTCGCGAGCTGCATGCCGAGGCAGATACCGAGGTAGGGCACCTTGTTCTCGCGCGCGTGGCGGATCGCCATAATCTTGCCCTCGGTGCCGCGACGGCCGAAGCCGCCGGGAACCAGGATTGCATCCATGCCCTCTAGCGCAGACTTGCCGCCATCGCCCGCCTTCTCGATCTGCTCGGAATCGATGTAGTGGATGTTGATCTTCGAGCGCGTCTGGATGCCGGCGTGAGTGAGCGCCTCGGTCAGCGATTTGTAGGATTCGGTGAGGTCGACATACTTGCCGACGAAGGCGATGTCGACTTCCTGCTCCGGATGTTCGAGCGCATCGACCATCTTCTTCCACACCGAGAGATCGGCCGCGCGCGCCAGGATGGCGAGCTTGTGGCAGACGATCTCGTCGAGCATCTGGTCGTGCAGCATTGCCGGAATCTTGTAGATGCTGTCGGAATCGCAGACCGAAATCACGGCTTCATGCTGCACGTTGGTGAACAGCGCAATCTTGCGCCGTTCATCGTCCGGCACGATGCGGTCGGAACGGCACAGCAGGATGTCTGGCTGGATGCCGATCTCGCGCAGTTCCTTGACCGAGTGCTGCGTCGGCTTGGTCTTCAGTTCGCCGGCCGCCGCGATGTAGGGCACCAACGTCAGGTGCATGAAGCAGGTGTTGTTGCGGCCTTCCTCGATGCCCATCTGGCGGATGGCTTCGAGAAACGGCAGCGATTCGATGTCGCCCACCGTGCCACCGACCTCGACGATTGCGACATCGGCGCCTTCGGCGCCGCGCTTCACATGAAGCTTGATCTCGTCGGTGATGTGCGGGATCACCTGCACCGTGCGACCGAGATATTCGCCGCGCCGCTCCTTCTTGATGACGCTTTCGTAGATCTGGCCGGTGGTGAAGTTGTTGCGCTTGCCCATCTTGGCCGTGGTGAAACGCTCGTAATGGCCGAGGTCGAGATCGGTTTCCGCACCATCTTCGGTGACGAACACCTCGCCGTGCTGGAACGGGCTCATGGTGCCCGGATCGACGTTGATGTAGGGATCGAGCTTGAGGTGGGTGACGCGGATCGAACGCGACTCGAGGATGGCGCCGAGCGACGCCGCGGCGATGCCCTTGCCCAGAGAAGACACGACACCGCCGGTAACGAATACGTATTTGGTCATGAAACGGGGCAGCTGGCGAGGCTGCGGCGGGAAATTCGTATCATAGCCGAATTCGACCACCCACTCAATGAGCCGGCACCCCGCCGCGCCCCGAGATTGATCCAATTCGCATAGCTCTGCGCAGTTCTCCTGCGCTCCTGCTCAACGCAGGAAATTCGCGCTGATTTCCTTGAATTCTGCGGTACCAGACTGGTGCAGCCATTCGAACGCCACCATCTCGCGGCTCACCACTTCGATGCCGTGGCCGCGCATGCGCGCAAGCGCGAGATCCTTGTCCGCCGGCCGGCGCGACGAGACACAATCGGCAACCACGAACACATCCTTCCCCTGGGCGCGAAGTTGCATCGCCGTCTGCAGCACGCACACATGCGATTCGATGCCGCACACGACGACCTGACGGCGATCCGCGCCGGGCAGGCGCGGCAGGCATCCGGCAGCAACACAGGAAAAATGCAGTTTCTCGCTCACCGCCTCCGCCGCGAGCAAGGCGCGCAGGTCCGGATGCGTATATCCGAGTCCGCGCGGATACTGCTCGGTGGCAGCAACCGGAATCTCCAGCCGCTGCGCGATGCGCGTGAGCCAGATCGTGTTATTCAGGACGTCCTCCTGCGCGTGCATTGCCGGCAGCAACTTTTCCTGCACATCGACCAGCAGCAGGCTCGAACTTGCGCGCTCCATCAGCATGGCGTGTCTCCTCGTGTGTTGTGATCGAAGCGGATCAGGCGAGTGCGGCGCGAAGCGCCTCGGGAAGCGGGGTCGATCTGCCGCTCGCGGCGTCCACCCACACCAGCTTCGCGCTGCCTTCCGCACACAGCGCCTCGCCGCCCTGCACGCGCATCTCGTACCAGGTTTCCGCGCTCGACCGCCCCGGCGCACCACCGTAGACGCGGGTCTCGACCACGCCCGGATAGACCACCGGCAGCAGGAAGGTGCAGGCCGCCTTGACGACCACGATGGCGTGGCTAGCATTGCCCTGCCCCCAGCCGAATCCTTCCAGCCACTCGATGCGCGCCTGCTCCATGTAGCGGAAGAACACGGTGTTGTTGACGTGCCCCTGGGCATCCATGTCACCCCACCGTATCGGGCAGGTGCTGGTGTGCAGCAGTTTGCGTTCGTGGCTCAAGGTGCGCTCCGTTTCATCCGCGTCGGGAATTATAATCCGCGCGCCACGGCATCCCGTCTCGCCGCCACGGAGTGCGCTTGAAGCGACTTCTTCTCATCGTTGCGCTGGTCTTCCTTGCCGGCTGGCTGTGGAGCCATCGCGAGCGCTCGCATCCGCCCGGCGTGATCGCCGAAGCCGAGCCCGTCCAGAGTCCGGTAGACAACCCGTCCGCGCTGGAACGCAACGGCTACCGAATCAAGCCGCTGCATCGCTTCGACATCGAAGCGCGCGTGCTTTCGGCGTCGACTTACCGGCTCGACCGTGAAGCCGACCTCGCGCCCGTAGACCTCGCGCTCGGCTGGGGCCGCATGTCCGACAGCGCGGTCATCGACAAGCTGTCGATCTCGCAGACCGGGCGATTCTATTTCTGGCGCACCGACGCGTTCCCCATCCCGCGCCGGGAAATCGAAACCCACAGCGCCAACATGCACATGATTCCGTCGTCCGCGTCGATCGAAAGCCGGCTCAAGGGCGTCTCGCGCGGACAGATCGTGCGCATCTCGGGCTACTTGGTCGAAGCGAGCGCGAGCGACGGCTGGAAGTGGCGTTCGTCGCTGACGCGCGACGATACCGGCCAGGGCGCGTGCGAACTGATCTGGGTGGAAGATCTCTCGATAAGATGATCAGCTGCAGAGTCGCAACGCCCGCTGCGCGGCCGACTCGAACAGGGATCGGGCGTCGTGGATCGCTGCCCACCCCTGCTCCGCTTGCCATGCCAGCGCCTGCGCGGTGATGGCCCTGGCATGGTCCCAACCGGGATTCGTCAGCAGCATCAGGCCGCTGCCCGAACCGACCCAGGCAATCTGCCCGGTTGCCGCATCGCCGGCCAGGTCGCCTAACCGAACGAACCCGCCGACCGGCGCGGGATGCGGCGGGGCGAGCGATCCGTTGCCCGCGAGACGCAGCACCTCCAGTCGAGCGCCTTCGGCATCCTTCAGCACATGGCGCTGCAACGCCGGCGAACGCGGATGATCGGCATCCGACATCGGTTGTGCGCCCGCGTCGGTCGCCTGCGCCTTCCCGCGAAGAGCGGCCGAATGCATGCCCACGAAGGCGTCCAGCAGCGGGGCGCGCGCATCGGGTGCGACACAGATCAGGTCGAGACCGGCATTGAGGCGCCCGAGCAAGCGTGGCAGCAAGCCGAGCAGGCGCTGACGGTCCTCCGGCACGGTTTTCGGCTCGACGCTCCAGACGAGATCCCGCGCCACGTCAAGGTGCTGCTGCCAAGCCTCGCCCTGCTCCCCGTCGCGCTCGCCCACGGCAGTCAGGACGCTCACCCATTCGTCGTCGAGGAAATCGCGCAGCACGGCGGGCAGCAGGGAATGATCGATATGCGCGATCGCCTCCTCGGCACTGCACCGCGCCAGTTCGCAGCGCTCGGCGCGCTCCGCCAGTGGCAGATAGCGTCGCGCCGCCTCGATCCGCTGTCGATCCTGTTCGTCGGACCAGGCGCGAATCTCCGCGCCTGTGCGTTCGAACACGCCGACGTCGCGTTCAAACTCGGTCTGGACGACCGTGGCAGCGGACCGGAGCATGACGCAGACGGGGTGATCGCCGGACGTGGCGGGCGGAAGCCCCGCGGATGCCGTCGCCATAGCATCGAGGAGCCGGCGCGCCGGGTGGGCTGCATCGCCGAGGAAATGGGAATCCATCAGCGCGACCTTGAGCAGCGGGATCTGCAGCCGCCCAAGGATCACCTTGACCGCATCCGGCAGCTCGGGCGCATTGAATATCTCGTCGAAGACCATCTCGAGGGCATCGAAGGAGGCACTCCCTGCAGCGTCGAGTTGCGGAGCGACGCTCGCCTGCTTCATCTCGCGCAGCAGATTGCGCCCGGAGCCGGCCGCATTGCCGACACGCTGTGCGGCATCGAGTTCGCCAAGGGCGCGCTCCAGCAGCATCGCCGCGATCGCCGGATCGACCGCAATACCGCGCACGGTTCCGACCTCGCATGCAGCAACTCTCTGCCGGCTTGCCAGCGTCCCCTGCAGGGCCGCGAACGCATCACCGCGCGCGTGCCCCCCGCCGCCGCATGGCCGCGGCCAGCGCCATCCGGCGCGCCGCGCGGCAGCGCCCTCGGGTCGACCCGTCGGCGCAGCAGCAGGTCGTCGAGCGCCCCATAGATTGGCGGCAACTCGGCCAGCAACCCGGTTCGCAGATGCCCGAGCAGATTGCGAAGATCGGCAAGCGAGCCGCCGACTTCCGCGCACGCGGCATCGATGCCGGCGCAGATTGTGGCAGCGCCTACCGGATTGGCTTCGGCCTCGTAGCGGTCGGTATCGAGCAAGGTCATCATGCGCTGCTGCAGGCGCACCAGTTGTGCGCCGCAATGCTCGGCGAGTTCGCCGGACAACTCGGTGAGCGCGATCGCGAACTCGAGCTGATCGTCATCGACGAGGCGAATCCTGGAGGCGGTCAGGTTGCCCGCCTGTTCGAAGTCGCTCGCACCGCCCTTGACCAGGCTGTCGAAATGATCTGCCGTGCCCTGCCGAAGCGCCGCAAGCGCGTCGGCCTCCCGCAGACCTGCATTGCGTGCAAGCGCAGCAAGGCGCTCGCAAAGGAGGTCACGGCATTCGCCGAGGATCGCTGTCGCGGCAGGAATCGCGGTGTTCGTCACCATGTTTTGTCACGGTCGGGCACGGGCGGCGCCAGTTTGCATCATTTTCGCATCGCGCTAGCGACGGCGGAAAGGAGAAGAGGGGCTGTTCGCCCCTCCAATTCCCTGCCCGCGGGCCTGACCGACGCTCAGAACTGCTGCTCGTCCAGCGCCATCGCACCCGGCGCGCCGTGGCAAACCGTGTGTGCCAGCCCCCCGGCCTGTGCCAGTACATGGTCGGCATAGAAACGCGCCGTACCGATCTTGGCCGCGAGGAACCGGGCATCGCCATCGCCGGCATCGAGGTGGCGCTGCGCCGCAAGTGCGGCCCGCGCCAGTTGCCAGCCGCCCGCAACGGTGCCGAACAGCTTGAGCATCGGCACAGCCGCAACCGATGCCGCCTTGATGTCCTGCGCGAAGTTGGCGACGACAGCATCGACCGCCTGCGACAGCGCCTGGATGCCGCCGGCCAGCGACGACCGTATCGCCGCGAAATCCGCGCCCTTCTGTTCGCCGAGCTGGCGCTCGGCCTGCTGCATCAGGCCGATCACCGCCTTGATGGTCGCGCCGCCGTCGCGCGCGATCTTGCGGCCGATCAGGTCGTTGCCCTGGATGCCGGTCGTGCCCTCGTAGATCGTGGTGATGCGGGCGTCGCGCAGGTATTGGGCCGCGCCGGTTTCCTCGATGTAGCCCATGCCGCCATGGATCTGCACGCCCAGATAGGTGACTTCCTGCGCCGTCTCGGTACTCCAGCCCTTGACGATCGGGATCATCAGTTCGACGAATGCCTGGTTGCGCTTGCGGGTCGCTTCGCCCGGATGGCGATGTGCGGCATCGTTGGCCGCCGCAGTGACGTAGGCGACGGCACGCATCGCCTCGGTCTGCGATTTCATCACCATCAGCATCCTTCGCACGTCGGGATGGCGGATGATTGCGACCTTGTCGCCGCTCCTGCTGCCAGTCTCCGGCCCCTGGATGCGTTCCTTCGCGTAGGCCAGCGCTTGCTGGTAGGCGCGCTCGGAAATCGCCACGCCTTCGAGGCCGACCGCATAGCGCGCCGCGTTCATCATGATGAACATGTAAGACAGGCCGAGATTCTCCTGGCCGCACAGGTAGCCGACCGCGCCGCCGGCGTCGCCGTAGGCCATGACGCAGGTCGGGCTGGCGTGGATGCCGAGCTTGTGCTCCACCGATACGCAGCGTGCGTCGTTGCGCGCGCCCAGGCTGCCGTCGGCATTGACGAGAAACTTGGGCACGATGAACAGCGACAGACCCTTGACGCCCTCGGGCGCGTTCGGCGTTCGCGCGAGCACCAGGTGCACGATGTTCCCCGCCATGTCGTGCTCGCCGTAGGTGATGAAGATCTTTTGCCCGAAGACGCGGTAGCTGCCGTCGGCCTGCGGCTCGGCGCGCGTGCGCACCGAGGCCAGGTCGGTACCCGCCTGCGGTTCGGTCAGGTTCATCGTGCCGGTCCACTCGCCGCTCACCATGCGCGGCAGGAAGGTCGCCTTGAGCGCATCGGAACCGCACAGGGTCAATGCCTCGATCGCGCCAGTGGTCAGTAGCGGACACAGCGAGAAGGCCATGTTCGAGGCCTTCCACATCTCCTGCACCGCGGCGACCAGCAGCTTGGGCATGCCCTGTCCGCCGTAGTCGGTGTCGCAGCCGATGCCGTTCCAGCCGTTGGCCGCAAACTGGCGATAGGCTTCGGCAAAACCCGCCGGCATGGTCACGTTCGAATCGTGCCAGCACACGCCTTCCTTGTCGCCGCTCTTGTTCAGCGGAGAAAGTACTTCGCCGGCAAACCTGGCGGCTTCGTCGAGGATCGCCTCGACCGTATCCGCGGTGGCGTCCTCGCAGCCCGGCAGGCGCGAGATCTCGTCGAGCCCGGCCAGTTCGCGCATCACGAACATCATCTCGCGTACGGGGGCAGCATATTCACTCATGGTTGTCTCCGGTTCAGGCGGCGCATCCGGGCCGCATCACTTGTTCATCAGGTAGGTGCGATCGTCGAAGGTGGAAACCCATTCGGGCTTGTAAACCACCATGAGCGTCATTGCCATGCCGGAAAGCCAGCCTTCGGAAAAGCCGAGTAGCAGCATGTAGGGCAGGTACTGCGTGAAGAGGTAGTCCCAGGTATACACGCCGGCGAGGAACATCACGACGCTCGCCGTGAGGCCAGTCACCATGATCATCATCGCGGCACCAATGAATGCATTGACGAACAGGTAGACGAACAGGTGGGGCGGCAGGAATCGTTCCGAAAAACGCAGGATGCCGTGGCTCACCAGCACCGGCACCGCGATCATGACCATCGCATTGAGCGGAAAGGCGCTCCAGCCCGCCGCACCGTTCAGCGTGGCCGCCGCGAGCACGACGCTCAGGCCGGCGATCGCCAGGTACGGCCCGAAGGAGAGCGTCATCACCGTTGCGCCGACCAGATGCAGGCTCAGCCCGGGCTTGACGCCCGCCTTCATGCTCCACAGCAGCATCAGGGTGACGATCATCGCCGCCCAGACGTGAAGCTGCTCCGGCCTGCCGAGACGCTTCCAGGGTGCGCGCCACACTGCCCAGCCCAGGCAGGCCAGCCAGGGCAGCAGCGCCACCGCATACCACTGGCCGGGAAACAGCTCTGCCGGGAAGTTCATCGCCCCCTGCCCCGTAGCGGTTCGTCCGCCTCAACCGAGTTCCGCGACCAGTTTCGGCACCAGCTCGAACAGGTCGCCGACCAGCCCGTAATCCGCCACCTGGAAGATCGGCGCATCCGGATCCTTGTTGATCGCAACGATCACCTTGCTGTCTTTCATGCCCGCAAGGTGCTGGATCGCGCCTGATATTCCGACGGCAACATAGAGCTGCGGCGCAACCACCTTGCCGGTCTGGCCGACCTGGTAGTCGTTGGGCGCGAACCCGGCATCCACCGCCGCACGCGACGCACCCATTGCCGCGCCTAGCTTGTCCGCCAGCGGCTCGAGCACCTTGTGGTAGTTCTCGCCGCTGCCCAGGCCGCGACCGCCGGACACGATGGTCTTCGCCGCTGCGAGCTCGGGACGCGCCGACTTGGTCAGCTCGCGGCCGACCAGGCGCGTGGCCGAGCAGGCAGCCGGCGCCGTGATCGCCAGCACCGACGCGCCACCGGTCGCCGGCGCCGGATCGAACGCGGTGGTCCGCACCGTAACGACCTTGACCGGGTCGGCGGATTTCACCGTCGCCAGCGCATTGCCGGCATAGATCGGCCGCACGAAGGTGTCGGGCGACTCGACGGCGACGATGTCGGAAATCTGCGCCACGTCGAGCAACGCGGCGACGCGCGGCAGGAAGTTCTTGCCGAAGGACGTGGCTGGCGCAAGGATGTGGCCGTAGCCCTCGGCCATGGAAACCACCAGCGCCGCGATTTCCTCGGCGGCCTGGGACTCGAGGTGCGGCTCGTCGGCCATCATCACGCCGGCCACGCCGGCAAGGCTTGCCGCAGCCTGCGCCGCCGCGGCACAGTTGCGCCCGGCGACCAGCACGTGGATGTCGCCGCCGATGCGTCCGGCAGCGGTGATCGTGTTCAGGGTGGACGCCTTGAGGCTGGCGTTGTCGTGTTCTGCGATGACGAGAATGGGCATCGTCTGGACTCCGGATCAGTTGTGGGGCGGGGCTGGCCGCATCCGGCTAGCCAAGCACCTTGGCTTCGTTCTTCAGCTTGGCGACGAGTTGCTGCACGTCAGCCACACGCTCGCCGGCCTGACGCTTGGGCGGCTCGACGACCTTGAGCGTGCTCAGGCGCGGCGCGACATCGACGCCGAGGTCGGCCGGCTTCACGGTATCCAGCTGCTTCTTTTTCGCCTTCATGATGTTGGGCAGCGTCGCATAGCGCGGCTCGTTGAGCCGCAGGTCGGTCGTCACCACGGCGGGCAGCAGCGTCTCGAGCGTTTCGAGTCCACCGTCGATCTCGCGCGTGACGGTCAGCTTGTTGTCGCCCACGACCACCTTGGAGGCGAACGTCACCTGCCCCCACCCGAGCAGCGCGGCGAGCATCTGGCCGGTCTGGTTGGCATCGTCGTCAATCGCCTGCTTGCCGCAGATCACCAACTGCGGCGATTCCCTGCCGACCAGCGCCTTGAGCAGCTTGGCCACCGCCAGCGGCTGCAGTTCGACGTCGCTTTCGACCAGGATGGCCCGGTCGGCCCCAAGTGCCAGCGCGGTGCGCAGCGTCTCCTGACATGCGGTGACACCACACGACACCGCGACGATCTCGGTGACGACACCGGCTTCCTTGAGGCGGATGGCCTCTTCAACCGCGATCTCGTCGAACGGGTTCATCGACATCTTGACGTTGGCCAGGTCGACGCCCGAGCCATCTGCCTTGACGCGCGCCTTGACGTTGTAATCGATAACCCGCTTGACCGGGACGAGCACTTTCACGATCCGTTTCCTCCTGCCAGGTGCTGCGCTGATTTGACATGCGGCGGGTTTCGCCGCCAGAATCTCCATACGCAACCGTATGCGCCCCGTACGCTACCGTATGGCCCGGCGGCTGTCAAGCATGCGGTTGATGCGTTTGCAGCTTTCATCATAGGACAAGCATGCCACCCCCATCCGCCGCGCCGCGCAATGCACTCGACCGCCAGGCCTGGATCGATGCCGCCACCACCACGCTGGCCGAGTACGGTGTCGCGGGCGTACGCGTCGAAGCGCTGGCCAAGACACTCGGCGTCACCAAGGGCAGTTTCTACTGGCACTTCCGCGATCGCCAGGCGCTGCTGGAAGCGGTGCTCGACAACTGGAAGCAGGGGCGCATCGGCGACATCGTCAAGCAGACGCGCTGCGAGCCCGGCCACGAGCGCGAGCAGCTTGATCATGTGATGGCCGTCTACAGCGCCAGCCGCAATCGCAAGGGCATCCGCATCGAACTGGCGATCCGCGACTGGGCGCGGCGCGACCCGACCGCGGCCACGGTGGTAGAAGAGGTCGACGCCACACGCTACGACTGCGCGCGCACCCTGTTCGTCGCCCGCGGCATGTCGGCGCATGAAGCCGCCACGCGTAGCGTCCTGCTTTATGCCTACGTGTTTGGCCAAAGTCTGATGGATTGCGATCGCATCGAGGCCGACATGCCGCGCGTGCGCAGCGAGATCTTCGCGCTGATCAACGGTTGAATACCCCCGCAGCGCGCCAAGCCCGCCCGCACCACATCGCCACGCGCCGCATGGCTGCTCGATCGCAGGCTTGCCATGCCGCCGATCGCCGTCCGGCGCGGCTTCCTTGGCACCCCGCCTCCGCAGCGCCATTCCATGCGTGTTTCAGGGCTGCCAATACGCGGCTGGCCCGCCACTTCAGCCGTCCAGCGCAAGACGCGGCATGACGGCGAGCGCATTGGCGGTAGTGCGCAACGCAAGCTCGTCCAGCGCCATACCGCGCAGCTCCGCCAGCACCGTCGCGATGCGCGGCAGGTTGGCCGGGTCATTGCGGGTGCGCGGCGCGAATTCGGGTGGGATGTCCGGGCCGTCGGTTTCCAGCACGATCGCTTCCATCGGCAGATTCGCGGCATGCTCGCGTATGCGCCGCGCGCGCGGATAGGTCAGTGCGCCGCCGAAACCGAGCCGGAAGCCGAGCCGGATGAAAGCGTCGGCCTGTTGCCGGCTACCGTTGAAGGCATGGGCTATGCCGCCCGGCACGGCGATGCGGCGCAGGTGCTTGAGCACCTCATCCTGGGCACGACGGATGTGCAGCAAAACAGGCAAATCGTATTTCCGCGCAAGCCTGAGCTGCTCGACGAAAAACCACGCCTGGCGCGTCGCATCGTGCCCATCGACGAAGAAATCCAGCCCGATCTCGCCGACCGCGACCGCACCGCCCCTGGCAAGCATGGCGTCGAGCACGACAATGTCTTCCTCGGCGGCGCGATCGACGTACATCGGGTGGATGCCGAGTGCGTGACGACAGCCCGGGTAGCGCCTGTCGTACTGCTCGACCACGGTGAAATTCGCGCGCTCGACCGCGGGCACGACGATGCGCGTGACGCCAGCGGCATGGGCGGCGGCGGCCACCGCGTCGCGGTCGGGCGCGTACTCCGCGGCATTGAGGTGGCAATGCGTATCGACGAATGCGGGCGTGATGGTGGCCACGCCGATCCTCACGCGGCCGACTTGCGGCTGATGAATCCGTCGATGCCTGCACAGGCATCGACCTCGAGCATGTTGCACGCCATGGTCTGCGAGGCGTGCTGGTAGGCGGCTTCGACGCCCATTTCGAGCTGTCGGTAGAACAGCCGCTTGCCGGCAGCAATCGCCGCGGGCGACTTGACGGCAATCACGCCCGCGAGACGCGTTACCTCGGCATCGAGGTCCGCCGCCGGCACGACGCGATTGACCAAGCCGCGCTGGAGTGCGGTTTGCGCGTCGATCGTGTCGCCGGTGACGAGCATCTCGAACGCCTGCTTGCGCGAGACGTTGCGCGACAGGGCGACCGAAGGCGTCGCGCAGAACAGCCCGAGGTTGATGCCGGAGACAGCAAAGCGGGCATCGTCCGCCGCCACCGCCAGATCGCACGCGGCGACGAGTTGGCAGCCTGCAGCCGTCGCGATGCCATGCACGCGCGCGATGACCGGCTGAGGGAGGCGCGAGAGCGCGATCATGAACCGGCTGCATTGCCGAAACAGCGCCTGCTGGAATTCATGCGACGGATTGGCGCGCATTTCCTTCAGGTCGTGGCCGGCACAGAAAGCCTTGCCGGCGCCGGCTAGCACGACGACGCGCACCGAAGCGTCGGCTGCGATCGCATCCACGGCGCACTGCAGCGCATCGAGCATCGCCTGCGACAGCGCGTTGAACTGGCGCGGACGGTTCAGCGTGAGTGTCGCCACGCCATCTCGGTCGTCGCGCAGCAGGATCGTGTTCCGCTCGATGCCCTCGCCCATCGCCGCCCCTACTCGATCGCCGACGTGCTCTTGGCGCGCTCGCGCAGCACGAATTTCTGGATCTTGCCCGTGGAGGTTTTGGGCAGCGGGCCGAACACCACGCGCTTGGGCGCCTTGAAGCGCGCCAGCATCGCGCGGCAATGCTCGATGATCTCGTCCTCCGTCGCGGTCCTGCCTTCCTTCAACTCGACGTAGGCACAAGGCACCTCGCCCCATTTCGGATCGGGCAGTGCAACCACCGCTGCGGCGATCACGGCAGGATGTCGGTAGAGCACGTCCTCCACCTCGATCGAAGAAATGTTCTCGCCGCCAGAGATGATGACGTCCTTGGAGCGGTCCTTGATCTTCACGTAGCCGTCGGGCTGCATTACCGCCAGGTCGCCGGTGTGGTACCAGCCGCCGCGGAACGCCTCTTCGGTCGCGCTCGGATTCTTAAGGTAGCCCTTCATCGTGATGTTGCCGCGGAACATGATCTCGCCCATGGTTTCGCCGTCCCAGGGCACGGGCTCCATGGTTTCGGGATTCATCACCGTGACGCCTTCCTGCAGGTGGTAGCGCACGCCCTGCCGGCCGTTTAGCCGCACCTGATCCTCGATCGGCAGCGACTGCCACTCCGGGTGCTTGGCACAGACCGACGCCGGGCCGTAGGTTTCGGTCAGGCCATAGACGTGGGTGATGTCGAAGCCGATGCGCTGCATGCCTTCGATCACCGCGGCCGGTGGCGGTGCGGCAGCGATCAAGGCGTTCACCTTGTGGTCGATGCCTTCACGCAGCTCGTCCGGGGCATTCAGCAGCATCGCATGCACGATCGGCGCACCGCAGTAATGGGTGACCTTGTGCTCGCGAATCGCCTCCAGCACCGGCCTGGCCTCGACGCGACGCAGGCAGACATTGGTGCCGGCGTTGGCCGCCATGGTCCAGGGAAAGCACCACCCGTTGCAGTGGAACATCGGCAAAGTCCAGAGATAGACGGCGTGCGGCTGCATGCCCCATGAGATGATGTTCGACACCGCGTTGAGGTAGGCACCGCGATGGTGATACACCACGCCCTTGGGGTTGCCGGTGGTACCTGACGTGTAATTGAGCGAGATCGCATCCCACTCGTCGGACGGCGGCTTCCATTTGTATTGCGGATCGCCGGGTGCGATGAAAGCCTCGTAATCGATGCTGCCCATCCGCTCACCGGGTCCGGTGTACTCGGGATCGTCGACGCCGACGACCATGATCGGGCGCCCGAGGATCGCGAGAGCCTTCTGCAGCGCCGGCGAATACTCACGGTCCGCTATCAGCACCTTGGCTTCACCGTGTTCGAGCATGAAGGCAATCGCCTCGGCGTCAAGCCGCGTATTCAGCGTATTGAGCACCGCACCGCACATCGGCACGCCGAAATGCGCTTCGTACATCTCTGGCGTGTTGTTGAGCACGACCGCGACCGTATCTCCAGTGCCGATGCCGCGTTGGGCCAGCGCCGAAGCGAGCTGCCGCGCACGCGCATAGGTCTGCGCCCAGGTGTAGCTGCGCGCACCGTGGATCACGGAAAGGCGATCCGGATGCACGTAGGCCGAACGCTCGAGGAAGGAGAGCGGCGTCAACACCGCGTAGTTGGCCGCGTTCTTGTCGAGGCCCAGTGAATACGGATTGTGTTCCATTGCTCCCTCCATTTTCCTGCTGTGTATCCCAGACGCCTGCCGGCGCCGCACCGCCCGTCAGGACTGTGCGGCCCGGCAACGGCGCGCGATCTGTTGCCCTTCCCCTGCGGCGTCCAGCCCGCCCAGCCAGCGGGATATGGCCAACGCCGCCTCCGCCGTTGCGCTACCCAATGCCGCGACCCCGCCACGTGCGTCGGCACCCGTTGCAGGGCGTGCAATGCTGAAACTCCGGCGCGCCAGTGGCGCCTCTGCGCGCGCGCCGATCAAGGCCACGCGCAGCTCCAGCACGGCGGTGCTCGATTGCGGCGAATCGAAGCGCTGGATGAATTCGTCGACGTCGACGACCAGCCGGCAGTTGCCGGCAACCGCGCCGGCATCGCCCACCGACAGCGAACGCCGCAGGACCTGCTGGATCAGCTCGGGCGGCGGCGCAACCCAGCGGCTCTCGGTAAAACTGGAACGGCGCGACGCTTCGGCGTAAGCCAGCCGATATTGCATGGCGGGCGTATCCAGCCAGGACGGGGCCACGACGTCGACGCTGCGCAGTCCGATCCCGCCGCCCGCGCCGGCCACCGCCGCGGCACCGCCGAGATCGTAGTGGGCGATCGGCGCTTTCGCCGATTTGCCCGCCAGGTCGACGCTGACACATGCTGCCAGCAGGCAGCAGCAGGCGATCACCAGCAACAGCGCCGCCCGGGCCAGCGGCTCTAATGAGTGCAAAACGCTCCGTCGCGACACCTGTACCGACTCCTAAGGAACGGGAACGAACCCGGTTTCACCAGGCCCGGGCGAGGCCGCCGGTCGGCGCACCAGCAGTTCCTGCGGCGACTGTTCGAGTTGGACGAGCAGGCGCGAAAGCTGGCGCGAGTTGGCAGACAGATCGTGCAGCAGCAGGTTGAGCCCCGGCAGCGCTTCGCCGGACATCTTGTCGCCAACTTCTGCACCGAGTTCGTCGAGCCTTCGGCTGACGGCCTGCATGCTCGCGACCAGATCGCGGGTTTCCTTGAGAAGCGGCCCGCTTTCCCGGCCCGCACTCTCCAGATGCGCGACCAGCCGCGCCACGCGCTCGGCATTCTCCGGACTCGCGAAGCGTCTAACCGCCGCGATCGTCTCGGGCATCTGCCTGAGGGCCTTGCCTGCCTCGGCCGAGGCCGTTTCCAGATTGGACAGCGTGTTGCCGAGGCTTTCGATGTTGTCCGGGCTGAGCACGGCATTGGCGCGCTTGGCGAGTTCCTTGACTTGCTCGAGCGTAGCGGCAAGCTGGTCGCCGGCGGTATCGAAGGTCGATGGGCGCAACGGAATGCGCGGCACTTCGCCCTCGCGCTCTGGGAGGGGCTGGCCATCACGGCCGTTGTCGGAAAGCTCGACGAAGGCAAGGCCGGTCACACCCTGCATCTTGATTTCTGCGGTAGTGGCCGTGGTGATCGGCAGCCACTCTTCGACGATGACGTTAACCAGGATGAGGCGCGGATCCTTCGAGTCGATGGTGATGCGATCGACCTTGCCGGAGCGAATGCCGCGAAACCGCACCTGCGCCTGCGATGCGAGACCGCTGACCGTGCGTTCCGACACGAGCTGGAGCTCCCGCGTGTCACCGCGCTTGCCCGAAAACCACCATACCGCCGCCAGCGCACAGCCTGTGAGCAGGAGCGTGAACAGGCCCGCTGCAATCGCGTGAGCCCTATCTTCCAAGTGCTGCTACCTTCACGATGAGGTTTGTCATCCGAGTGCCCGGCCCCGCTCTATCGCAATCCGGCTGCGCTCCGATCCGAAAAAGCCGCGTATGAATGGATGGTCGTTCTGCATGACCTGTTCGAGGGGGCCGACAGCAAGTATACGCCGCTCGGCCAGCACGGCAACGCGCGTGGCCAATGCCGCCAGCGTATCGAGATCGTGCGTCACGAGAACCACCGTCAGGCCAAGTTCGGCACGCAATTGCCGAATCAGGCGCACGAAGGATTCGGAGCGATCGGGATCGAGACCTGCCGTCGGCTCGTCGAGCAGCAGCAGTTCCGGCTCGAGCGCAAGCGCCCGCGCGAGCGCGACCCGCTTGACCATGCCGCCAGAGAGCTCCGACGGCATCAAGCGCGCATCGGAAGGCCGAAGCTCGACCTGCGCGAGCTTCAGAAGCACGAGGTCGCGAATCATCGCCTCGTCGAGCAGGCGCAACTCGCGCAGCGGAAAGGCGATGTTCTGATAGACCGTCAACGCCGAGAACAGCGCACCCTGCTGAAACAGCATGCCGAATCGGCGGCGCAGGCTGCGATCCGCAATCCGGTCGCCCGAAAAGAGCGCGCTGCCAAATACGGCGATATGGCCCTCGGTCGGCCGGGTCAGCCCGTTGATATGGCGCAGCAAGGTGGTCTTGCCCGACCCCGAGCCACCGACCATCGCAAGCACATCGCCGCGTCCGACCGTCAGATCCAGTCCGCGATGCACCCAGTTCGATCGACCGAACCGGGTGCCGACGCCTATTGCTTCGACAATCGCTGCGGCCTTCATCCTGTGATGCCGATGCGGCGGGTGGCGATCGCGAACACCGCGTCCGCGAGGATCACCATGGTGATCGCAGTGACCACCGAACGCGTCGTATTCGATGCCAGGCTCTCGGTGTTCGGCTTGACGCGCAAACCGAAATGGCAGGCGAGCAACGCGATCAGAAAGCCGAAGCTCAGTCCCTTGGCGAGTCCGATCCAGACGTTCGCGACCGGCACAGCCTTGGGCAGCGTCTCGATGAAGAATCCGTAGGACAAGCCGAGCTGGATCTGCGCCGCCACCATCCCGCCGATCAACGCAACGCCCGACGTCCACGCCGTGATCAGCGGCATCGCAATTGAAAGTGCCAGAACTTTCGGCAGGACCAGGCGCAGCGTGCGCGACACGCCCATGATGGACAGCGCGTCGATTTCCTCGGTGACGCGCATGACGCCGAGTTGCGCCGTCATCGCCGAACCCGATCGCCCCGCCACCAGCACGGCCACCAGCACGGGGCCAAGCTCCCGGATGATGCCGATGCCGAGCAGGTTGACGATATACACGTCGGCGCCGAAGCGGTTGAGTTGCAGTGCTGACAGGTAGGACAACACAACGCCGATCAGGAAGCCGACCAGCGACGTAACCGGGAGTGCGCGTGCGCCCGCCTTGTAGAGATTCGCGGATACCTCCTTCCACGGCATGTCGGCGGGGTGACGCAGGATGTGGGCGCAATCGAGAACCAGACGCCCGAGCAGGGCGACGATCTCGATGGCATGGTCGCGAAAGCGCTGCGCACCGGCGCCGAGTGCGAGCACCCATGCCAGCCAGTCGCGACGCGGACGCTCCGCCACATGCGTGCGGACTGCGCGCAGGCGATCGATGATTGCGCGCTTGCCGTCCGGACACAGCAGTACGGCCGGATACTCGCCATGCCAGCCGCGCAGCAGCACGGCAGCACCGACTGAATCCAGTCGTTCGATGCCCGAAAGATCCCACGCCACACCGTCCGTCGCGCTCAGACTGCGCAACTCGACTTCGAGCGAATCGATTTCGTTACCGATCCCGGACAGCGTCCAGGTTCCACTGACGACGATTCGCGTCGTCGGGCCGTCGGTCGAACGCGAAATGGCCGGTTGCTGCATCGGGATCTAGCGGACTGCGCGCTTCGTGCCGTCCTCGCGGACCGCGCGCACTTTCAGGTGCTTGCCGATGCCGGACCATTGACGTTCTTCGTCCTCGAGCATTGCCGCGGTCAACGGCGAAGCGTCGAGCCAATCAGCTGGCACGTCCACGGCGAACCCCGTGCTGTCGCCACGGACGCGCAATGGCGGCGGCGGCGCGTCGTCGCGCGCCCGGTGCAACAGCACGGCCAGACGCAAGCAGAAGATCAGCACCCAGTCGGCACTGCGCGGATCAATCGCCTGCACGCGCTCGAGCTTGCCACGGTGGGCCAGAACGATGCGCGCGAGGCGGCCCTGGTCCATGCGCGAGAAACCGGGCATGTCGGCATTGGCAAGGATGTAGGCGCTATGCTTGTGGTAGCTCGAATGCGCGACCGAAATGCCGATCTCGTGCAGATGTGCCGCCCATTCCAGCATTCGGGCATCGGTATCGTCGTGCTCGTGCCCTGACTCGCCGAACTGCGCAAGCAGCGCGCGTGCCGATTCCGCGACGCGCTGCGCCTGCCCCGATTCGACCTGATAGCGCCGAACAAACTGCACCACGGTGGCATCGCGAAGATCATGGTGGTGATAGCGCCCGAGCAGGTCATACAGCACCCCGAGACGCAGCGCCCCTTCCGAGAACGCCATGCGCTCGAGTCCGAACTCCTTGAATACCGCAGACATGATCGCGAACCCGCCCGGCAGCACCGGCAACCGGTCCGCGCGCATTCCCTCCATCGGCAGGCGATTCACGTTGCCCGCACGAAGCATGTGGCTGCGCAAGGCTTCAAGTCCGTCGCGCGTGATGTCGCCGTCGGACAATCCATTGAGTTCCAGCAGATCGGCCAGGGCCTTGGCCGTTCCCGAGGAACCGACGGCAGCCTCCCATCCCACTTCGCGGAAAGTGTGCACGATGGTCTGCATTTCGGTGCGCGCGGCGAGTTCGGCCTCCTTCAGTCCGCGCTTGTCGACGCGCCCGTCGGGAAAATAGCGCATCGTGAAGCCGACGCAGCCCATGTAGAGCGATTCGAGTTCGACGGGTTCGAAGCTGCGACCGATGATGAACTCGGTCGAGCCCCCGCCGATATCGACGACCAACTGCTGCCGCTCGGGGTCGGGCAGCGTGTGCGCCACACCGACGTAAATCAGCCGCGCCTCTTCGCGGCCGGCGACGACCTCGATCGGAAAACCCAATGCCGCTTCCGCCTGGACGAGAAACTGCGGGGCATTCTTTGCCACGCGCAGCGTATTGGTGGCGACCGCGCGCACCGCGCCCGGCGCGAAGCCGCGCAACCGCTCGTTGAACTTGCGCAGCGCTTCGAGTGCGCGAAGCTGCGACGCGCCATCCAGCGTCTTCTGCGAGGTCAATCCCGCCGCCAGACGAACCGGTTCCTTGAGGCCGTCGAGGGGATAGATCTGATCGTCCACGACCCGACCAACCTGCAGGCGAAAGCTGTTCGACCCCAGGTCGACAGCCGCAATCAGTTCATATCCCATCCATACAACCCATTGATTTCTCGAACTTGTTATGTAACGAGCAGCAACCCGGCCGGAGCCGGTTTCCCGGCGGATCCAAGCCTTGAATCTTATCACCCGTACCTTGCCGGCCTTGCCCCCGGGGAGCAGCGCCCGCGCTGTAATCTGCCTGAAGTATTCTTGTCACATACTAGGGACTGTCCTCATTCGACCCGTCGTCGCAGCCACGACATCCGCCCGCATGATTCGAGAACCCAACCAGGCCCGTTTCCCTGCCGAGCACTTCATCAATCGCGAGATATCGTTGCTCAAGTTCCAGCGCCGCGTACTCGCACAGGCCGCAGACGAGCGCGTGCCCTTGCTCGAACGGCTGCGCTTTCTCTGCATCGTGTCATCGAACCTCGACGAGTTCTTCGAGATTCGCGTGGCGGGCTTGAAAGAGCAGATCAAGCTGGGTTCGACCGCGGCCGGTGCGGACGGGTTGCCCCCGGGCGAGATTTACCAGCGTGTGGCCGAGGAAGCCCACGAAATGGTCGCCGAGCAGTACGCATTGCTCAACGACACGATTCTCCCTGCCCTGGAAAAGGAAGGCATAGTCATCCTGCGTCGCAGCAGATGGACCGAGCCACAGCAAGCCTGGGTGAAGGAATACTTCCAGCGAGAAGTGATGCCCCTGCTTACGCCGATCGGACTCGATCCCGCACACCCGTTTCCGCGCGTACTGAACAAGAGCCTCAACTTCGCGGTAGAACTGGACGGACTGGATGCCTTCGGGCGCAACTCCGGCGCGGCGATCGTGCAGGCCCCGCGCGCCTTGCCACGCGTAATCCAGTTGCCCAAGGACATTTCGGGCCTCGACCATTGCTTCGTATTCCTCTCCTCGATGCTGCACGCCCACGTGGGCGACCTGTTCGAGGGCATGAACGTGCTCGGCTGCTATCAATTCCGGGTTACGCGCAACTCGGACCTGTTCGTCGACGAGGAAGAGACGAAGAATCTTCACGCGGCCCTGCAGGGAGAACTGCCGCAGCGCCACTTTGGCGACGCCGTACGCCTCGAGGTCGCGGATAACTGCTCTGAAGTCATGGCGGAGTTCCTGCTGCAGCAGTTCGGCCTTGCGCGCGCCGATCTATTCCGAGTCCATGGCCTGGTCAACCTCGTTCGCCTGATGCGCGTGCCCGATTGGGTAGATCGCCCGGACCTGAAATACCCGGCGTTCCGCCCCGGCCGGCCGAAGTCGCTTGAACGCCGTCACGACATCTTCCAGGTCATGCGCCAGCAGGACGTACTGCTGCACCACCCGTTCCAGAGTTTTGCGCCCGTCATCGATCTGCTCAACTACGCCGCCGACGACCCCCAGGTCGTGGCGATCAAGATGACCGTCTATCGAACGGGAAGCGAATCCGTGCTCATGGAAGCGCTGTTGCGCGCGGCGCGCAAGGGCAAGGAGGTCACCGTAGTCGTCGAGTTGATGGCGCGTTTCGACGAAGAGGCGAATCTGTCGATCGCCGCACGCCTCGAAGAGGCTGGCGCACACGTCGTGTATGGCGTCTTCGGCTACAAGACGCATGCAAAGATGCTTCTGATCCTGCGCCGCGAGGCATCGGGGGAAGGCAGGCCGACACAGTTTCGGCGCTACGTCCATCTCGGCACCGGCAACTACCATCCTCGCACGTCGGGCATGTACACCGATTTCGGCCTGCTCACGGCAAACGACGAGATCGGCGCCGATGTGCACGAGGTGTTCAAGCAGCTCACCGGACTGGGCCGTGCCGGCGAGCTCAAGCATATCTGGCAGGCGCCCTTCACCCTTCATTCGAAGCTGATTGCAGCGATCCAGGCCGAGGCCGACGCTGCGCGGACGGGACGCAAGGGACGCATCATCGCAAAGATGAACTCGTTGCTCGAGCCGCAGATCGTTTCCGCGCTCTACGAAGCAAGCGAAGCCGGGGTCGAGATCGACCTCATCGTGCGCGGCGTTTGTGCCCTGCGGCCCGGCGTCCCGGGATTGTCCGACAACATCCGCGTCCGTTCAGTGGTCGGCCGATTCCTCGAGCATTCACGCATCTTTTATTTCTATGCGGACGGCGCGGAAAGGACGTATCTGTCCAGCGCCGACTGGATGGAACGAAACGTGTTCCGTCGCATCGAGGTCTGCTTCCCGGTGCTCGACGACAGGCTCAAGCGCCGGGTGATGAAGGAAGGACTGCGTCCGTACCTTCATGACAACGCACAGGCCTGGACGATGGATGCCAACGGCAACTACAGCAGGCCGCCCAACCGGCGTACCCGGTCGGTGGCGCAGGAGAGCCTGCTGCTCGACCTGGGGGCGTCCGCCTGACCCGGTCGGCGACCGAAACATGACGGTGCGGTCCCGGGTGAAATCCTGGGTCGCGTAGGGTGATTCGGATCTGGCGATCGCCATCCCGCACCGGCGAACCGGCTGCGGCAGCCGGGCACCACTACCACGCCGGGGCGCGACCCGTTATCTTGAAAGAACCGCAGACGACTCTCCATCGCCGGTCCCTTCATTCGGAGCCAGGTCGGCTGTATCATCGATGCTTTCCGCCCCCCTCCCGGCGGCATGAGAGACGGGCGACAGTGTCTCGCGTGGCAGGACTGCGCGGACGTGGCGAATTCTCGTCGGCCAACTCTTCGGCAGCGTTTCGGGCCGCTTCCAACCAGCCGGGGCAGCCATACGGCATGGATCGATTCTTTCTCGATTTCTCCGCGGTTCTTCACCTGCCGGTCAGGCAGGCGATGCAGCGCCTGTTCACGATCTATCCTGACGACGAACCCCAGGCTCCGGCGTTCCGGGCTAAGCAGATCCAGGCAGTACTCCGGCTCACACCGCTGACCATGCTGGCCAACGTCGTGAACGCCCTGCTGGTTGCCAAGGCGTTCTGGCCCGTGGCGTCCCACGCGTTTCTGATTTTCTGGGTGAGCGCCGTGTTCATTGCCGCGCTGGCCGGCGGTCGCTCGTGGTTTGCCATGCGCCGCGGCGCGTTGCGGCAAACGGCCTCTCCGCGCGCACTGCGGCGCGCCGCCATTCATGCGTCGGCGCTCGCCTTTCTTTGGGCAGCGGTTCCCATAGTACTCTTCGACGGAGCAGACCCGCATCGCCAGATCGTGCTTGCATGCATCTGCGCCGGCATGATCTGCGCAGGTGGATTTGCACTGACGACGGTTCCGTTCGCGGCGAGCCTTTACGTACTCATCCTCTCGATCGGCTCCGCTCTCGCAATGTTTCGGGTTCCCGACTCCGTGTTTGCAACGCTTGCCGGATTGCTCTGCATCTATGGTTTCATCGTCATCGCCAGCGTAATCGAGACGGCACATGCGTTCGGTGCGCGCCTCATGGCGGAAGCACGCGCCGAGCGACAGGCGCAGGTGATCAGCTTGCTCCTGCGCGACTTCGAGGAGAGCATGAGCGACGTTCTGTGGGAGATCGACGAGCACGGGAGGTTGCGCCATGCATCGCCGCGTCTGGCCGAGATGCTCGACACGTCGATCGACGAACTTGCCAACGCCTATCTGTTCGACCACCTCAAGCGCAACATTCCCGATCTTGCCGACGAACACGCCGGGAACATTTCGGAATTGCGGGATCTGCTTTCCTCGGGTGAGCCGTTTCGCGATTTCGTCATCCCGTTGCGCGTCCGCAATGAGACGAAATGGTGGTCGCTGACCGCAAAGCCGGTTACCACGCCCGAAAAAATGCCTTCTGGCTGGCGCGGCGTCGCGACCGACGTCACCCATGCGCGGCGGGCACACGAAAAGATCGCGCATCTGGCACATCACGACAATCTCACCGGGCTGGCAAACCGCTACCAGTTCCTCGCACGCCTGCGGACGATGCTGGATTCGCCCGCAGAGCAGTCGCACCTCGCCGTGGCCTGCCTGGATCTGGACAAGTTCAAGGACGTAAACGACGCTTTGGGGCATCACGCCGGCGATCAGTTGCTACAGATCGTCGCGCAGCGTCTGCTGACTGCCACCCGCCAAACCGATCTGGTCGCCCGGCTCGGCGGAGACGAGTTCGGTCTGCTTTTGGCGGACGCCGACGGTCCGGCCGAAGTGGCGCGGTTCGCCAGGCGTCTTCTGGACGACCTGGAGCAACCATGCGAACTCGACGGGGCCAAGATGACGATCGGCGCGAGCCTCGGGATCGCGATGCTGTCCGACAGAGAGACGGCCCCTTCTTCGCTGCTGCGCGATGCCGACTTCGCCCTCTACGCCGCAAAGGCGGAGGGCCGCGGTCGGTTCCGGTTCTTCGAGCCCGGCATGGCGAGCACGATGCAGAGGCGCCAGCTCATCGAACGCGAACTGCGCAACGCGATGGAGCGCGGGGATCTGACCCTCTGGTATCAACCGCAAGTGTCGATCGAGACAGGCGAAATCACGCGTTTCGAAGCACTGATCCGCTGGAACCATCACGTCCATGGCTGGATGGAGCCCGGCGAATTCATTCCCATCGCCGAATCGTCCGGACTGATCGTCAGGCTCGGACGCTGGTTGCTCGATCGCGCCTGCGCGGAGGCCGCCACCTGGCCTGCTCATCTCGGAATCGCCGTGAATATTTCACCGGTGCAGATCGTTGGACAGGACCTTTGCTCCCAGATCGGGGAAATGCTGCGCACGCATGGATTGGCCAGTGACAGGCTGGAACTGGAGATCACCGAAACCGCGTTTCTGAACGAAAGCGCAGCCACGCTCGACCAGCTGCAGGCCTTGCATGCTACCGGCGTCAAGCTCGCTCTCGACGACTTCGGTACCGGTTACGCCTCCCTCGCATACCTTCGGCGGCTCCCATTCGATACCCTCAAGGTCGATCGCTCATTCGTACATGAGATGCTCGAATCGCAGGAGGCCGAAGCGATCGTTCGATCGGTGGTGACACTGGCATCGACACTGGGTATCTCCACCGTCGCGGAAGGGGTGGAGAGCAGAGAGCAGTTGGACGCCCTGCGCCGCGATGGCTGCACACACGCGCAGGGCTTCTATCTTGGCGCCCCCGTACCCGCAGGGTCCTTGCGGCAATACTTCGGGTCTGCGGAAGCCGCCCGCCACCTCGCGGCCGGTTGACCGGCGCGCTCCTTGTCGGACGTCCGTCTCAGCGCTTGCGCTTTGCGCCGGACTTGCCAGCCCGAGCCAGTTCGCCACGCGCCCGTTCCAGCTCGTCGCGCTGGGCAGGTGTCAGACGGGGGTAACGCAGATCCATGCTCTTCATGGTTTCCACCACGACGGATGCGACAACCAGACGGGTGAACCACTTGTTGTCCGCAGGCACGACGAACCACGGCGCATGCGGCGATGCGGTATGCCGGATCGTAGACTCGTAGGCAGCCATGTATTCCTCCCAACGCTCCCTCTCGCGCAGATCCGCCGCCGAAAATTTCCAATTCTTCGAAGGCTGATCCAGACGTTGGCTAAAGCGGCGCTTCTGCTCGCCCTTGGACACGTTGAGGAAGAACTTGAGAATCCGGATGCCGTTACGTGAAAGGTAGCGTTCGTACGCGCCGATGTCCTCGTATCGCTCCTTCCAGATATTCCGCGTCACCAGTTCCGGCGGCAGGTGCTGGCGTTCGAGTATTTCGGGATGCACCTGAACAACAAGCGTCTCCTCGTAATACGAGCGATTGAATATACCGATGCGCCCCCTCTCCGGCAGACAACACATCACCCTCCAAAGGTAGTCGTGGTCAAGCTCACCCTCCGACGGTGCCTTGAAGCTGAACACCTGACAACCCTGCGGATTGATGCCCGACATCACTTGTTTGATCGTCGAATCCTTGCCGGCCGCATCCATCGCCTGAAAGATCAGCAGAAGCGCCCAGCGGTCCTGCGCATACAGCTTGTCCTGGAGTTCCGCCATCTGTTCGACACACGCACCGAGCATCGATCCAGCCGCTTCCTCGTCGTCGCGGCCAAAGGGGCCGGTATCGTCAGGTGCAAACTGGTTCAGACGAAACCGGCGCCCGTCTGATACGCGATAGCGTTTGCCAAGATCCTCCAGTATCCCTTTCAATTTTCCCCCCGAGAATTGTCCATCCTGACCCGCCACGCAGACCGCCACCCGTTCGAATCCGCTGCTTCATGAGCCTATCCGAATATGCTCCCGATGACAAAATTCGTCACAGCACCATGCTACCGCGCACACTGTGGAACAGACCGTCACGTCGCCGAATCACGACACCGAGGATATCGGGTAACGCACCCTACCGTCACAGTTACCCCGATATGACAGCATCGCATGCTATTGGCGCATTTGTTGCTTGATGCGTATCGCGCCCCGTTGCAATCGACGTGCGCGGCAATGCCTCCCCCGACATCTGACGACCGAAGGTTGCAACATGCTCCGCTCGTGCCTGCGAATAATTGGATTTTCCCTCGTTGTAGCCCTGTCCTCGTCGATTCCCTCGCTGCCTGACGCCTCCGCGGCGCAGACCAGCTCGCCGTCCGGCTCGGTGACGGCAAAAGGACGCGACGTACTGCTGGATCTCGGCACCTCGCACGGACTCTGGGCATTCTCCAGTTCGCGCAATGCCTGGAACTACCTTCACAAGCAATCCATCAAGTCGGCCGTTCGTGCAGACGTGAATCGCAACAACCTCGCCGACACGGTAATCGACTTCGGCAGTTCGCTGGGCATCTACGCATTGCTGGACAACGGCAACTGGCAGCAGATCCACAATCTAACGGCCAAGTGGATCATCGCTGCGGACTTCGACGGTAGCGGACGCGACGACCTGATCGTCGATTTCGGCGATCCTTACGGAATATTCATGCTGAAGGACTCGACGACTTGGGTCCAGTTGCACGCAAACACCGCGAAATCCGCCGTAGTCGCGGACATGGACCACAACGGCCGCCCCGATGCAGTGATCGACTTCGGCGACCAGATGGGAATCTGGGTCTATCAGAACAACAACACCTGGGTCGGCCTGCACTCGGTTTCCGCCCGCTGGATATTGCGCGCCGACCTCGATCGCAACAAGCAGGACGATCTCGTCATCGATTTCGGGCCGGCATACGGAATCTGGATTCGCTACAACAACACCACCTGGGCACCGCTGCACGGCGTCAGCGCAAAGTCCGCGATCGCAAGCGACCTGACCCGCAGCGGCTACCTCGATACGCTCCTGGTCGACTTCGATACGCAATACGGTATCTGGAAGTATTCGAAGTATCTGAAGCCCTCGGAGTGGGTCCAGCTGCACGGACTGTCCGCCAAGGGCTTGCTGTCGATCGACACCGACGCCAATCTCCAGGACGACGTCATCTTTGATTTCGGATCCCAATACGGCATCTGGAAGATGACCAACAACGCGTCCTGGGTGCAGATGTACGGAATCTCGTCGGCGAGCATGGCGGGCGTAACTCTGCCGAGCAAGAACCTCAACGAATTTCCGGGCGCCAGTACCGACTCGACGCGCTTCCTGACGCAGGCGACATTCGGCCCGACCGATGGGGATACGACCCGTGTTTCGCAGATCGGTTACCGGGCTTGGATCGAGGAGCAATTCACCAAGCCCAGGTCCTACCACGGCACGTTCTGGGACAGCGAGAACGCACGCCTCAAAGCAGCATCCGGTGGTGACCAGACGGCGAATGGCGACCAGGTCACCGGCAGCTTCTGGAAGCAGGCGCTGACCGGCGGCGACCCGTTGCGTCAGCGTGTCGCTTTCGCTCTGTCCGAGATATTCGTCATTTCGATGGCAGATGGTTCCATCGACTACTACGATGATCGAACACGCGGCGTCGCAGCCTATCTCGACATGCTGGGCGATGGCGCATTCGGCAACTATCGCACGCTGCTCGAGGCAGTCGCACTCCAGCCCATGATGGGCCGCTACCTCTCCCACCTCGGTAACGAGAAGGAAGACCCGGAGTCCGGCCGGCTCCCCGACGAGAACTTCGCTCGCGAAGTCATGCAGCTGTTCTCGATCGGCCTGGTCCAGCTCAATCTGGACGGCACGCCAAAGCTGGAGGGTGGCCTGCCGATCCCCACCTACACGCCTGCCGACGTTGCCGGCTTGGCGAAGGTCTTCACCGGCTTCGGCTGGTATTCCACGACCTTGAACGACGAATACTGGTATGGATGGAAGTCCAACGCGGCGCGCAACTATCGGCCGATGGTCGCCTACCCGCAGTACCATTCGACGTCGGAAAAGGCGTTTCTCGGTGTCATGATCCCGGCACAGGTTGAGCCGGACCCGCTGACCAGCCTGCGCGTGGCACTCGACACTCTCTATTACCACCCGAACGTCGGACCGTTCATCGGCAAGCAATTGATCCAGCGACTGGTGACGAGCAACCCCAGCCCCGCCTATGTCGAACGCGTTGCCTCAGCTTTCAACAACAACGGCGCCGGCGTTCGCGGCGACATGAAAGCGGTGATCCGCGCGATCCTGCTCGATCCTGAGGCGAGGAATTCGACCATCACCGCCAGCTACGGCAAGCTGCGTGAGCCGATACTGCGAATCAGTGCCTTCATGCGCGCGCTCAACGCCAAGTCCACGACCGGCCGCTTCCCCGTCGGACGAACCGACGATCCGTCCTACAGCCTCGCGCAAAGCCCGATGTACTCGCCGTCGGTGTTCAATTTCTACCGGCCTGGCTACCTGCCGCCGAACAGCGCTTCCGGTGATGCCGGCATGGTGGTACCGGAACTCCAGATTGCGAACGAGGTGTCGATGGCAGGCTATGCCAATTTCGTCGCTTACGCGCTGAGCAACGGCCTGCCACTGTGGGGCACGAGCAAGGGCGACATCAAACCTGACTACGCGCCTTTGATGGCGCTCGCCACCACCCCGAGCGAACTGGCCGAGCGGATCAATGCCAAGCTGCTCAATGGCCAGATGTCGGATACGCTCAAGGCCGCGATCGCAAATGGTGTCCTGACGATCACGGTCCCTGACGCGACAGCGACCAACAAGGCCGCGGTCGACGAGGCGAAACTCAACAGGGTCCGCTTCGCGCTGCTGCTGGCCCTGACCTCCTCCGAATTCATCGTGCAGAAGTGACGAGCCCAACATGAGAAACATCGACCTGAACCGCCGTGAGTTCCTGCGCCGTGCCAGTGCGCTTTCCGCGATGGGCGCCGGCGCCCCGCTTGCAATCAACCTTGGTTGCATCGGATCGGCCGCCGCCCAGACGGCGTCGGACTACAAGGCGATCGTGTGCGTGTTCCTCAACGGGGGAAACGACTCGGTCAATACCGTGCTGGCGACCGACACACCGTCTTGGACCCGCTACTCGGCCTTGCGCAAGCAGACCGCCACGACGATCGGTCTCATGCCTCCCGGGACAGCCAAGGTACCGACAGCGCCCGGCACCAACCAGAAGCTCGGCGGCGTGCTGCCGGTCGTGCCGACCACGGCCCAGGGCACACGCACATTTGCGATCCACCCCGCGATGACCCACATGAAGGCAATGTTCGACGCCAAGCGCGCTGCGATCGTCGCAAACGTCGGCCCCCTCATCGTGCCGACCACGAAGTCGCAGTACTACAACGATTCCGTGCCGCTCCCGCCACGGCTGCAATCGCACAACGACCAGCAGTCGATCTGGCAGTCATTTGCGCCGGAAGGATCGAAGTTCGGCTGGGGCGGCCGCATGGGGGACATCCTGGCCGGCCTCAACGGCTCTCGCCGCATCCTTACGTGCATCTCGACGTCGCAATCGACGGTCTTCCTCGCCGGTAACGACATGATTCCGTATCAGATCGGCACGGACGGCGCGATTCGCATCGGCTGGGACTGGATGTTCGGCGCGCCGACCGCAACGCAGGTAATCGAGCAGGTGACGACGGCGACCCGCACCCACCTGCTGGAGCAGGACACGGCCGCGGTCTTCTCGCGCTCGATCAACACCGAACGCGACTTGCGTGCTGCACTGCCGGAAAAAACCGCGGTTGGCGGTACAACTGCAATTCAGTACGCCCATCCGGTCACCGGCGTCATGTCGACCAACCGGCTCGCCGAACAACTTCAACTGGTGGCGCGCATCATTGCCGCGCAAGCGACGCTGGGCGTCAAACGCCAGGTGTTCTTCGTCAGCATCGGCGGATGGGATACCCACAGCACCCAGAACGACAACCAGGCGAACCTGCTTGCCCGCGTGTCGCACGCGCTGAACTATTTCGACCAGACGCTGCGCACGCTGCCGACGGTCGGGGATCTCAGCGCCAACGTAACGACTTTTACTGCATCCGATTTCGGCCGCACCATCAACAGCAACGGCGACGGCACCGACCACGGCTGGGGCTCGCACCACTTCGTGGTCGGCGGCGCGGTCAAGGGTGGCGACATCTACGGTAATTTTCCCGAGATCGGCATCAGCGACAAGAAGATCGGCTACGACAATCCGAACGAGGTCAGCCGTGTCCTGCTGCCCGAGATCTCCGTCGATCAATATGCTGCAACCATGGCCCGCTGGTTCGGGCTCGGCGACACCGACCTGCTGAACGTGTTTCCGAACCTCGGCAATTTCGACGCCGCCAAACGCGACCTCGGCTTCATGCTCTGAGCCCCAAAGCGCGAAGCAAAAAACGCCGACCATGGGTCGGCGTTTCTTTTCCTGCCTTGCCCGATTCAGGTACGCAACAGTGAGCGCGTATGGCGCGCCACCATGAGTTCTTCGTCGGTCGGAATCACCCAGGCCGAAACGCGACTCGACCCCAGCGTGATCCTCTGGTCGTGTGCTGCGTTGGCCTGCTCGTCCAGATCCAGGCCCAGCCACGCGCAACCCCGGCACACGGCTTCGCGCAAGCCCGCGTCGTTCTCGCCGATGCCGGCCGTAAACACCAGCGCGTCCATGCCGCCGATGGCCGCAGCCATCGATCCGATTTCGCGTACGACTCGGTAGACGAACAGGTCGATCGCCTCGCGCGCGTGGATGTTCTCGCTTGCGCCGAGCACGCGCATGTCGCTCGAAATGCCGGAAACGCCGAGCAGGCCGGATCGCTTGTAGAGCAGCGCGGTCACGTCATGCACGTTCATGTGCAGCGTGTCGAACAGATAGAGAATGACGCCCGGGTCGATCGACCCCGTCCGCGTGCCCATCATAAGGCCCTCGAGCGCGGTGAATCCCATGGTGCTGGCCATGCTGCATCCATTCACCATGCCGCACAGGCTGGCGCCGTTACCCAGATGCGCAACCACCGTGCGGCCCCTGGCTGCCCTCGCATCGATAGCCGGCAGCTGGGATGCGATGTACTCGTACGACAAACCGTGGAAGCCGTAGCGGCGGACACCGCGATCCGTGATCTCGCGCGGCAGCGGCAATGCCTGGGCCACCTCCGGCTGAGTCCGGTGAAACGCAGTGTCGAAGCAGGCAACCTGCGGCGGTGCACCGGCCTGCTGCGCAATGCGGCGGATCGGCGCGAGATTGTGCGGCTGATGCAGCGGCGCGAGCGGCACCAGACGCGAAAGGTAATCGGCAACATCCGAATCGATACGGGCCGGCACTGAAAACCGGGTTCCGCCATGCACGACGCGGTGGCCGACGCCTATCAGACGCCCGTCGGAAACCTCGGCACGCAGCCAGTGCAACAGAAACTCGGTGGCCAGTTCGTGATCGGGCTGAATGCCGTCCATCCAGCGCTGCTCACCGAGCGAATTGCCATGTGCATCCCGGGCCACGAACCGCGCCGCCACGCCGATTCCCTCCACCTGCCCCTTGAGCCGCAGCCGCGGTTCGTCGTCCGCATCGTAGAGTGCGAACTTGATGCTGGATGAGCCGGCGTTCAGGACGAGAATGAGGTCGGACATGGTTCACGGGGCGTTGACTCGGTCGCGCGATTGTAGCCCGTGATCCGCGCCCCGTACGCGCGATTCATGCGCGATTTCCGGACCAGATCAGCCGGAAAGCGCTTCGACAGGCAGCAGCATCAGGCGCGACGCGCCGAGACGACAGACGGCACGTCGCCGATCAGTTTCAGTGCACGCTGGATCTGGGGCACGCCGGACACTTCCACCGTGAAGCTCATGAACGCGCGCCCCTGCCTCGACAGCGTATTCACGGCTATCACGTTGATCTTCTCGCGCGAAAGAACCTCGGAGATATCCCGCAACAGTCCGGTACGATCAGCGCATTCGACGGCGATCTCGACCGGGTATACGGCACCGCCCTTTTCGCCTGCCGACTCGCCCCAGTCTGCTGCAATGACACGCTCGGGATTCACCCGCGCCATGTTCGCGAAGTTCGGGCAATCGGCACGGTGGATCGACACGCCCTTGCCACGGGTCACGTAACCCATTATCGCGTCCGGCGGCGCGGGCTTGCAGCAGCGCCCAAGCTGCGTCAGCAGTTTGCCGACGCCGACCACCAGTACGCCGTCGTCGCCGTCGCCCGCCTTGCTCTTGCGCGGCACGAACTCCGGCGCCGCCGTCGGTTCGGACGGACCACGCAAGGCAACCTGCAGCGCACGCGGCCCGAGGTCGTTGCGCCCTGCGGCGAGAAACATGGCTTCGGCATTGGCGAAGCCGAGCTTGCCGGCCAGTTCGTCGATGTTTGCCTGCGTCGCCCCTTCGCGCTGCAACTCGCGCGCCACCCAGGCGCGGCCGTCGGCCAGCGTCTGGGCCTCGTCCTGCTCCGAGAACCACTGCTTGACCTTGGTACGCGCACGCGAGGAATGCAGGTAGCCCAGCTGTGCATTGAGCCAGTCGCGCGAAGGCCCGCCCTGCTTCGTCGAGACGATTTCGACCGTCTGCCCGGACTTCAACTGGGTGTTGAGCGGCACCAGCGCACCATCGACCTTCGCACCGCGGCAGCGATGGCCGAGTTCGGTGTGCACACGGTAGGCGAAATCGATCGGCGTCGAACCGCGAGGCAGATCGATCACCCTGCCCTGCGGCGTGACAATGTAGATCGTGTCGTCGAGCGCTGCGCGCTTGAACTGCTCCACCCAGTCCGACGAATCGGCGATCTCGTCACGCCACGAGAGCAGATCGCGCAGCAGCGCCAGCTTGTCGCCATACGCATCCTGCGCCGCGCCACCGCTCATGCCTTCCTTGTAGCGCCAGTGCGCTGCCACGCCAAGCTCCGCATGGTTGTGCATGTCGCGCGTGCGTATTTGCACCTCGAGCGAACGTCCATCCTCGGCAATCACCGCAGTGTGAAGCGAGCGGTAGAAATTTCCCTTCGGCTTGGAGATGTAGTCGTCGAATTCCTTGGGCACCGGCGTCCACATCTGATGCACCAGGCCGAGAACGGTGTAGCACTCGCGGACCTCTTCGACGATCACCCGCAGTGCACGCACATCATAGACCTCGGAAAACGCGAGATCCTTGGCGCGCATCTTGTTCCAGATGCTGTAGATGTGCTTGGGTCGCCCATAGATCTCGGCCTTGATGCCGGCCGCTGAGCATTCCTTGCGCAACCGTGCGATGGCATCCGCGATGAACTGCTCACGCTCGACACGCTTCTCGTCGAGCTGCTTCGCAATGCGCTTGTACGTCTCAGGCTCGAGGAAGCGGAACGACAGATCCTCCAGCTCCCATTTGAGCTGCCAGACGCCAAGGCGGTTTGCCAGCGGCGCGTAGATGTCCATCGCCTCGCGTGCAATCTCCGCACGGCGCTCGTCAGGGTGGTCGGTGTAGTAGCGCAGTGTCTGGGTACGGCTCGCCAGTCGCAGCAGCACCACACGGATGTCTTCGACCATTGCCAGCAGCATCTTGCGCAGCACTTCGGTCTGCGCGCGCACTTCCGGCACGGAGGAAAGCGCCGTCGCACGCGTGATCAGCCGCAGGCCATTGAGCCGATGCAGCCCGGTAACGAGACGTGCCACTTCGTGGCCGAACTCGCGCTCGATCAAATCGCCGGCCTGGGGCTGGTGGTCGTGTATCGCGAACAGCAAGGCAGCCAGTCGCGTGTCGACGTCGAGCCGCTGCGACACGGTTATCAGCGCCATGCCCAGCACATGCTGCCAGACCGGCTCGCCAGTGCCGAGATGCTTGTCTCGATAGATTGGTTCGATGATTTCGAGCGCGCGCTCGATGCGCCTGCTCGACAACTCGTCCAACCCTTCGCACAACTGGTCGATCGGTACTTGAGCGACGCCGGACGCGTCGATGGAATGAGTCACGGATACCATGGCGCAATTATCCCACGTAGAATACGGGAGATTCGCAACTCGCCCGTTGGTTCCCCGGCATGTTCTCGGCTTTCCGCCGCTGGCAGCGCCAGCAGACTGCATCCAGCTACGAGGTGGACGACGCCTGCTGGCTTGCCGTCGAGCAGCGCCTGCCGTTTCTCGCCTTTGTCGATGATGGCGACCGCGCACGCCTGCGCGCCCTTGCGCTCGAGTTTCTCGCCGACAAGGAGATCGCCGGCGCACACGGACTCGAGGTCACCAACGAAATCCGCCTGACGATCGCGCTACAGGCTTGCCTGCCGATCCTCAAGATAGGCCTCGAGGCCTATGATGACTGGGTTGGCATCGTCGTCTACCCGGGAGACTTCGTGATTCCGCGCAACGTCACCGACGACGCGGGCGTGGTTCATGAGTACGACGACCCGGTGCTCGGCGAAGCCTGGCAGGGGGGCCCTGTGCTGCTGTCCTGGTTCGATGAAAGCGAACAGAGCGACGGCGTGAACGTCGTCATCCACGAGTTCGCGCACAAGCTCGACATGCGCAGCGGCGAACCCGACGGCATGCCTGCGCTGCCGCCCGCGATCGACCGGCGCAAATGGGCACGCGATTTCAGCGACGCGTACGCGGACTTCTGCCTGCGCGTCGACGAAGGAGAAGACGTGGCGCTCGACCCATACGGGGCGGAACATCCGGCAGAGTTCTTTGCGGTGATGAGCGAAGCCTTTTTCGAGACGCCGCTGTTGCTGAAGGAGGAGTATCCCGCCGTCTATGACCAGCTAGCGGCCTACTACCAGCTCGACCCCGCGCTGGGCGAACTGCGGCTCAACGAGGCCGGCCACGCATGAACGCGACGGACCATGCGGGCATCTGCAGAAGTGAATCGGAATCCATGAATCCTGTCGATGAAAACGCGATCCGTTCCGAGATGCAGCACTGGATCGAGAAGGCCGTGATCGGCCTCAATCTTTGCCCGTTCGCAAAGTCGGTGGTCGCGAAGAAGCAGGTCCGCATCGTCGTCAGCCAGGCGCGGCACATCGACGCATTCCTCGAAGAGCTCGACCGCGAACTCGCGCTGCTCGCGGCGACCGACCCGGCCGAGATCGACACCACGCTGCTCATACATCCGACACTGCTGCCGGATTTTCTCGACTTCAACGACTTCGTCGAACTCGCGGAAGCGGCCGTGAGCGGCAACGAGTACGAGGGCGTCATCCAGGTCGCGAGCTTTCACCCTCGCTTCCAGTTCGAGGCCACCGGTCGCGACGACCCGGGCAACTTCACCAACCGCGCCCCCTATCCGACCCTGCACCTGCTGCGCGAGGCGGGCATCGAGCGTGCGGTCGAGGCGTTCCCCGAAGCAGCAACCATCTTCGAGCGCAACATCGAAACAATGGAAAAGCTCGGTGTCGCCGGCTGGAGGGCGCTCGGCATGAAGCACGGGCTCCCCGACGAAGAAAGCTGACCGACGCGCGAAGCCTGTCGACGGGCCGCCCGAGAGGCGCATCGCGACTTGCTCATAGCGCTACCATCCCGGAACGCCGCGCCAGATGGCGACTGCAGGCATGGCTAGCCCAGGATCAAGCATCCATGCGCCCTGCAGCCTGGCAGTCAGGGCAGGTTGCCGCTGCGGATCTCGTCCAGCAACAGCAGGTCCGCGACGTCGCGTCCATTGACACGTACAACGGCCTCGATCGTGCCATCCGCATCTTCGCGGCGATCGACAAGCGAAATGTCGCCGCCATCGAGCGCCTTTTGCAGGCGCTGCTTGCCCAGCTCAGAGCCCTCGGGTGCGATGAATGGCGCACCGCGCACGCGTATGCGCTGCCCGTTCAGGTAGAACGACTGGGGGTCGGCTGCATAGGCACGCGTCGGCACGCTCTTTGGCACCACCGGATCGGCACGCACCGGCGTCGCCGCCCCGTCGCCCTGCACCGTCGGTGCCGCGGGTGGCGCACGGCGCCCCTTGCCCGATTTCGATTTCTTTCCACGCGTCGCCACGGCCTTCTTCACGCCGGTCGCGGCAGTCGGTTTGCCCTTGCCATGCCGAGCGGTACTCGCCTTCGCAGCCGGTTTCGCGGCAGCCGGCGGCATCCAGGGCGGCACCGCGAACAGCAGCGCAATCAGGATGGGCAGACATTTGATTCTCATGCGGGATCGAACGGGCTCCGGTTGCGCATCGTGACACGACTGATGGCGGCAGGGGCGCGCATTGTACCCCAGCCCGTGCCGTCGTCATGGCCTGTCTGCGACGCTGAACGGCGACACTTGCCTCACGCGGCGAGTTTCGCCATAGTGCGCGGTCTTTTCCGCATCGCAGAACGAAACCGATGAGTCTTCCTCCGATCGAACAACGCATTGCCGAGGAAATCGGCGTACGCGCCCAGCAGGTCATCGCCGCAGTTGCCCTGCTCGACGAAGGCGCCACCGTGCCCTTCATTGCGCGCTACCGCAAGGAGGTCACCGGCGCGCTCGACGATACTCAGTTGCGCACGCTGGAAGAACGCCTGACCTACCTGCGCGAACTCGAGGAGCGCCGCGCCGCCGTGATCGCCTCGATCGAGGAACAGGGCAAGCTGACGCCCGCACTGCGCGCCGAAGTCGAACACGCCGAAACCAAGCAGCGCCTCGAAGACCTCTACCTACCCTACAAACCGAAGCGCCGCACCAAGGCGCAGATCGCACGTGAAGCCGGCCTCGGTCCGCTGGCCGAGTTGCTACTGGCAGATCCGACGCGCGACCCGAACACCGAAGCCGCGGCCTACGTCGACGCCGAAAAAGGTGTCGCAGACGTCAAGGCCGCGCTCGACGGCGCCAAGCAGATCCTGATCGAGCAGTTCGCCGAGGATGCGCAACTGGTCGGGGAATTGCGCGAGTATGTCGAAGCGCACGGCGTCGTCGTATCGAGCGTGGTCGAAGGCAAGGAGACCGAAGGCGCCAAGTTCCGCGACTACTTCGACTACAACGAGCCGCTCCGCGACATTCCCTCGCATCGCGCGCTCGCCCTGCTGCGCGGCCGCAATGAAGGCGTGTTGCGCGTCGCGCTCAAGCTCGACGAGGAGCTTGCCGAAACGCCGCCCCAGCCCAACACCCCCAACAGTTGCGAACGGCGCATCGCCGCGCGCTTCGCCGTCGTCGACCAGAAGCGCCCTGCCGACCGCTGGTTGCAGGAATGCGTGCGCTGGGCATGGAGCATCAAGCTTTCGCTGTCGCTCGAACTGGACCTGATGGGCGCATTGCGCGAACGTGCCGAGGAAGAAGCAATCCGCGTCTTCGCCGCCAACCTGCGCGACCTGCTGCTCGCCGCACCGGCCGGCGCGCGCGCCACCATGGGGCTCGATCCCGGCCTGCGCACCGGCGTGAAAGTGGCGGTGGTCGATCGCACCGGCAAGCTGGTCGACACGGCGACCATCTATCCGCACGAGCCGCGCCGCGACTGGGACGGCGCCCTGCACACATTGGCGCAACTCGCGAAGAGGCACGCAGTCGAATTGATCGCCATTGGCAACGGTACCGCCTCGCGCGAAACCGACAAGCTGGCGCAGGAACTGATCAAGCAGAACGCCGGGCTCGGCATGCACAAGATCGTGGTGTCGGAAGCCGGCGCGTCGGTCTATTCGGCGTCGGAACTCGCCGCCCGGGAATTCCCCGACCTCGACGTCAGCCTGCGCGGCGCGGCGTCGATCGCGCGCCGGCTGCAGGATCCGCTCGCCGAACTGGTGAAGATCGAACCCAAAGCGATCGGCGTCGGCCAGTACCAGCACGACGTCAATCAGTCACGTCTGGCCAAGGCGCTAGATGCCATCGTCGAGGACTGCGTCAATGCCGTCGGCGTCGACGTGAACACCGCTTCGGTACCCCTGCTGGCGCGCATCTCGGGCCTGAACGCCACGCTGGCGGCAAACCTGGTTGCGCACCGCGACGCCCACGGCGCGTTCGCTTCACGCGCCGCGCTGACCCAGGTGCCGCGATTCGGCCCGAAAACCTTCGAACAGGCAGCCGGCTTCCTGCGCATCACCAACGGCGACAATCCACTCGATGCCTCGGCCGTGCACCCGGAAGCCTATCCGGTGGTCGAGCGCATCCTTTCCGACGTCCAGCGCAGCGTGAAGCAGGTGATCGGCGACGTGCGCACGCTGCGCGATCTCGACGCGAAAAACTATGCCGACGAGCGCTTCGGCCTGCCGACGGTACGCGACATCCTCAAGGAACTCGAGAAACCCGGCCGCGACCCGCGCCCGGAATTCAAGACGGCGGCATTCAAGGACGGTATCGAGAATCTCAAGGATCTACAGCCCGGCATGGTGCTCGAAGGCGTGGTGACCAATGTGACCAACTTCGGTGCCTTCGTGGACATCGGCGTCCATCAGGACGGTCTGGTCCACATCTCGATGCTGTCGAACAAGTTCGTCAAGGATCCGCGCGAGGTGGTCAAGGCCGGCGACGTGGTCAAGGTCAAGGTGATCGAGGTCGATCTCCCGCGCAAGCGCATTGCGCTGACCATGCGCATGGACGACGCGCCGGCGCAGAAGCGCGACGACGTGCGTGCTGCCCGCCCGCAGCCGCGCAACGAGCGCCCGCCGCAGCGCCAGCCGCAGCGCGATTCGCGCCCCGCGCCTGCCGGTGCGCTGGCGGATGCCTTCGCGCGGGCACTGAAGCGCTGAGGCTACAATCCGCGCATGAACGCAATCTACGGCATCAAGAATTGCGACACGATGAAGAAGGCCTTTGCCTGGCTCGACGAGCACGGCATTCCCTATGACTTCCACGATTTCAAGAAGTCGGGCGTCAACTCGGCGCGACTGCATGCCTGGTGCAAGGTGCTGGGCTGGAAGACGCTGTTGAACACCAGGGGCACGACCTGGCGCAAGCTCACACCCGAAGAACAGGAGATCACCACGCAGAGCAAGGCCGTGCAGCTGATGCAGACCTACCCGAGCCTGATCAAGCGGCCAGTCGTCGAGACGGCGGGCGGGCATCTGCTAGTCGGCTTCGAACCCGCCACCTGGGCCAGCTTCGTCAGGAATGCCGATGAGTGACGCCGGCAGCGATTTCGTGCAGCGATTCCTGTTCGAAGATCTCGACGTCAGCGGCATGATGGTCCGCCTGAGCCGGGCCTGGCAGCAGATGCAGTCGCGCCGCGACTATTCCGCGACGGTCCGCAACAGGCTGGGCGAGCTCGCGGCAGTAACCGTGCTGATCGGCAGCAACCTCAAGCAGCCGGGACGCGTGTCGGTGCAGTTGCGCGGCAACGGACCGCTCTCGCTGCTGCTCGTCGAATGCACCCGGGATCTGCACCTGCGCGGAATGGCGCGGGCGGAAGGGGTCACGGCGTCACTGCGCCTGCCGGAACTGTTCGCCGATGGCCAACTCACGCTGACCATGCAGGACGACGGCGGACGCAGCGTCTATCAGAGCATCGTGCCGCTCGACGGTGAAACCGTCGCCGAGGTCTTCGAACATTACCTGTCGCAATCGGTCCAGCATCCGGCCAGCCTGATGCTCGCCGCAGACCGGGACAATGCGGTCGGGCTGCTGCTCCAGAAACTCCCGGGCGCGGACCTGCGTGATTCGGACGGCTGGGCGCGCGTGATGCAACTCGCTGCAACCGTGACGGCGCGCGAGCTTGCCGTCGTGCCGACGGTCGATTTGCTGCCGCGCGTATTCCCGCAAGAATCGATTCGCCTGTTCGATCCGAAGCCGGCGCAATATCATTGCCCGGAGGATAGGGACAAGGTACGCAACATGCTGCGCACACTCGGACGCGAGGAAGTGATCGCGATCCTGCGCGAACATGGAGAAGTGGTAATCCACGATGAGGTCTGCAACCACGACTATCGTTTCGATGCCGACGAGATCGCCGCATTGTTTCCGCCAACCCCGCCATCCTCCCTGCATTGAGGCAGCGCGGATGGCCCTAACCGCGCTCGAGTGACGCCGCGTCGCCGACCTTCTTCCGTATCTTGGGATTGCCAATGTAGGTGACCTCCGCGCTGCCGCTGACATCCGCCTCGAGGCTGTCACGCACTTTCAGGGTGGCGCTCGCCGAGCCCGAGGCGACAACGCGCGCCACGGCACAGTCGAGCTGGCCGGCCCGAAAATCTGCCGAGCCGCCGAGGTGCACCTTCTGGCTGCCGGTCGTACCGGCCAGGTCCGCACTGGCCGAACCTGATGCACGCAGGCTCAGCGATTCGATCGTGAGACGCGCCGCCATGACGCCCGCACTGCCGGAAATTTCCAGGTGCAGCGCGGGCGCATGCAGGCGCTCGACGCGGACTTCGACACTATCGCCCGCTTCGAGAGCGATCAGGTCGCGCACCGTCAGTTCGGCCTTCAGCTTCTTCTCCGTGCGCAGGTTGCCGCTGGTCTCGATGATCAGCGTACGGTGCTCCACGCGTGTCACGATGTTGGGCATCAGCCGCGCCTCGGCCGTGACGAAGAGCTGTTCGCGGTCGCCCTGCGTCACGGCGAGGTCGATCACGCCGTGCACGACCACGCGGTCGAAACCCGACACGGTGCGCGCCTGGCGCACCACATCCGCGCTCCACGCGTTTCTCAGGAACAATCCGGGCATCGTCATGGACAGGGCGATCTTCAACAACTTGCGGCGATTCATGGCATGGCGCCTATTTGATCAGGCACGAGGCGTTGTGCATGTCGACCAGTTGCAGATTGCCCGATCGCCCCTCGAACTTGTGCCCGGAACTGCCCAACGAGGCCGGCACATCCGATACCGGTTCCTCGAATATCAGCCGGCCGTACTGCCAGCAGCGCAGGCTCGGGCCCTTCGCAATGCCGGACGGCCGCTTGGCGGGCGTGATGTAAGCCGGCGGCGGCAGCGCAACAGGCGTGGCCGCCGCCACTTCGACCGTGCCTGCCGCCCGGTCGCTGCGCACCCCGGCTACTGCAGCCAGCGTCAGCAGGCAGAGTCCTGCGGCCAATGCGTATCTCATCTTCGGCTCCATCGTTGCTACTGCACTTCGATCTTGAATTGCGCGGACCCCATACCGTTTCCAGCGAGATTCCCGAACGCCGCCTTGATCTGATCGAGCGAAGCGTTATCGACCGGTTCAAAGTCGGGCGCCTTGAGCGTTTCGGGCAGGGCATTCAGCGTTTCATTCGGTGTTGCGAGGCACATGATCGTCTCGCCCTTGCCCTTTTCGCTGGCAGTGATCTGGAACCGCATATCGCCGGGAAGCTTGAGCGGCTCCTTGGCCGACACCATCGCGTCGCGCGAGAAGCGGTTCGGGAAGAAGCGCTGCACCTTGTTCTTTTCGTCCCGCATGTAGCAATACACGTAGGCATCGCGGCTTGGCTTCACGGAAAGGCCGATCACTTCGCCGCGGCGGAACTTGCCGGCGTGCTTGTCCGACGCTATTGCCAGTGCGATGGGCTCGCGCGGCTCGGGGTCGGCGGCCTTGGCAGCCGTCTTGATCGCGGCGTACGACGCCTGCAGCCTGGCGTGATCGGCATTCAGGTAGCTCGAGAACAGGTCGAGATCGATCTTCGCGTTTACCGGGAGGCCGACCGCACCGCGGAATTTCTCGATCGCTTCCGCCAGTTGCGGATTGCTCTTGCCGTCGACCGGCCCGCTGTAAATGCCGCGCAGGGAGAACTGGTACTGGAAATAGCCGATCATCTGCTCGACGTCACCCGACATCGTGTAGTACCAGTCCGAAACTTCCGTCTTCACGGCTTCTGTGTTCGGGTCGGCGCCAAGACACCCCCAGTACGGCAAGTTGGTCAGCTTCCCGAACAGCTCGATCACGGAAAGCTCGATGAGATTGCGCAGCGCCTGGCCATTGCCTTCCGACTTGGCGAGAGCGGTGCTGAAGTTGATGCCGAACTTGCGGTACTGCGCGTCCGAGTCGACACCCTTGCCTTGCTTGAAAATGACCACGCCGTTGCGCGATGTGACGCCCGGTACGACGGACAGGTCTTCCGTGTCGAGCACCGTTAGATCGACGCCGAGTATCGTCGCCGCGCCGGTGTTCGCCCGCCCATAGCTGAAGATCTCGCCCAGCGAAACGCCGAACGACGCATCCTTCTTCGCGACGCTCTCGTCGAACTGCGAGATCGAACCCTTGATGTCGAACTGGGGAATCAGCGAATAAGCGCTTTTCCTCTCGGCTTGCTGCAGGAAGCCGATGACATTGTTGGAATCCTGGCCGTATGCCACCAGCTTGATCGAGCGGCTGCGCTTGGTCATTTCCGAAACTGCAGAGATCAGCATGTCGCGCGTCCCTGCGCTGACCTTCTTCGTCTGGTCAGTCAACTCCTCGACCAGAACCGAGACATCCCTCACGCCGAACGTGATCATGTGGTTGTCCATGCAGCGCAAAGCGTGCGAAAAGTTGGTGATCGTCCGGAATGGCGCGGCCTGCGGGCCTACCTTGACCTCGTCGGTGGCCTTCAGTGCTTCTTCATTGACGGTCGATGCACAACCGCCCAGAACGAAGGCGCCGGCAAGCGTCGCCACCACAGCTCGTCCGACCCCTTCTCCCTTCCGTTCCATCTCCTCGCTCCTCGACGTCCTTCGTTCTTCGCGCTTACTTGCAGCGGTTGTCCGCGTTGATCACGTCGCCTTTGACCACGACGATGATCTCCTTGGGCGCCGCGCCTCGCGGTGCGTTGATGCTGTTGCCAATATTGATCCCGCAATCGCTGATGCCGGCGTTCTCGCCCGACGCCGGCGATCCGCCGGACGAACTGCGCTGTCCCGCCCCCATCGTGCTTGACTTCGCACGCGCCTTGGCGAGCTTTGCGAGCGAGGCCTCAGGCAGATCGCTCGGTTCCGCATCGGTCGAATACGCGGGCGGTGCCATGGTGCCGATCGCCAGAATCACCGCTACTGCTGCCAGCCTCGTCGTCATCTCGTTCTCCCCGCGTCCCCGCACCTGCCACCTGGCAGGCACGAGGACCCGTCGGGTTGGCCCATTACTCGGCGTTGCCCAGGTTCATGCCCTGCTTGTTGCGCGAACCGGATTGCGTCTGGCTGATGTTGTTCGCCACGACGTTCGACGTCGCACTCTGGAAGGTGCTGCCCTTGGCGTTGCCGATACGCAGCTTCTGCTCGTTGCGGGAACCGTTCTGACGCTGCGAAACGTTGTCCGCCTTGACGTTCGAGGTCGCACCGGAGAAGGTACCGGCTTCGGCGTTGCCGATCTCCATCGTCTGCTTGTTGCGCGATCCCTGCTGGCGCTGGCTCAGGTTGCGCGCCTTGACGTGGGTGTGGGCGCCCGAGAAGGTGCTGGCCTTGGAGTTCCCGACGTCCATGTTCTGCTCGTTGCGGCTGCCCGACTGGGTCTGCGATGCGCCATCGACGGTGACATCGGTCGTGGAGGCCGCGAAGGCCGAGGCCGACATCAGGGCGAAGAGGGAAACGGCGGCGGTCTTGATGATTGCTTTCATGATGATCTCCTTGCTAAGTGGGTTAGTGTTGCTGCTTGTTTGGGCTTGCGACAGCCTTCCATCCCATTCGCGAATCGAATGTTCTGGATTCCTTACACGCCGGCGCGGAATTGCACGCGGCGGTTTTCCGGAGCGAACGGGTTGTCCCGTACCAGCGGATCGTATTTGCCCTTGCCGACGACACGGAAACTGCCTGCGGGCAATCCGTGACGCAGCACGAGATAGTTCTTGACCGACTCGGCCCTGCGGCGAGAGAGCTGCAGGTTGTATTCGGCAGAGCCGCTCGCATCGGTATGGCCCTCGATGACGATGCTGATCTGCCTGCCGGCAAGGCGGATGCCCTCTGCGACCGCGTCCAGCGGCTCCAGCATGTCGGGCTGGATCTCGGCCGAATTGAACGGAAACTGCACCTGCAATGCGAACGATGTCGGCTCGCCTGCGCCCTGCCGCGGCGCCGGATCGCGGGCGATGCGCTCGATCTCCTTGCGCGGCGGCTTCGCCTCGGCTTCCTGCACATCGGGCAGGAGCTTGATGCCACGGGTGCGGATCGGGGCGGCCGGTTCATCTTCCTCGATCGCCGCAGCGGCCGGTTCGCCGCGAAGCATGCGGGCGACTTCCTGGGGCGACGGCTTCTCGCCCTGGCGATAGAGCATGACGTCACCGGCGAGTGCCGTTCCGGTTGCCGCGATCAGCGCCAGCAGCAGCATGGTCGGGCGGATGTTTCTCGGCTTTTTCATGTTCGTCCTCGCTCGATTGCAGTGTTCATCCGTTTCTCTTCACGACGCTCTCGGTGCTTTGGCGGTCTTGCTTTCATGTGCCGCCTTGTTCGACTGCGTCCTGACCTCTTTCGGCATTTCAGGCTTGAAGCTTTCGGTCCGGGTGACTTCGTGCTTCAGTGCGTGTTGCCGTGAAGCGAATTCTCCGCATCCGTGCCCTGGCAACAATTGAACCGTTGGGTGAGTCGGGCGGGTGACGGGAACACCCGACATAGCCCGCCTCCACGCAAGCAACAATTCCATTGACATGACTTTTTCCAGAGCGGATGGGTGCGCTTCAAGGGAACGCCAACCCGGGTGGTATCCGTGGGTGACGGATGCCTTGCGGATGGATCCGGAGACCGTCCGCCCGTCCATCGCCCGAAGTAGTACCCACGGCCTAATCCCAACTATTTCACGCGCCGGAAGACATCCCGGGCGCCACTTCAGGCAGGACTTGACAGGCGCGATGGGCAATACATACTCAACAACGTAGACAGGGACCAAAAGGCAGCCCCGGGCCAAAGGACAACGGAGCGCCACCAGGACAGGAGACAAACCGATGCGCGTCGCAGTCATCGGAGCAGGAATATCCGGCCTTGCCTGCGCACGCAGCCTGTCGGCCGGGGGTGCAGAAGTCTCGGTTTTCGAGAAAGCAAGCCGTGTCGGAGGACGGGCATCGACCTGCCACATGCCATGGGGCAGTTTCGATCATGGGGCGCAATACTTCACAGCCCGCGGAGGACCGTTTCGTCAGGTGCTGAGGCACTGGGTGGATCACGGCATCGCCGCCACATGGGAGAACGGCGCCCCGCGGATCGGCGATCCGCTGGATTCCGGCGAATCGCTTTTTGTCGGCACCCCGGGCATGGCATCGCTCAGTGTCGCCCTGGCGGCGGGCATGAATATCCAGCTTGACTGTGAGGTCGCAGGAATCGCGCGCACCTCTGCAGGCAGTTGGCAACTGCAGCGCCGCGACGGACGCGAGCTCGGCAGCTTCGACTGGTTGATCAGCAGTGCGCCGGGCCCCCTGACAGCCGAATTGCTGGCGCCGATCGCGCCCAACCTCGCACAGGAAGCCGCCCGCTGTCGCTATGCGCCCTGCTGGTCGGTCATGGCGCGTTGCGAGAACTGGAATGCCAGCGGTCCGGCACTGATCCGGCCGACCGGCTCACCGCTTGCCTGGGCGGCCCACGACGGAATCAAGCCCGGCCGCATCACGCAACCCACCTGGGTGTTGCAGGCCACGCCCGAGTGGAGCAATGCAAATATGGATGCCACACCCGACGAAGTCTGCCATGCATTGCTTCAGGCCTGGTCAAGTCTGGGCGCACCGCGTGTCGGCATTTCGAGCGCACATTGCTGGCACCATGCGCTGGCCGAAATGCCGATCGGGGTGCCCTGCCTGCTCGATGCCGGGCAGCGCGTCGGTGCCTGCGGCGACTGGTGCATCGCGCCACGCATCGAATCCGCCTTTGACAGCGGCCTCGCGCTTTCGCGGGCAATAAGGCGGCTGCAGGCGCCGGCCGAGGAAAGCCAGGCGATCACGGCCTGACCATGCGCGTGGCACTCTCCCGGGTGAAATCCTCGACCGGGATGCCGGTCAGGCGTCCGCCAGTACCCGCTCGACCAGCCGAACCCAATAGCTCGAACCGAGCGGAATGATCTCGTCGTTGAAATCGTAGTGGGCGTTGTGCAGCATGCAACTCGATCCACGCGGATCGGCGGCTTCGCCGTTGCCAATCCACACATAGCACCCCGGTTTTGCTTTCAGCATGAAGGAGAAATCTTCCGCGCCCATGCTGGGCAGCAAGTCGGTGCGCACATTGTGCATGCCCACCAGATCCCCGGCCACCTCGCGGCACAGCGCTGCCTCCGCGACACTGTTGATGGTCGGCGGATAACCGCGCTTGTAGTCCAGGTCGACCCGCGCACCGAAGCCCGCCGCAATGCCCTCGCAGACGCGCTTCATGCCTTGCTCGCACAACGCCTGCACCTCGGTCTTGAAGGCGCGCACCGTGCCGCGCAGCACCGCCTGATCGGGAATCACGTTGTAGGCCTCCCCGGCGTGGAACTGCGTGACGCTGACCACGGCGCTATCGACCGGGTGCACGTTGCGCGACACGATGCTCTGCAGCGCCTGCACGAGCGCGCTGCCCGCGAGTACCGGGTCCACACCCTGGTGTGGCATCGCCGCATGAGCACCATGTCCGATGATCGTGACCTCGAATTCGTCGGCACCCGCCATCATCGGCCCGGGCATCACCGCGAACTGCCCCACCGCCAGTCCCGGCCAGTTGTGCATGCCGAATACCGATTCGACCGGGAACCGCTCGAACAGCCCTTCCTCCACCATCACGCGGCCGCCGCCTTCGCCTTCCTCGGCGGGCTGAAAGATGAACACCACCGTACCGTCGAACCGACGCGTTGCCGCCAGATACTCGGCCGCACCAAGCAGCATGGTGGTATGCCCGTCATGGCCGCAGGCGTGCATGCGGCCCGGGTTGCGCGAGCGATGTGCGAAGGCATTGTTTTCCTGAATGGGCAACGCATCCATGTCGGCGCGCAACCCGATGCCGCGGCTGCCGTTACCGGCACGCAACACGCCAATCACGCCGGTCTTCGCGATGCCGCGATGCACTTCGAGGCCGATGCGCTCCAGGTGCCGTGCGATCACCTCTGCGGTGCGCAGTTCGGCAAACGCGGTCTCCGGATGGGCGTGAATGTCGCGCCGGATCGCGGCAAGGTCGCCCTGGCGGTCCCTGATGGCGTCGATTATCTTCATATGGCTTGCCTCCGGCACCCATTCTAGCCCGGATCATTCCCGCGGCAGCAGCGCTGCCGATACACTTGAACCTGACACCACGCGACGCGAGCACATGAAGCTCTTCTACGCCGATCACTTCGTTCTGCCGCTACCGGAAGGCCATCGCTTTCCCATGGAGAAGTATTCGCGATTGCGTCAACGCCTGCGCAATGACGGCGAGTTCGACGAATGCGATTTCCGGGTGCCGCGGGCAGCGGACGATGCCACGCTTGGCCTTGCTCACTGCCCCGACTATGTCGCGCGTGTCTCGCGCGGCGCCCTTACACGGCAGGAGATCCGCCGCATTGGCTTCCCCTGGTCGCCCGAGATGGTCGAACGCTCGCGGCGTTCGGCCGGCGCCACGCTTGAAGCGTGCCGCGCCGCATTGATCGACGGCGTGGCGGCCAATCTCGCTGGCGGAACGCACCACGCCTTTCGCGATCGAGGCGAAGGCTTCTGCGTATTCAACGACGCCGCCGTCGCCGCTCGCGCCCTGCGCGCCGAAGGCCGCGTGCAACGCATCGCCATCGTCGACTGCGACGTGCATCAGGGCAACGGCACCGCCTCGATCCTCGCCAACGACGATGCCGTATTCACCTTCTCGATCCACGGCGCGAAGAACTTTCCCTTCCACAAGGAAACCAGCGATCTCGACATCGAACTGCCCGACGACACTGGCGACGACACCTACCTTGCCGCGCTCGATGATGGCCTGGTGCAGGTCTTCTCGCGCATCGATGCGCAACTGGTGATCTACCTTGCCGGTGCCGACCCGTTCGAGGACGACCGCCTGGGCCGTCTCAGGCTCACCAAGGCCGGCCTCGCCAGACGCGATGCGCAGGTGCTGAACGCCTGCAAGGCGCGCGGCATTCCGCTCGCCGTCGCCATGGCAGGCGGCTACGCGCGCAACATCGACGACACGGTCGATATCCACGCCGCCACCATCCTCACCGCGCAGCGACTGTTCGCATGAACCGGAACAGACGCATCCTCGGTGTCGACTTCACCTCCGTCCCGCGTCGCGCCAAGGCCATCACGGCCGCTTCCGGTCATCTGCGCGGCAACGTGGTGGTCATCGACAGGCTCGAAGGCATCGAAGCATTCGATGCCTTCGAGGCACTGCTGGACCGCCCCGGCCCCTGGCTCGGCGCCTTCGACTTCCCCTTCGGCATGCCGCGCGAACTGGTGCGCGACCTCGGCTGGCCCGACACCTGGCCCGCGATGGTGCACCACTGCGCACACTACTCACGCGAGGAATTCCGCCGCATGCTCGACGCCTACCGCGCGACCCGGCCACCCGGCAACAAGTACGCCCACCGCGCCACGGACATTCCCGCCGGATCGAGCAGCCCGATGAAACTGGTCAATCCGCCAGTCGCACTGATGTTCCTCGAAGGCGCCCCGCGGCTGCTGCGCGCCAACGTCACCGTGCCGGGGATGCATCAGGGTGATCCGCAACGCATCGCCCTCGAAGGCTACCCCGGCCTGCTCGCGCGGCGCATCACCCGTGCCAGCTACAAGAGCGATACCCGCAGCCAGCAGACCGAGGCACGGCGCGCGGCGCGAGAGCAGATCGTGGCAGCCCTGGAGAATGGCATCGACGGACTGCGGCTCAATCTTCGCCAACCGGCTTCGCGCGAAATGCTGGTGGCCGATGGAGCGGGCGACTTGCTGGATGCGGTGTTGTGCGCAATGCAGGCGGGGCTTTTCGGCGCATCGAAGATGCCGCCCTTCGGCATTCCGGATGATTTCGACCCGATAGAAGGCTGGATTCTGGGTGCGCAGCCAATTCCGAGTTGACTGCGCGAGCCTTCCTTGAATGATCGGTCAGCGTCGCTGCGCTCGAACGGGCAAGTCGGGGAAACGGCGGTCCGATGTCACGCCCTCTCGAAACGCAACAACCATGCGCCTTTCCCGGCACGCTGCCCCAAACACGCCATCCGGCGGGCCTTACCAGGCATACGGCCTCAAGAACGCCATCCGACGTGCCTTCCAGACCTCCTGTCCCAAGGCGCTTGCGTGTGCTTGCCGTTGATGGACGCGCGGCGCAAAGCGCAGTCGCGCGCCACGATCACCACCACGAGCCCGGAATATCGACGGAAACGATCCGCTTGATCTTGATGGGTGCCTTGACACCCACCGGCGTATAGGCGTGCAGACCGCCGTTCTTCTCCATGTATTCGTGATCGAGGTATCTTTCCAGCGCGTTGGCGTTGGCGGCACCGCCGAGGATGTCCTCAAGATGCGCGCGGCTTTGCAGCCAGTCGATGCCGCGCACGATGGCCAGATGCCCGTCGTTGGCCCGGTTTCCATAGTGGATGCGTTCGACGCGAATTCTTGCCAGGTGATTGCCCCATGGGATCTCGCCAACCGCCCTTTCGTCGTACAAATCGCCGCCCACGTCGATCTGTCGCTGCCGCGTGTCATAAACCTGCCCTGTCTTGAGCACGTATATGTTGGTTCTCGACGCTTTCAGGTAGCAGCTCTTGGTCTTTCCGCCGGGTTTTTCCGTCACGCCGTCCGGGAGCAGTTCGGCCGCCTCCACGACAGCAAGGCCGACCCGCGGCAACGCCATCTCGTCAAGCATCGGAAACTTGGCGGCATCCATGAACTCGATCGCGACGCTGACGACAGTCTGCAGGCAGTTGTCTTTCTGGTCGCGGCGAAAGAAAACCTTCCCCTTCATTGCCGGGTCGGAGAAAGGGTTCCAGACGTCGCGCATGTGCATCAACTCGCGCAACTCGAAAACCCGAACCTTCGCGATCGTACCGCGCTGGACTTCGACTTCCCGAGGCACCCGGAGATCTCCCCGGTACCCGACATGCACGGAAGTCGTGCCCGCGATCAGCGGGAAGGCTTCCTCCTCCGTCCGCAGGTAATTTCCCACTACCGAATACTCTTCGAACCCCTCGTTGAGCATCGCAGTCAGCGACTCTCTTCTGTGGAAATCCGACATCTGACGCTTTTCCTCACCATCAGGTTCAAAAAGCTCGCGGTAGGATGCCTCGCGCCGCGCACGGCCACATTCGCGCCAGAAGTACGCGTACCACCACTTGAAGCCGTGGCGTGCGGGCGGCGCTCTGAACGGGGGATCGATCGAATCGAAGTTGATGTCAGCGTACGGATCGACCGCTGCTTGCCTTCGCGGCTGTCCGACATGGAAGTCCCCGGGCATCGGAGGCGGTGCAGGCGGCGCGGCCCCCTGGTCCTGCGCCTCGGCGTTTCCGGACTGCATGTTGGTGTCGTGCCCCCCAGCCATACCCATCTCCTCGAAAAATGTGTCCGGTTCTCGCCGTTCAACACGCAACTGATGCCCCCGCGGCAACCTTTCCGCCCCGGACCGCGCAACTCGTCCGGCCTCTGCCCGCTGCAGGCGCCATGCCGCTGAACTGTCCTCGCAACGCAACCGACCAACTCTATGTCGGGCGGAGCGCGGCTTCACTGATCTAGAGCAGATCTTCGTCATGGCGGCGAGCCCCAGGCCGCCGCCGTTAAGAAAACTTTACATGCCGTACAAACACCGTTTGCAACTGGCGCGCAAGATGCCATCCATCGCAGGCCGCAATGGTTGTGGCCCGAACTGCACGAGGAGCCGACATGGACGCGCAGAACCGCCCGCAGCAAACCCCGGACGACATCACCCGCAAATACAGGCGCCGCAGCTTCTTCAAGGGCGCGCTGGCGGGCGGCGTGGTCGGCACCCTGCTCGCCGTCGGCGTGACGGTACAAGCGCACAACGGCGGCTTTCAGCGTATGCACATGATGGGCGCCATGGGTGACCCCGCTGCGATGGCAGAACGCATCGAGTTCGGCGCCGAATTCATGCTGGCCAAGGTTGGCGCCACCGACGAGCAGAAAACGGAGGTGCGCGGCATCCTTCGCAGCGCGGTCACCGACCTCGCTCCCCTACAGCAACAGCACCGCGCCAATCGCAAGGCGATGCGCGACGCGCTAGTCGCGCCGACCATCGACAAGTCGGCGCTGACCGAACTGCGGACGGCTGAAATCAAGCTCGCCGACCGGGCGTCGGCCCGCATCCAGCAGGCGGTCGTCGACGCCGCCGAAGTGCTCACGCCGGCGCAGCGCAAGGCACTGCTCGACCGCATGGAAGAGCGCCGCCAGCGCCACCGTACCTGAACCGAATCCAACTGCTTGCGTCTCCTCCCGACGCATCCGTTCCCCGTTTGCGGCCTCCCCGCCGCAAACGGGTTTTTTCTTGCGTAGCGCCGTGCCGGCGTTGCTGGCCGGCGCGGCGGCCGCTGGTTCAACCGGGCTAGAATTCGGCATGACCCAACGCTTGCTGATCATCGACGACGATACCGGCCTTACTGCGATGCTGACGGACTACCTCAAGCCCTTCGGCATCGACCTCGTCGCCGCGCACACCGCGGCCGACGGTCTCGAACGACTCCGCGGCACAGGCTTCGACGCGCTGATCCTCGACGTCATGCTGCCTGATCTCGACGGTTTCTCGGTGGCACGGCTGATTCGTGCGACGCGCGAACCTTGGGCGCAGATCCCGATCGTCATGCTCACCGCGCGCGGCGACGAGACCGACCGCATTGTCGGCCTTGAACTCGGCACCGACGACTACCTGCCCAAACCCTTCAACCCGCGAGAGCTGCTCGCCCGATTGCGCGCCGTGCTGCGCCGTCGCGAACCGGTCACCGGCGCGCCTCGTAAATCGCTGCGCTTCGGGCGGCTCGAGATCGACCAGGACACGCGCAGCGTGCTGGTCGACGGCCAGCCGCGCAATCTCACCGGCTACCAGTTCGACCTGCTGTGGATGCTGGCCAGCAACAGCGGTCGCGTGATGACGCGCGAGGCGATCATGGACCAGCTGCGTGGCGACGCGCTGGAGAGCTTCGACCGCAGCATCGACGTGCACATATCGCGCATTCGCGCCGCGATCGAGGACGACCCACGCCTGCCGCGACGCATCATCACCATCCGCGGCAGCGGTTACCTGTTCGCGCGCGTGCAGGACTGAACACGGGGACGATCAACAGCAACATGCGCAGGCTCTACATCCAGATCTTCCTCGGCCTCATCGTCATGATGATCCTCGGCGGCGCCCTCGGCTCCTGGGCATGGCGCGAGCTGCGCGATTCCGGCACGCGTCCGCCGCTGCATTCCGGACTGGCACGCGTCGCGCAGCGCGTTCTGCCGCCGGCCGGCGCGCCGCGCGAGCAGATGCAGACCGCACTCGAGGATCTCGCCGCGCCGTTGCTCAATCGCGTAACGCTGCGCAGTGCCGACGGCAAGCTGCTGGCTGCCGTCGGCGAGCCGCTGGCAATGCCGAAACCCGAACGCGTGGAGGGCGGCGTAGTCAGGCTGCCGGACGGCTCTCCCGCCGCAATGATCGTATTGCAGGATGGCCGCGTGCTGATCGCCCAAGGTGTGCGCCGTGGCCCCTCGCGCAGCGCGCTTGGCGCACTCGGCGCCGCGTTGCTGGTGCTCGCAATCGGCGCCTACCTGATCTCACGACGCATCACGCGCCGCCTCGAGCGCCTGCAGCAGCGCGTCGAGGCGCTCGGCCAGGGCGACCTGTCGGCGCGTGTCGATATCGACGGCAAGGATGAAGTCGCCAAGCTGGCAACGAGTTTCAATGCCGCTGCGGCGCGCATCGAAAGCCTGGTGCGCGCACAGCGCGACACGCTGGCCGCCGCCTCGCACGAGCTGCGCTCGCCGCTGGCGCGCCTTTCGATGGCGGTCGAACTGTTGCAGCGTGCGCCGCGCGAAGACGTGGCCGAGCGTGCGCGGCGCGATATCGCTGAACTCGACGAACTGATTGACGAACTGCTCACCGCCTCGCGCATGGACGCCGATCCGCGCAACGCTCCAGCCGCCGACGTGGAACTGCTCTCGCTCGCTGCAGAGGAAGCGGCACGCGTCGGCGCACATGTTGGCGGCGAAAGCTGCAGCGTACATGGCGATGCACGCCTGCTGCGACGTCTGTTGCGCAACCTCCTCGAGAACGCGAGACGCTACGCGGCCGGCAGCGAGATCGACGTAGACGTCGAGGCAATCCCCTACGGCGTGCGCGTGCGCGTACAAGACCAAGGGCCGGGTGTGCCGCCGGCCGAGCGCGAGCGCATCTTCGAGCCCTTCTATCGCCCGGCTGGCGCCTCGGAGACCGGTAAGGGCGTCGGCCTTGGCCTGGCCCTTGTACGACGCATCGCCCGCCATCACGGCGGCGAGGCGCGCTACGTCGAACGCCAAGGCGGTGGCGCTTGCATCGAGGTCGATCTGCACGGCATGGGAACGGCCTGACCGCTGCGGGCACGCTCTTGGATTCGACAGGCAGGGCTACAATGCTCCCCTTGCAACGGACCTGCCGATCATGACGCGCCAAGCTCCTCCGGTACCACTGTTTCGACTCGACGGCATCCGCGCTATCGAGGCTTACTATGTACGCGACGCAAAGCCGTCACTGATGGAGCGTGCTGGCGCCGCGGCTGCGCAAGTGGCGCTCGAGATGCTCGGCGAGCACGAGGGGCCAGTACTGGTCGCCTGCGGACCGGGCAACAACGGCGGCGATGGTTTCGTGCTCGCACGCCACCTGCTGCATGCCGGCTGCGAAGTTAGCGTTGCCTTCGCGGGCGATGCAGCGAAGCTGCCGGCCGATGCACGCGAGGCGCACGGAGAATGGCTGGATGCGGGCGGACACTGCGTGCCCGACATCCCGCAAGGCGAGTTCGCGCTGGCTGTCGATGCGCTGTTCGGCATCGGGCTCGCACGGCCGATCGAGCGGCGTCACGCAGAATGGATTGCGCTGCTGAATGCCCTCGATTGCCCGATCCTCGCGCTCGACATGCCGAGCGGGCTGGACGTCGATACCGGCCGCGCGTTCGGCCCTTGCGTGCGCGCAGCGCATACCGCAACCTTCATCGCGATCAAGCCTGGCCTGCTCACGCTTGACGGTCCCGATCACGCCGGCGAAGTCACGCTGTGCAACCTCGATCTCGACTATGCGGACCGGTTTGCTTCGCCCGGTTGCGTCAACGGGCCGGCACTGTTCGGCGCGCACCTCGTGCCGCGCCCTAAGAACAGCCACAAGGGCCTCAACGGCAACGCGGTCGTGCTGGGCGGAGCAGCCGGGATGACAGGCGCAGCGCTGCTGGCCGGCCGGGCAGCGTTGCGGCTGGGCGCAGGTCGTGTCTTCGTCGGGCTGCTCGAACAAGGGCTGCCCAATGTCGACCCGGTGCAGCCGGAACTGATGCTCCGGCCGGCTCAGGACGCGATCAGCCTTGCCGGCGTGCTTGCAGTCGGTCCGGGACTCGGGCAAACCGACGCAGCGCTCGAACTGCTGCGCCGTGCCATCGAGGCTGACGCCCCTCTGGTACTCGACGCCGATGCGCTGAACCTGCTGGCGCAGCACCCGGTGCTGGCAGGACGCCTACGCCGCCGCCCGCTGCCGACGATCCTGACGCCCCACCCGGCCGAAGCCGCGCGCCTTATCGGCTGCAACACGAATGCGATTCAGCAGGATCGCATCGCCTCGGCCCTCGAACTGGCGCAGCGGTTCAATGCCTGCGTGGTACTCAAGGGCTGCGGCAGCGTGCTTGCCGCACCGGACGGACACTGGGCGATCAACCCGACCGGCAACGCCGGCATGGCCAGCGCCGGCATGGGTGACGTGCTCACCGGCATGGTCGCCGCACTACTCGCCCAGGGATGGGACGCTTGGCCCGCACTGACAGGCGCCGTCTGGCTGCATGGCGACGCCGCAGACCGCCTGGTCGACGACGGCATCGGCCCGATCGGCCTAGCGGCTGGCGAATTGATCGACGAAGCCAGACGCGCGCTCAACCAGTTGATCGAGTCATTCCACTCACGATCTGCGTAAGTTCCTCACAATCGGGCACCCCGGGTGACCGAGCGACCTTTGTACCAGCGCGTCAGTCTTCTGCCCACAGGACGCTCGACCGCGTAGTGAATTGCCGTCGCAAGTAACAATGCGCCGCCAAAAACGACTGTTAGCCCAAGCCCGACGGTCACTCCCTGCTCGTGCAGATACTGCATCGACGAATACCCGAGATTTCGGTGTGATATGTAAAGAGAATAGGAAATCGCGCCGAACCAGATGCTCACTTGATTGACAAGAAAACGCAGCCACCCGGCAACAGCCATCGCGAAGACCGCGAATATCGCGCTCGCAACCAAGAGTCCCTCCGTCCCGTGCATATACCACTCCGCGCATGCCGCAAGAAACAGTACCGCGAGGCGCTGACGTTTCCAACCGTCCTTGCCGATCAGATAGAAGGCGATTCCAGCCATGAAATAGGGAACGTGATCGAAAAGGTAAAGACGCGCGACCAGATCGGGAACCTGAATCCCGAACGTTTCGGTGGCCACTTTCCATCCACACGCAACCAATATCCAGGCCAGCGCAATATGCTCGATTCGTCGAATGGCGCCAGACCACAGGATGATCGACATTTGGAGGTAGAAAGCCAGTTCGACGGTAAGACTCCAGAAGACGTTGTCCAGGTTTGGGAAACCGAAGTACTCCTGGAGCATGGTGAGATTCACAACGTAGCCCCCCCACCACATGCGCTCCCCGAAAACCGCTGTCTCGATGAACATCATGAATGACAAGGCAGCGATGTAGCCAGGATAGAGCCGGGCGAAACGGGAGAACGCAAAATCAGCAACCGTTCTCGACTTGTCCAGCGTGAAGTAGATGACGAAACCGGAGATGGTGAAGAACAGTTTGACCGCGTAGAAGCCATACTCGAGCGGCACGTGTATCGGCGCGCCTCCCAAGTAGCGTACGCAATACGAGGTGTAATGAGAGGCGACCACGCAAAGCGCCGCAATCCCTCGCATCATGTCGATCTCGTCGAACCTTCCGCTGGCGCCTGGCTTCATGTACGGCCAACCTGGTGACCTGCCGACACAGCCGGCCACCAGCCAAAGTGACGACGCATCGATCGAATCGACCCATGGTCTGCGCGCCCTGAATCGCCGCCGCCGGACCCATGGACAAGCCCATCCACGAAGAACATGCACCTGCTCCGAAAGGGGGAACGCGAAAATCGCAGACGGAGAAGGAATCTCAACGCCACGACCCGCGCAGCAGTTCCTCGAGCACCACGCTCCACCCGTGGGCGACGTTGTGCAGGTTGTAGCCGCCGCCACCGAACACCATGAGTCGCCCCTGGCACAACTCGTTGGCCAGGCGGCACAGGCGCTGTGTGGCGTAGGCATGCGACGACGGCGACAGCGACAGGTGGGCCAGCGGGTCACCGGCAAGGCTGTCGACACCGCACTGGCAGAGGATGAAGTGGGGCGCCTGCTCGCGCAGGAACTCCTCGGCGATCTGCCACACCTCGCGGAACTCGGCGTCGGAGGCGCCGGGCTGCAGCGGCAGGTTGAGCTTGGTACCGACGGCAGCGCCGCTGCCGCACTCGTCCGCAAGTCCGGTGCCGGGGTAGAGGAAACGGCCGTCTTCGTGGATGTCGACAACGATCAGATCGGGATCATCCTCGTAGCTGTAATAGACGCCATCGCCGTGATGCACGTCGATGTCTACGTAAGCGATGCGCCGAATGCCGAAATCGCTGCGCAGCGTTTCTATGACCAGGCAGAGGTCGTTTATGACGCAGAAACCCGCTGCCGACCCACGCCGCGCATGATGCAGACCCCCAATCGGCTGAAAGCTGCGCGCCACTTCGCCGCCTATCACGCAGGCAAGCGCATCGAGCGCCGTGCCGCCCACCGCCCCGGCCGCCTCGAACACACCGGGAAAGCATGGCGTGTCACCCTGGTCGAGCCATCCGCTGCCGGTTTGCGAACCGAGCATGACGCGCTCGACGTGACCGCGCGTGTGAAAGCGCATCAATTCTTCCGGCGTGGCAACGCGCGGGTCGAGGCGCCGCACCGTGCGCAGCAGGCCACGTCGTTCGGCCTCGTCGAGAAACGCTTTCTGGCGATCAACCGAGAACGGATGTCCCTCCGGAAATCCGTAGCGACCGAGTGGATCGCCGGCGCACAGCAGGACGTCGGAAAGCAGCTCGGTCACGACGGTGTCAACCCTTCTTGTGGCTGCCGTCACATAACGGCGCCCCGGCCGTCTGCTTGCAGCCGCAGAACCAGACCCGCCCGCTCTCTTGTGCGACCCACGCGAGCGGCTCGAATCCCGTGCCCTTGTGCGAGCCGTCGCAGAAGGGTTGGCTGCGACTGCGCCCGCACGCGCACCACCAGTAGCTCTTGCCGGCTTCGACGTCGACCGGGAACGGGGTATCGGCGGCACGAACGGCTTCTGTCATGACAGGTCTCCTCATTGGACTTGGTACACGTGAATTCATTCTAGCCCGAACGGCTCGCCGACGTACCCCCTCAGCGACGCACCCGCCGGCAGGTATGATTCCGTCTCTCCCGCTATCCGTCCTCCGATGAATCCGCCCCTCCGGCCGCTGCGCGGCATCGCGCTGTTGCTCGTCGCCCTGCTCGCCTTCGCGAGTTTCGATGCGACTGCCAAGTTTCTTGCAACACGCTATCCGCTGCCGATGCTGGTTTGGGTACGCTACACACTACCCTGCCTGCTGCTGCTCGCCTGGTTCGGCCCGCGTCAGGGGCGCGGCCTTGTCGCAACGCGCCACCCCGGGACGCAGATCGTGCGGGCGCTATTGCTTGTCACATGCACCGGATCAGGCATGGCGGCGGTGCGGACCATCCCGCTGGCCGAGGCGACGGCGATCCTCTTCGTCGCGCCCCTGCTGGTCACGCTCGCGGCCGGCCCGGTGCTGGGCGAGCGCGTCCCCAGACGCGCCTGGGCCGCGACCGCGATCGGCTTCGCCGGGGTACTGCTGATCGCGCGCCCCGGCACGCATCTCGACGCAGCCGGCTGCGCGCTCATGCTGCTCGCGGCAGTCAGCTTCGCCGCCTATCAGCTGCTGACGCGCCGCCTTGCCGCGACCGACCGCTCACTGGTCACGCTGTTCTATTCGATGTCGGTCGGGGCGCTCGTAATGACGCTCGGCCTGCCGCTATACGGATCCCGGATCGATCCGCCCGCGCTTCATCTGCTGCTGATCGCCTCGCTTGGCATCTGGGGCATGCTCGGCCACTTCCTGTTGATTCGCGCTTTTGCGCACGCACCGGCATCGTCGTTGTCGCCCTTCCTCTACTGCCAGCTCGTGTGGGCCACCCTGCTGGGCTGGCTCGCATTCGGCGATCTGCCGGACTGGATCACGGCGTGCGGCATCGCACTGATCGCCGCAGCCGGTCTTGCGATCGCCATGGGCCAGCGCCAGCGCGGGCAACCACCCGCCTGAGGGTCTACGTGCCATCCGGTCGAACCTCACTCGGCCATTGGTCCGATTGAGCGGCGAAGTGATCAGGCTGCTCGGCGCCGCCAGTTATGGTCGTGCCAGCCAACAGCGAGGCGTCGATGGTCTGATGGGGCTGTACGAATGGTGGAACCAGGCGCGCAACGGCGATCCGAGGGCCGTGCGCAACATCGTGGTGGTCTTGCTCGACGAGAGCCTGCAACCCGTCATGCGCTGGCGACTGCGCAATAAGCGCCGGGCTACGTATCGAATCGGCGCGCTCGATACGCTGACCAATGAAATCCTGCTCGAAACCATAGAGATCGAACGACTCGAGACCGATTGATCGTCGTCCCGCGGCGGTGCCCCATCGCCCGATGCTAGAATTCTCCACGTGCTCCGGCTCGCATGACGCAGCCGCATGCAGGCATCAGGGAGAATTCGCATGCAATTCGCAGATCAGCTGACAATCGCCGTTCAACGCGATGTGGCGGCTGCACTTGCCGAGGATGTCGGCACCGGCGACCTTACCGCCAGTCTGATTCCGGCGGGCCGACCGGCGCAGGGCCGCGTGATATCTCGCGAGGATGCCGTGTTGTGCGGCTGTGCATGGTTCGATGCGAGCTTTCGCACGCTGGACGCCAAGGCACGCATCGTATGGCTGATCGGCGAAGGCGAGCGCGTCGCTGCCGGCCAGACCCTGTGCGAGATCGCGGCAGAAACGCGCGCGTTGCTCACCGCGGAACGCGCTGCCCTCAATTTCCTGCAACTCCTTTCGGGCACGTCGACCGTCACGCGGCGCTTCGTAGACGCAGTGGCCGGTACCGGCGCGCAAATCGTCGATACGCGCAAGACATTGCCCGGCATGCGTCTGGCTCAGAAGCATGCCGTGCGCGTCGGCGGCGGAACCAACCATCGCATCGGCCTCTACGACGGAATCCTGATCAAGGAGAACCACATCATCGCGGCCGGTGGCATCCGACCGGCGCTGGAACGCGCGCGCAATATCGCGCCATCCAATGTGTTCATCCAGGTCGAGGTGGAAACGCTCGATCAGTTGCGCGAGGCGCTCGATGCCGGGGCGAAGTTGTTACTGCTCGACAACATGTCACTGGAACAGATGCGCGAGGCGGTCTCCATCAACCGGCACCGTGCCGCGCTCGAGGCCTCCGGCGGTGTGAATCTCGACCGCGTGCGTGCGATCGCTGAAACCGGCGTCGATCGCATCTCGATCGGCACGCTGACCAAGGATGCCCGCGCGGTCGATCTGTCACTGCGCCACGTCGAAGCGTGAAATTGGTGCTGCACTATTGCCGCAGGCCGCGCCAACAGTTATAAACGCGCTGGGGCAAGCCCCCGCCAGCGGCGGGCGCGGCCATAATCCATTCACACTCCAGACTGGAACCCGCAGGATGCTCTTCATCCTCTATTACCTGCTCGCCATCGCGGTGCTCGTCCTGCACTTCACCGGCTATCTGGCACGCTACAACCTCGAGTGGCTGATCTACGTACTTGCCGCAACCGTGTTTCCCGCCGTACTCTATCTGTAACCCTCGGTCACCCGGCGCGGCTTGACTGCAACCAGGTCGATCAGCGCCGACATGCCGTTGTGCCCCTCGCCCTCGCACACGATGTCGTCATGACTGTGCAGGTGGTGGATGTCGAGCGCCGCGAACGCCTCGCGCAGCAGAGGCTCGGAGTACATGTTTTCGGCAAACGGCGGCCCGCCGGTGCGATAGGCGAGTTGTTCCGGGCGATACCCCTGCAGTAAAAGCACGCCGCCCGGCCGCAAGGACTGCACGAAGCCAGCGAAGATCGCCGCGCGCTCATCGGGCGATGCAAACTGGATGAAGATTGCAGCGATGACGTCGTAGCGGGCATCGGGCCATTCAAGGTGGAGGATGTCGGCAATCGCGTGGCGAACGCTAACCCGTTGCTGGGATGCCAGCGCACGCGCCTTGGCAACCGCGACCGGCGAGATATCGAAAGCGTCGACTTCGAGGCCGAGCCCGGCGAGCCAGACACTGTTGCGCCCCTCCCCATCCGCGACACATAGCGCCCGACTGCCAGGCTCGAGGCGGTGCGCCTGCGCCGATAGAAATGCGTTCGGCTCGGTACCGAAGAGGAAATCTTCGCGGCTGTAGCGCGCGTCCCAGGTCTGGCGCGCGTCGGAGAAACTCATTCCGGGGCGTGGCGGGCGATGTAGTCCTTCACCTGCACCACGTCAGCATCGATCACTTCGGCGCGCTGCGGCAGTGTTTCGATGTTCTCGAAACCCGCCGGACGCGGCGGCTCGCAATCGAGCGCTTCACGAATCGTTTCAGCAAATTTCGCCGGCAGGGCCGTCTCGAGACAGACCAGCGGGACACCCGGTTCCCGGTGTTCGCGGCCGACCTTGATGCCATCCGCGGTATGGGTGTCGATCATCAGGCCGTAGCGCCGATAGACGTCGCGGATCGTCTCGAGGCGATCGGCGTGCGTACTGCGGCCTGATGCGAACCCGAAATCGGCGATGCGTCCGAACAGCGGCGTGCCGGACAGATCGAACGCCCCACCTGCATCCACTGCTGCCCAGAGTTCGCGCACCTTCCCGGCATCACGATCGACAAGGTCGAATACGAATCGCTCGAAGTTGGACGCCTTGGAGATGTCCATCGAGGGACTCGACGTCTGGCGCGTCTCGGCGGTGGCGCGCGGGCGATAGACGCCGGTACGGAAGAATTCGTCGAGTACGTCGTTCTCGTTGGTCGCCAGGATCAGCTTGCGGATCGGCAGGCCCATCATGCGCGCAATATGGCCGGCACAGATGTTGCCGAAGTTGCCCGACGGCACCGAGAAGCTCACCGGCTGGCTGTCGTTTTCCGTCACTGCGAAATAGGCCTTGAAGTAGTACACGATCTGCGCCGAGACACGCGCCCAGTTGATCGAGTTCACCGTGCCGATGCGGTAACGCGCCTTGAACGCGTGATCATTGGACACCGCCTTGACGATGTCCTGACAGTCGTCGAATACGCCGCGCACCGCGAGGTTGTGGATGTTCGGATCCTGCAGGCTGAACATCTGCGCGGTCTGGAACGCACTCATCTTGCCGTGCGGAGAAAGCATGAATACGCGGATGCCCCGCTTGCCGCGCATTGCGTACTCGGCGGACGATCCGGTGTCGCCGCTCGTCGCACCGAGGATGTTGAGACTCTGGTTTGCCCGCCCCAACGCGTACTCGAACAGGTTGCCCAGAAGTTGCATCGCGATGTCCTTGAACGCCAGCGTCGGGCCGTTCGAAAGCGCAAGCAGATGCAAACCCGGTTCCAGCTTGCGTACCGGCGTTATGTCCCGCGGATTCTCGTCGTCGCGTGCATTGCGATAGACCTCCGGGGTGTAAGTCTGGTCGACGATCGCGGCCAGATCGGCCGCCGGAATGTCGTCGGCGAACAGCGAGAGCAGCGAGAATGCAAGCTCCCGGTAGTTCATGCGACGCATCGCGGCGAGATCGGTCGCACTCAGGCGCGGATAGGCGACCGGCATCGCAAGCCCGCCATCTGGCATGAGGCCGCCGAGCAGGATGTCGGTGAATCGGCTCGGGGTTCCGGGCGTGCTTCCGCCGCCGCGTGTGCTGACATACTCCATCAATTCCTCTCTTTTCGTTCTTCCTGGCGCGCATCCCGCGACTGCCGCAGCGCACGCAAGGCATTGAGCCGCTTTTCGTATTCAGGGTATTCGGGCGCCGACTGGCGCAGACGCTCAAGAATCCGCTCCGCGCCGTCGAGCCAGGCCTTGCTGTCCTTGCGGCCAAGACGGCTCGCAACGTATGCCATACGCTCGTAAAGCGTGGAGAGGCCGCCGAGGATCTCGACGCTTTCGCCAACTTCCGCCGAAAGCTTCTCGAGGATCTCGATGCCTTCCTGGAACGCCTCTTCGGCTTCGGCATCCTGCCCCATCTCCAGCGCACTGTCGCCGATGCGTTCCATCGAAACGGCAAGGTGCCGTTGTGCGATCGGACCCGGCGCCTCGCGCGCCAGCCAGCGACGCAGCCCGAGGCTCTCGCGATAGGCATGGCGGGCGTCCGAGGAGCGGCCCGCAAGGCGCGCAGCATCGCCGACCTTGTCCCACGAACTGGCAAGGTCGCGCCGCGTCTGCAGCGAACCGCTGTTGCGATGAAGCTGTTGCCGGATGGCGAGACTTTCTCGATAAGCCCAACCGGCTTGCTCGTTGCGCTGCTTGTTGCGCTCGATGTCGCCTATCTTGTCCCACGAAACCGCCAGGGCTCGGGCTAGCTCCGGCGTGGGCGACTGGGCGTGCGCATCGGTGCGCAGTTGCAGCGCGTTGCGAAACGCCGTCTCGGCCGCGGCAAAATCGCCCGAGCTGCGGGCGAGTCCACCAATCTTGTCCCAAGATACTGCGAGATCCTGTGCCGTACGCGGTGTCGGCGATTCCCCGTGCAGCTTCTGGCGCAGCGCGAGACTCTCGCTATACGCAAGCTGCGCGGCGTCCATGCGCTTGCCGGTGCGCGCGATATTGCCGATGCGGTCCCATGCATTCGCCAGATCGCGCGCGCTCTCGATGCTTGGCGCCTCTTCATGAAGACGCTGGCGCCGCGCCAGGCACTCGCGGTAGGCGGTGTCGGCATCCTCGAGCCGATTTGCCTGGCGCGCGACATTGCCGATCTTCTCCCACGCGACAGCAACGTCGCGGCGCGCCGCAAGCGTGGGCATCGCACCGAATACCTGGTCGCGCAGCCAGAGACATTCTCGATATGCGGTGGCGGCCTTGTCGAGCAGGCCGAGGTCGAGCGCCGCATCACCCACCTTCTCCCACGATAGGGCGACGTCACGCGCCGAGGCGACACTGGGGTGCGCCTCGTGCAGCTCGTGGCGCAGCTTCAGGCTGTCCATGTAGGCACGCCATGCGTAGTCGAAGTTGCCGAGCTTGCGCGCGGTGTCGCCAACTCGATTGAACGAGACCGAGAGATCACGCGCCGTCTGCGGTGTATGCAGTTCCCAATCGAGATCCTGCCTTATCGCCAGCGCCTCGCGGAATGCGCGGTCGGCATCGTCCAGATGGCCTTCATCCAGCGCCAGGTCGCCGATGCGGTTCCACGACAGAGACAGCTCGCGAGAGGCATCGTGGCCGGGCATCAGCCGCATCCAGCGCTGCCTCACACGCAGGGCCTCGCGATAGGCTTCTCCTGCATTCTCCGAATTCCCGAAATGCAGGGCGATGTCACCGACACGATCGTAGGCGCCGGCGAGTTCGCGCCACCCCCTTTCCGTGTCCGGCTGGCGGCTTTTGGCAACCATCAGTACCTGATCCGCAACGCTTCTGGCAAGTTCGAAATATCCTTGGGTGATGGCCGCATCGATTGCGGCGAAGCCGTCGCTGATCGAAAGTTCGTCATCCGACCGCGAACCGCGCCTTTCCTTCCAGCGCGAAACGGACGGCATCGCCGGATCGCGCGAGGGCCCGATCTCGGGCTGGACCAGCGCACGATCCTCTGGCTCCGGGACAGCGTCGCCCTGCTTCTCGGCTGACTCCACGACCCGTTCGCCATCGATGCGCAGCACCAGATAGTCCAGGTTGAGCGGGATCATCTCGGCAAGCATGCCGCGTGACTGTGCGGGGAGCACAACCAGCATCGGCCGCGCCAGATCGCGCGACAGGCGTTCACGCTCGACGATCAGGGCGCGCAGCAGATCCACCCTCGCGGCATGGAAATCCGCATCGTCGTTCTCGCAGGCCAGATCGATCCAGAGAGGAGATCCGGCATTGCCACCGGGCACCGCTGGCTTGAGGATGCGGGGAAATACCTGTGCGACCGAAGCCGCCTCCTTCGGATCGAAAACCTCCAGCGTCCTGGCGCGCAAGCCCAGCGATTCCCGGAGGCGGTCGCGAATCTGGTCCGAGGCCGCCTGTGCACAGGACAACAGGAAAACAAACGCGAAACCATCGAAGGCATCGAGAAAGCGACGGATCTCACCCAGGGTGCGCTCGGCCTGCAATGCCGGCTGCACGCCGGGATAGGTATCGGTACCCGGGAAATCCCCTTCTTCCGCAATGCGTTCCAATGCGCCCCCTGCGGCGTTGGCCGGCTCCACGAATTGCTCAGCGCGCCCCGAGTTCCTCCATGCGGATCCGGGTTACCTTGCCCGTCACGGTTTCCAGCGACTCAATGCGGCCGATCGCCGAATTGATGTGCTTTTCGAGGGTAAGATGCGTGAGAAGGATGATATCGGTCTGATCCTCGCCCTCGGACGGCTCCTTCTGCACCATCGCATCGATCGAGATGTTGAGATCTGCGAGTATCCGCGTGACATCTGCCAACACGCCCGGCTTGTCGGCAACGCGCATGCGCAGGTAGTAGGCCGTCTCCACCTCGTCCATCGGAAGGATCGGCAGGTCAGCCAGGCGATCGGGCTGGAACGCAAGGTGCGGAACGCGGTGCTCCGGGTCCGCAGTGTGCATGCGGGTAATGTCGACCAGGTCGGCAACGACCGAACTGCCTGTCGGTTCGGCACCTGCGCCACGCCCGTAGTACATCGTTGCCCCAACGGCATCGCCCTGCACCAGTACCGCGTTCATGACGCCCTCGACATTCGCAATCAGACGCTTCGCCGGAATGAGCGTCGGGTGCACCCGCAATTCGACGCCATGTGCTTTGCGCTTGGTGATGCCGAGCAGCTTGATGCGGTAACCCAGCTGCTCGGCATAGGCGATGTCCTCGCGCGTCAGCCTGGAGATGCCTTCGGTATAGCACTTGTCGAATTGCATCGGAATTCCGAATGCGATCGCGCTCATGATCGACAGTTTGTGCGCAGCGTCGATTCCCTCGATATCGAATGTCGGATCTGCCTCTGCATAGCCGAGCTTCTGCGCCTCGGCAAGCACGGATTCGAAGGACATGCCCTTTTCACGCATCTCCGAAAGAATGAAGTTCGTCGTTCCGTTGATGATGCCCGCAATCCACTGGATGCGGTTTGCGGTAAGCCCTTCACGCAGCGCCTTGATGATCGGTATGCCGCCAGCAACGGCGGCCTCGAAACCGACCATGACGCCCTTTTTCTGGGCCGCAGCGAAGATCTCGTTGCCGTGCGTGGCAAGCAGAGCCTTGTTGGCGGTAACCACGTGTTTGCCGTACTCGATGGCCTTCAGAACGAGTTCCCGCGCCACGCCATAGCCGCCAATGAGTTCGACGACGATATCGACTTCCGGGTCGGTCACGACTGAAAATGCATCATCGGTGACGCGTGCTGCACCTGCGGTCACCTTGCGCGCCAGCTCCGTGTTCTTGTCCGCGACGACCGTGATGCGGATGGGGCGCCCTGCGCGTCGCGTAATCTCTTCTCCGTTGCGCGCGAGCACCGTAAACGTGCCGCCGCCCACAGTGCCGATACCGAGCAATCCAACGTTGATGGGTTTCATGTAATGGTCTTCCTGAAACTGAATGAGGGGATCACGTATCCCGCACCGAAATAGAATTTGTGCGCCCCGACCCGTTGCGTGCCCGAGTCGAGCGCGACAACCGTACTACCGGCGCGCACTGCTCTTTCTTCGAGCGCCGCAAGCAGACGGGCGCCTGCTCCCCGCGACCGCGCCTGCACGTCGGTCACGAGATCGTCGAAATGGAAGCGTCGCCCTTCGCAAATGTTGTCGATCAGGCGCCACACAGCGAGAGACCGCACCGCATTGCCTTCCACGGCCAGGGTCATCCGCCCGCCGCCGGAGAATACCGCCCCGAGTCGACGCGCGCAGTCGCACGGCAAACTTTCACGCAATTGCCGAAACACGGCTCCAGCCTTTCGCAACCATTCAGGCTCGACGACCCGCCCCGCAGCATCCGTCACGTCAATAAGTTTCAACTCAGCTTCCGTGACGTTTGCGCCAGTATTCGAGGAACCGGCCGATACGCCCGATCGCCTCGGTCAGATCATCGGCATTCGGAAGAAACACGACCCGAACGTGGTCCGGTCGCGGCCAGTTGAAGCCGGTTCCCTGCACGAGGAGCACCTTCTCTTCCAGCAGCAGATCGAGGATGAACTGCTGGTCATCGACGATCGGGTACATCTTCGGATCGAGACGCGGGAAAAGATACATCGCCGCCTGGGGTTTGACGCAGGTCACACCCGGCAGATCGGTAAGCAGTTTCCACGCGAGATCGCGCTGCTTGCCCAGCCGCCCGGTCGGAACGACGAGGTCGTCGATACTCTGATATCCGCCAAGCGCGGTCTGGATCGCGTATTGCGCCGGCACATTGGCGCACAAGCGCATCGAAGCCAGCATGTTGAGGCCTTCGATGTAGTCGCGGGCATGGCTCTTTTCTCCCGATATGACCATCCATCCGGCACGGTAGCCGCAGGCCCGATAGTTCTTCGACAACCCATTGAAGGTGATGCAAAAGACATCGTCGACCAAGGAGGCGAGCGATGTATGCTGCGCGCCATCGTATAGAACCTTGTCGTAAATCTCGTCGGCGAATACGATGAGCCGGTGCTTGCGTGCGATCTCGAGCAGTTCGAGCAGGAACTCGGGTGGATACAGTGCGCCGGTTGGATTGTTGGGATTGATCACGACCATCGCGCGAGTACGCGGATTGATTTTCGCGCGGATGTCGTCGAGATCCGGGAGCCAGCCGGCACCCTCGTCGCACAGATAGTGTCGCGCGGTACCGCCCGCCAAGCTCACCGCGGCGGTCCAGAGCGGATAGTCGGGAGCGGGAACGAGAACCTCGTCGCCATTGTTCAGCAGCGCCTGCTGCGCCATGACGATCAATTCGGAAACCCCGTTGCCGATGATGATGTCTTCGATCGTCACGCCGCGAATGTGCTTGCGCTGCGTCTCGTGCATGATCGCCTTGCGCGCGGCGAACAACCCCTTCGAGTCACAATAGCCGGACGCCTGCGGAAGATTGTGGATGACGTCCTGGACGATCTCGTCCGGCGCCTCGAAGCCAAACGGCGCCGGATTGCCGATATTCAACTTGATGATGCGCTGACCGTCTTCCTCCATCTCCTTGGCCCGCTGCAGCACCGGGCCGCGGATGTCATAGCAGACGTTGGCGAGCTTGGCGGATTTGAGTATCGGCGCCCGCAGGGGGTCGTGTTCGTGCGGTCGGTCGCCGGGGGTCGCGGCGCGCAGCGGGCTGGCTGTCAAGACGGGCCGTCCTTTCTTTGCAAATCGGGTCGTTCGGGCGCACAGGGCTGACGAGTCCTGCCTGCCGTTCATTCGGAAAGGTTCTACGGCGAAGGGGCCTTTTGCCGGCTGCCCGCGCCTGACGGAAGACTCTCGGCAGTCGAAGCTGCGCGGAAAGGTATAATCCTACCCGACCTCGAATTCCCTCGCAATCAAAGGGATATATCCGTTTTGAAACTCCATCTCGACAATCGTGAGGCGAAAAACCTGTTCACAGGGTATGGGGACGGTTTCGTCGAACTGAACAAATCCGTACGTTACGAGCACAGCATCGTCGTGCTGCCCGACTCCGTCATGGAGGATTGGAGCTCGTCCGGCTTTGGCGGGCTGCAAGCAAAGGATTTCGAACGGCTTGCCAAGCTTGACCCCGGCGTTGTTCTGCTTGGTACCGGGCAGCAGCAGCGCTTTCCCGCGGCTGCGCTCCTGCGCCCCTTGATGGAAGCCGGAATCGGGTTCGAAATCATGGACCTGGGCGCTGCTTGCCGAACCTACAACATTCTCACCGGCGAAGGACGTCGGGTCGCAGCGGCACTCCTGTTCGACCGAATTTCCTGATCGGCCATCATTTTCGGCTAATCCCGGAATTGGACAATTCGCTCCAATCCTTTGCCGATGGCCATGGCCAATCATCGATTTGTCGGATCGCTTCCTTTCGCGACGTGCGCTCGCGATTCTCACTGTGTTGTTTGCGGCCATCTGGTTCGGTTCGCTTGACCACCGCAAGCTGATACGCCCGGACGAGGGCCGTTACGCAGCGATCGCCCGCGAGATGGCAGCCTCCGGAGACTGGGTCACGCCACGCCTCAACGGGTTGATCTACCTAGAGAAACCCCCGCTCCAATACTGGACGACCGCCGCCGCGTTTCGCGCTTTCGGGGAACATGACTGGGTGGCGAGGATATGGCCTGCAACAACCGGATTCCTTGGCATACTGCTCGTCGCGTTCACCGGATCCCGGGTATTCGGCAGGTCGGCAGGAATCCTGGCCGGGCTCGCGCTCGGTACCAGCCTGTTCTATTTCGTGATCGGCCATCTAAACACGCTCGATATGGGTTTGTGCTTCTTTCTCGAGCTTGCACTATGCAGTTTCCTGCTGTCGAACCATGGTCCTGCGTCGTCGCGCGCCGGACGCAACTGGATGGCTCTGGCCTGGGCGGCCATGGCTTTTGCAGTCTTGAGCAAGGGATTGATTGCATTACTGATTCCCGGTGGAACACTGATCGCTTATTCGATTCTGACCCGCGACACGGCCCCTTGGCGAGGGCTGAGGATTCTGCCCGGAATCGCCCTGCTCCTGATGCTGGCTGCACCTTGGCACATCCTCGCGCAACTCCGGACGCCGGAGTTCGCGGACTTCTACTTCCTGCACGAACATCTGACACGCTTCCTGACCACTGAACACCGGCGCGTCCAACCCTGGTGGTACTACGGCCCGCTGCTGCTTGCCGCCGCAATGCCTTGGAGCCTGATCGCACTGCATGCACTGATCGCGGGATGGAAACAAGCCGACCGGTCCGGGCCCGCACTGCGGTTGCTGATCTGCTGGTGCGCCTTCACGGTGGCATTCTTCAGTGCTTCCGGCTCGAAACTGCCCTCGTACATACTCCCGGTGCTGCCCGCCCTGGCGATGCTGGTTGGCCACTTTCTCACGCAGATCCCGACGCGCCTCCTGCGACTTCATTTCGTCGCCGTTGCATTGCTGGCCGCCGTCTTGCTGCTCCTCACACTGGTGGTGCCTGCGTACATCGCCAACCCCGAATCCCTTGCCGCTTTCTCGCGCTACCGTGGCTGGCTGGTCGCCAGTTCCGCCCTGTGGCTTGCAGCATCTCTCGTGGCATTGCGGTTGATCGCTGCGAACCCCGGTCGGGCTGTCGTGGCAGTCGCCTGCGGTGCCACCGGTTTCGCCCTGATGGCCATGCTCGGGCATGAAACGCTGAGCGACAGCCATTCAGCGTGGCGGCTGTCCCGCGAGCTGCGACACCAGATTCCGGCCGAGGCACCCTTGTTCGTCGTCCGGGAGTTCGATCACACCCTTCCGTACTACCTCCAGCGCAACCTGACTCTTGTCGAATATCGAGATGAAATGGAGTTCGGACTGTCCCTCGAACCCGAGCGCGGCGTTCCATCCATGGCAGAATTCGAACTTCGCTGGCGGGCCGAACCCCAGGCTTTTGCGGTAATGGCCGAAAACACGCGCGCGGAGCTCGAATCCCGCGGCCTGCCGATGCGAATCGTGGCGCGCGACCCGCGCCACGTCGTCATCAGCAAGCCGGACCCCGGAGATTCATGACCACCCTTTCGTTTGCCCTGATCCTCACCGGCGTCCTGCTGAACGCGGCAGCCCAGTTGCTTCTCAAAGCCGGCACCAATGCGGTCGGGCATTTCGAGTTCCACCTCGACAATCTCGTTCCGGTGGGTTGGAAGCTGGCCACCGAACCGCACATCCTCACCGGCATGATGTGCTACGCAATCAGCCTGGTGGTCTGGATCATGGCCCTTTCCAGGGTACCGGTATCGATTGCCTATCCGATGCTGTCGATCGGCTATGTGGTCAACGCTATCGTCGCCTACCTGTGGCTCGGTGAAGCCGTCAACGCAACTCGGATGTTGGGAATCGGGGTCATCGTTCTCGGGGTGTTCATCGTTGCTAGATCTTCCTGAAGAAAAATCGACAAAATGACCTCCCCCGACTTCCTTCCGTTCACCCGTCCATCGATCGACGACGACACGATCGCCGGCGTGGCCGACGTGCTGCGCTCCGGATGGCTGACCACCGGCGCGAAATGCCGCGAGTTCGAGGCTGCCCTGGCAACCTATTTCGGCGGACGGCCGGTACGGGTCGCAAATTCCGGAACCGCGACGCTGGAACTCGCGCTGGCGCTGTGCGACATCGGCCCCGGCGACGAGGTCATCACGACGCCGCTCACCTGGGCGGCAACCGGCAACGTGATCGCTCGACGCGGCGCCAGGCCGGTTTTCGTGGATGTCGATCCGGTCACGCGCAACATCGACCTTCAGCGCGCCGAGGACGTCATCTCTCCAGTGACGCGGGCTGTCATGCCGGTGGACCTCGGCGGCCTGCCGGTCGATCGCGACGCGCTCTACGATTTCGCCAACAGCTACAACCTGCGCGTCGTCGAAGACGCCGCGCAGTCCATGGGGTCGAACTGGAAGGGCCGGCGAATCGGCAGCTTCGGTGACCTGGTTTCATTCAGCTTCCACGCCAACAAAAACATGACGACCGGTGAAGGAGGCTGCCTCGTCCTCAACGACGATGCCGAAGCCGCGCGCTGCGAGCGCCTCAGATTGCAGGGTGTGGTGCGTGATGCAGACATGGGGATGGAGATCGAAGAGATCAGCGGCAAGTTCAACATGACCGACATTGCCGCGCGCATCGGACTGGGTCAATTGCCGTCATTGGATGCATTCAATACGCGTCGGCGCGACCTCGCCCGGCGCTACTTCGCTTCGCTCGACGCGTCACTGCATCTGGGACTACCCGTTGCCGATTTCGAGCAAAGCAACTGGCATATGTTTCAGGTATTGCTTCCGCTTGAGCGCCTCGCGATCTCGCGTGGCGAATTCCTTCGACGAATGCACGCAAAAGGCATCGGAATCGGGGTGCATTATCCGGCCATGCATTTGTTTTCCGCCTACCGCCGCGCGGGATGGAAGGAGGGTGATTGTCCAAACGCGGAGCGCATCGGTGCGCGAACCGTGACCCTGCCTTTGTTCCCGGCCATGCAGGACGGGGACGTCGACCGCGTATGCGGCGTGCTGCGCCAGGTAATGCGCGGAGCGATGGAATGAACCGCCCGGAGGTTTCGATCGTCATCCCGGTGTTTAACGAAGAAGCCGGCCTCGATCAGCTTTTCCAGCGCCTTTATCCGGCACTGGACGCCTTGTCCATCACTTACGAAATCGTGTTCGTCAATGATGGCAGCCGCGACCGTTCCGCAGACATCCTGGAAGCGCAGTTCCGTCGTCGACCGGATGTGACCCGCGTCGTGTTGTTTGCCGCCAATTTCGGTCAGCACATGGCCATCATGGCCGCCTTCGAACATTGTCGCGGAGATCTGGTGATCACACTGGATGCCGACCTGCAGAATCCGCCGGAAGAAATCGGGCGCGTCGTGGAAAAGCTTCGCGAGGGTTATGACTACGTCGGCACGATACGACGCAACCGTCAGGATTCGGTGTTCCGTCGCTACGCGTCGCGCGCCATCAATTCGATCCGGGAAAAAACCACCCGTATCCGGATTACCGACCAGGGGTGCATGTTCCGTGGATACGCGCGCAATGTCGTTGAAATGGTGAATGTCTGCCGGGAGGTCAGCACCTTCGTGCCGGCGCTCGCGTACACGTTTGCCAAGCGCCCGGTCGAGATCGAGGTCGGGCACGAAGAACGTGCCGCGGGCGAATCGAAGTATTCGCTTTACAGCCTGATCCGCCTGAATTTCGATTTGATGACCGGCTTCTCGCTGGTCCCGCTCCAACTGGTTTCGCTGATCGGCATGCTTGTCTCGATGTTCTCGATCGCCGTTTACGTGTTCGTAATCTTTCAGCGACTCGCAAGCCGGGGGCTTAGCGACGGCATCTACGTGGTCTGGGATCGCGACATCCTGGAATTCTTCCTGACTGGCCTGATGCTCTTTTCACTGGGAATCATCGGCGAGTATGTCGGACGGATTTACCAGCAGGTGCGTCACCGGCCGCGCTACGTAGTTCAGACAATCCTGGAGACCGAGGAGCAGAAGCAGGATCTGTCCCGACACGGTGCCGCCGCGGCGGGCGCATCGCATTTCGTCCGGCCTTCCTCGTGATACGCGCTGTCGTGTTCGCCTACCACGACGTCGGCGTGCGCTGCCTTTCGGTATTGCTCGCCCATGGCGTTGATGTGGCGCTGGTCGTCACCCATCGCGACAGACCCGACGAGAACATCTGGTTCGGAAGTGTTGCAAGGCTGGCACGGCTGCACGACCTGAACGTGGTCACGCCCGACGACCCGAACGCGCCGAATTGCATCGCGGACATCCGGGCTGCCCGGCCCGATTTCATCTTTTCGTTCTATTACCGGCACATGCTGGGCGCAGAGGTTCTGGATCTTGCTCCCCGCGGCGCCTACAACATGCACGGTTCCCTTCTGCCCCGCTACCGCGGACGCGTTCCCGTCAATTGGGCGATCATTCACGGCGAGCGCGAAACCGGCGCAACCCTGCACCGCATGGTTGCAAAACCCGACGCAGGTGACATCGTCGCCCAGCAGGCGGTACCGATCCTCCCCGACGACACGGCGCGCGATGTCTTCGCCAAGGTCACCGTCGCGGCAGAAATTGCGCTCGACGGCGTGCTTCCCGCCCTGATGGCTGGCACGGCGGTACATCGGCCTCAGGACCTCTCGCGGGGCAGCTATTTCGGGGGCCGCAGACCGGAAGACGGACGCATCGACTGGAAGCAACCGGCACGCGCCATTCATGATCTGGTGCGCGCGGTTGCACCGCCCTATCCGGGCGCCTGGTTCGAATTCATGGGTCTGAACGCCAGGCTGCTCCGTACGCAAGTGGTGCCTGCGAGCGGGCCCGCCCGGGAGTCAGCCATACTCGTGCGGGAGTCCGACCGTCTCGTCGTGCATTGCCGCGATGGCGGCGTCCTGCGCATCATCGACGTGGAATGCGATGGCATTGCCCTGGATGCCGTATCCTTTTCCCAGCGGTTCGGCCGTGGCCCCCACCTGCTGTCCTGATTTGTAATTTCATCTCTTATTGGAACTGAAATGAAGAAGGTCCTGATACTCGGCGTCAATGGCTTCATCGGCCATCACTTGTCCAAACGCATCCTCGACACCACTGACTGGGACGTCTATGGCATGGACATGCAGACGGATCGTGTCGCGGATCTCGTGGAGAACCGCCGCTTCCATTTCTTCGAAGGCGACATCACGATCAACAAGGAGTGGATCGCCTATCACGTCAAGAAATGCGACACGGTTCTGCCGCTCGTGGCCATCGCGACGCCTGCAACCTACGTCCAGGAACCGCTACGCGTGTTCGAGCTGGATTTCGAGGCCAACCTTCCAATCGTGCGTGACTGCGTCAAGTACGGCAAGCGCGTAATCTTCCCGTCGACCTCGGAAGTTTACGGCATGTGCAAAGATGGCGAATTCGATCCGGAGAATTCCGAGCTTGTTTACGGCCCGATCAACAAGCCACGCTGGATCTACGCGTGTGCCAAGCAGCTCATGGATCGGGTGATCGCCGGATACGGCCAGCAGGAAGACCTCGACTACACGCTGTTCCGTCCCTTCAACTGGATCGGACCGGGACTGGACTCGATCCATACCCCGAAGGAGGGCAGTTCCCGGGTCATTACCCAGTTCCTCGGCCACATCGTGCGCGGCGAGCCGATCAAGCTGGTCGATGGCGGGCATCAGAAGCGCGCCTTCACGTACATCGACGACGGCATCTCCGCCCTGATGAAGATCATCGCGAACAAGGACGGCATCGCAAGCGGGAACATCTACAACATCGGCAATCCGGCGAACAACTACTCGGTGCGCGAGCTCGCAACGATGATGCTCGCCATGGCGAAGGAGTATCCCGAGTATCGCGACAGCGCCGAAAAAGTGCAGATCGTCGAGACGACATCCGGCGCCTACTATGGCAAGGGTTATCAGGACGTGCAGAATCGGGTGCCAAAGATCGACAACACGAAGGCGGATCTCGACTGGGCGCCCCAGGTAACGATGGAAGCGGCCCTTCGCAACGTATTCGAAGCCTACCGGACCCACGTTGCCGAAGCGCGCGGCCTCGTGGACTGACGCTCGATGTCCGGCGACCGACGCCTGCTCGGACTGAAGATCGACGTCGACACCTATCGCGGCACGCTGCAAGGCGTACCGCGGTTGCTCGACTTGCTGCAACGCCACGGGGCAAAAGGCACGTTCCTCTTCTCCCTCGGACCGGACCACACCGGACGGGCGATCAAGCGTGTGCTCAGACCGGGATTCCTCGGCAAGGTGAAACGGACGTCGGTGGTCGAGCATTACGGCATCCAGACGCTGCTCTACGGCACCCTGCTTCCGGGACCGGACATCGGCCGACGCTGTGCCGATATCATGCGTGCCGTCACGAATGCAGGGCACGAGACCGGCATTCATACCTGGGATCACATACGCTGGCAGGATGGCGTGGAGCATGCCGACGCTGCGTGGACGCAGCGTGAAATGCAGCTTGCTTTTGATCGCTACGTCGAGGTGTTCGGCTCTCCGCCGCTGACCCATGGCGCGGCCGGCTGGCAGATGAACCGTCACGCATTTCGACTGACGCAGCGGATGGGCTTCGACTATTGTTCCGACGCCCGCGGCGATACGCCGTTCTATCCGGTTCAGGACGCCGAGATCGTTGGATGTCCGCAGTTGCCGACCACCCTCCCGACGCTGGATGAACTGATCGGCCTCGACGGCATCGAAACCGGCAACGTAGCGGATCACGTGCTGCGACTGACGGCCGACGCGCGGACGCCGCCGCATGTGTACACCCTCCATGCCGAACTGGAGGGCATGCGCCTCGCCCCGGTCTTCGATCGCCTCCTCGAGGGCTGGCGTGCGCAAGGTTACGAACTTGTTGCAACGCGCGCGATTTTTGACTCGCTGGACCTCACCGCACTGCCGCGATGCGAGATACTGCGATCGGGCGTGCCCGGCCGCAGCGGCACACTAATGACGCAAGGGCCGGTCTTCCTGGGAGACGTGCCCATGCCCGAACCGGAGGCATTGGAGCCTGCCTGAAACATGACGATCATTTGAGGACAATCCCTTGCTGAACAAGAAGCTCGCCGATTTCACCCTGCCTTCGACGGGCGACAAGGTGTTCCGCCTGAAGGATCACGCCGGATCGAAGCTGGTCATCTACTTCTACCCCAAGGACAGCACACCCGGTTGCACAACCCAGGGTCAGAACTTTCGCGACGCCCATGCGGCATTCCGCGCCGCCGGGTGCGGGATCGTCGGCATTTCGCGCGACTCGATCAAGTCGCACGAGAATTTCAGGGCCAAGCAGGGTTTTCAGTTCGACCTTCTGTCCGATGCCGACGAGACCGTATGCAACCTGTTCGGCGTCATCAAGATGAAGAACATGTACGGCAAGCAGGTCCGCGGCATCGAACGCAGCACCTTCGTGGTCGATGACAAGGGGGTAATGCGCGGCGAGTGGCGCGGCGTCAAGGTTCCCGGCCACGTCGACGAAGTGCTGGCCTTCGTTCAGTCTCTCTGAACCACGACAATCGACAATCCGTCGCAGACCTGCAAACGAAACATGAGCGCAAAACGCAAGCCGGAACCCAAGCTGTTCGTCCTCGACACCAACGTGCTGATGCACGACCCGACAAGCCTGTTCCGCTTCGAGGAACACGACATCTTCGTGCCGATCATGACGCTCGAGGAACTCGACAACAACAAGAAGGGCATGTCGGAAGTCGCGCGCAACGCCCGTCAGGCCAGTCGCCTGCTCGACGAGATCGTCAGCGGCTCCGAGGACGGCATCGACGGCGGTATCGGCCTCTACGAACCATCGCACGAACTGGCGACCGGCCGTCTGTTCCTGCAGACCGAAGCGATCAACACCACGCTTCCGGCAGCCCTGCCGACAGCCAAGGGCGACAACCAGATCATCGCGGTCGTCATGCACCTCAAGCAGCGTTTTCCGAAGCGCGCGGTGATCCTCGTCTCCAAGGACATCAACATGCGCATCAAGGCCCGCGCACTGGGCCTCGAAGCGCAGGATTACTTCAACGACAAGGTTCTCGAAGACACCGACCTTCTCTACACCGGCACGCGGGAACTGCCCCTGGAGTTCTGGGAGACGCACGGCAAGGACATGGAGTCGTGGAAGCGTGATGGTCATACCCTGTACCGGGTCAAGGGGCCGCTTTGCCCCGAGCTGCTGATCAACGAATTCCTCTACCAGCCCGAAAGCCCCAAGAACGATCGCGAACTGCAGATCACCGTCCGCGAGCGCAGCGGCAAGACTGCGGTACTGGAGACACTCAAGGATTTCACTCACCAGAAGAACAGCGTCTGGGGCATCACCGCGCGCAACCGCGAGCAGAACTTCGCCCTCAACCTGCTGATGAACCCCGAGATCGACTTCATCACCCTGCTCGGCCAGGCCGGCACGGGCAAGACGCTGCTCACGCTGGCGGCCGGGCTCACCCAGGTTCTCGAGTCGAAGCTCTATTCGGAAATCATCATGACGCGCGTGACGGTACCGGTCGGCGAGGACATCGGCTTCCTGCCCGGCACCGAAGAAGAAAAGATGGCGCCCTGGATGGGTGCGCTGGAAGACAACCTCGACGTGCTCAACAAGACCGAAGAATCGGGCGGCGACTGGGGGCGGGCGGCGACGATGGACTTGATCCGCAGCCGCATCAAGATCAAGTCGCTCAACTTCATGCGCGGCCGTACCTTCATCAACAAGATCCTGATCATCGACGAGGCGCAGAACCTGACCCCCAAGCAGATGAAGACGCTGATCACGCGTGCCGGCCCCGGCACCAAGGTCATCTGTCTCGGCAACATCGCGCAGATCGATACGCCCTACCTGACGGAAGGGAGCTCAGGCCTGACCTACGTTGTCGACCGCTTCAAGGGCTGGCCGCATTCGGGGCACGTTACGCTGCAGCGAGGCGAACGGTCGCGGCTTGCCGACCACGCTGCAGAAGTGCTGTAACCTGCGCCGGGCCGGAACAGGCGGCACACTCCGGGCGGACCGTCCATCCATACGGCTACGATCCGCATGGATATTGGGGCAAAGGAACATGTGATCGGCAAGGGGCATGGAAAGGCGACCTCGGCCCACGCATGCCCACGAGCGCCTATCCATGCGGGTTTCAGGCCGGTGCTATTTTCTGGCCGGGTTGCCGGCGAACAGGCGTTCGGCGAGGCGATCGATCAGGCCGGTGGCGTTGGCGGCGCGCGGATGGTTGATCAGGATGGCGAACAGCACATTACGGCCATTCGCGGATTCGAGCCGGCCGGCGAGGCCGCGGGCGTCGGAGACGGTGCCTGTCTTGACGCGCGCGCGGCCGACGAGCGGCGTGTCGCGCATGCGCAGCGCGGCGGTGCCGTCGACGCCAACCACCGAGAGCGTGTCGAAGTAGCTGGCGGCATAGTCCGCGCCGGTCGCGCGTTGCAGGATTTCAACCAGCCCGCGCGCGCTGATGCGCTCGTGGATCGAGAGGCCGGCGCCGCTTTCGAGCTTTGCCGGCAGCGCGCCGGGCAGGTGTTCGCGCAGCCATTCGTCGATGGCGCCCGCGGCGCTGACGGCATCGACGGATTTTTTGGCGAGTTGCGCGCCGACGCGCAGGAAGAGCTGCTGCGCCCAGAGATTGTTGCTCTGCTTGTTCACCTCGCGCACGATCTCGGGCGTCGTGCTCGAAACGATCGATTCGAAGGGCTTGCGCTTGCCCGCCGCAATGCCTTTTGCATCGAGCCGCAGGCCGCCGAGGATCGTGCCGCCGGCGGCGCGATAGGCTGCGCCGAAGGCGGCGGCAAAGTAGGCCTCGGCGCCCAGCACCGATACATTGCGGCGGAACTCGCCGCAGGCCAGCGGATACATGCCGGCGACGCGGATCGTCGCCTCGTCGGCGCTGCCGTGTGCGGTGATTTCCAGCGCATCGCGCGGGCTGTCGCAGGGCTGCGTGGTGTAGCCCATTTCGTGTTCGAGGCGCACGTTCGACAGCGCCGGCTCGAGCGCCACAGACACGCCGCCGCACGGTGAATCCGGCCTCGGCTCGGGCCGCACAACGAGCGTCACCGTCTTGCCGTTGACCATCAGCGGCAGCGGCGGCGCGCTGAACGGCGCCTCGACCTCGGCGTGGAAACGCGCCTCGTCCTCGCGCCGCGCAGGGAAGTTGCTGGTGTCGAGCACCAGGTCGCCGTTGATGGTGCGCACGCCGCGCTTGACGAGGCGTTTGGCAAGCGCCTCGAGCCGCGCGCTGTCGAGCGTGGGGTCGCCGCTGCCGCGCACCAGCAGGTCGCCCTCGAACTGGCCGTTGTGCAGCAGGCGCCGACCGCGGCCGACGAGATAAAACTCGGTGCGGAACGCCGGCTCGGCACCGAGCACTTCGAAGGCGAGCAACGATGTCAGCAGTTTGATCGTCGACGCCGGACGCACCGCGAGTTGCGCGTTGTGGCTGAGCAGTTCATCGCCGCTGCGCACGTCGCGCGCGTAGAGCGAGACCGCGTCGGGCGGAATCTGCAGGCGCGCCAGCTCGCGCACGAACCAGTCGGGCAGGCGGCTGCTTTCGGCGGATGGCACAGACTGAACAGATTCGGCGCGGCACGGCATGATCACGGCGACACACGCGGCAAGCACCGCTGCCAGAATGGAAAAGGCCCGCCGGAGCGGGCCTGCGGCCATCGACGTCATGGCGCGCCGATGGCGGCTTTAGACGGCGTAGCGCCGCAGCCGCAGCGAGAACTCCTGCAACTGGGCGATGCCGCTCTGCTCGGCGCGATGGCACCAGTCCTGCAACTGCTTGACCAGCTGCTCGCGCGAGGCGCTTGATTTCTCCCACACGGCCGTCAGGTCACGGCGCATGGCGTAGATGGTTTCCAGGCGCTGGCTCTTGGCGAGCGCGGATTCGATGCTGGCGCGATCCTGCGCGCTCACCTCGCCGTCGCGCTGGAACCAGCGCTTGAGCGCGGAAACCTGCTGACTGTCGAGCGAGCTGCGCAGCCTGGCCAACTCCTCGCGGTAGATCGACTGCAGCGAACCCATGTAGCGACGCGCCACATCGTAGCGATGGGTGATGACGGCCTGCAGGTTGTCGAGGTCGACCGCCGGGCGCAGCTCGGTAAACTTGGGCTTCGGCAGCACCTTCTTCACCTTGGCAAGCCCGAGCGTCTCGAGGATGCGGATGTAGAGCCAACCGATGTCGAACTCGTACCACTTGGCGGACAGCTTGGCGGAGGTGGCGAACGAGTGATGGTTGTTGTGCAGTTCCTCACCGCCGATCAGGATGCCCCACGGCACGAGATTGGTGCTGGCGTCGACGCATTCGAAATTGCGGTAGCCCCAGTAGTGGCCGAGGCCATTGATGACGCCTGCCGCCCAGAACGGAATCCAGATCATCTGGATGCCCCAGATCAGCACGCCCGGCCAGATGCCGAAGCAGAGGATGTCGATCAGCAGCATGATCACGATGCCGACCTTCTGGCCCGGCGTGTAGATGTGGTTCTCCATCCAGTCGTCGGGCGTGCCGTGGCCGTAGCGCTCCATGGTGTCCTTGTTGCGCGATTCCTTCACATAGAGGAACACGCCGCCCCACAGCACGCGGTTGATGCCCAGTTGCTGCGGGCTGTGCGGATCTTCCGGCCCCTCGCACTTGGCGTGGTGCTTGCGGTGGATCGCCGCCCATTCCTTGGTCACCATGCCGGTGGTCATCCACAGCCAGAAACGGAAGAAATGGCTGGGAATCGGGTGCAGGTCGAGCGCGCGGTGCGCCTGGTGACGATGCAGGAAGATGGTGACTGCAGCAATGGTGATGTGAGTCAGGACGAGCGTGACGGCGACGTAGCCCCACCAGGGCAGGTCGAACAAGCCGGAAAACATGCGGGGGAAACTCCAGTAGGGATCGGGGTCACGCGATTCTACGCGAATCGCGCTTCGCGTCAACAAAAACGACGCGCAACCTACTGAAAATATTGATGTTGTGTTGCCGCCTCAGGCAAGCGAGCCGGTCGTGCCGCCCTGCTCGGCGGTGGCGCCCGGAAGCAGCCTGATCTCGCGCTGCGGGAACGGGATCTCGATGCCCTGGCGCTTGAATTCGCGCCAGATCTCGAGATTGATCGCCGAGCGCACCGCGAGCGTGCCCTCCTGCGGATCGGCGATCCACAGCCCGAGTTCGAGGTTGATGCCGCTGTCGGCGAATCCGGTGACGAAAGCCTGCGGGGCAGGATCGTCCAGCACGCGCGGATGCGCGTCGGCGCATCCGGTCAGGATGCGCATCGCCAAATCGAGGTCGCTGTGATAGCTCACCTGAACCGCCAGCGCAACGCGCACGCGCGAATTGCTGAAGGTCTCGTTCTCCACCACGGCGCTGATCAGCATCTCGTTCGGCACGATGGATTCGATGCCCGTGGTGCTGCGCAACACCGTGTAGCGCGTGGTGATCTCGCGCACCTCGCCGCGGAAGCGGTCGACATTGATTACGTTGCCGATGCGGATCGAGCGGTCGAGCAGGATGATGAAGCCCGACACGTAGTTGCTGGCGATGCGTTGCAGGCCGAGCCCCAGGCCGACGCCGAGCGCGCCGCCGAACACCGACAGCGTGGTGAGGTCGATGCCCACCATCGGCAGCGCCACCAGGATCGCCACCAGCAGCAGCAGTGCCTTGGCCAGGCGCGAGAACACCGCACGCAGGCTGGCATCCAGCCCCTGCGCCGCCATCAGCCGCGATTCGACCTGGCCCGAGACCCACAGGGCACCGAGCACCGTCACCAGCACCGTGGCCAGCCCCTGCAGGATCAGCCACACCGAGAGCTTCTGCTTGCCGACCGAGAACTGGATCGATTCCATCCACTCGATCATGTCGGGCAGGATGCCGAGCACGTGCAACGCGAACAACGCCCACACCAGGGCCGCAAAGCCACGCTCGAAGCCCGCCAGCCAACCCGACGGCGCAAACACCGTGCGCAGCGCGAACACCGTCATGCGAATCAGCGCCATCGCGCCGAGCAGCGCAATGGTCACGCCGAACAGTTGCGTCGGCAATTCGGCCAGGTGAGCAATGCCGCGCCCGAGCAGCACCAGCAGCATCGCGGTGAGCGGAAAAGTCAGCCGGCGCACGCTGCCGCGCCCGAGTTCGGCCACGCGGCCCGCGGCCCGCGCATCGGCCAATCGGCGTTTGCGCACATGGCGACTCAGCATCAGCGCGACCGCGATCGCCAGCGCGATGATCAGCAACTCGAACACCACGCCAGGTTCCGCGAGGGAATCGACGAACTCGGAAACCAGCTCAACCGGCGACTTGCGTTGGCTCATCGGTTATGTCTCACTCAGGCTGTTTCAAGAACGCCCGGTAGGGCACGGCCTGCGCACGATGGCGCTGCCAGTTATCCAGGTAGGCCAGCGCCAGCGGACGGTTGCCGCGCAGCACCAGCAGGTTCTCGGCATTGCGCTCGCGCGCCGAACGCGTGAAATTGTACGAACCGGTCACCACCGCGCATCGATCGCCGTGCGGATCGACCACCATGACCTTGTTGTGCGCGTTGGCGTAGGCCGTCTCGATCGCCACCGCGATGCCCGCCTCGGCCAGCTTCGGGATCTGCGAACCACGCTGCCGGCTCGCGCCGGCATCGGCCAGCACCTCGACGCGCACGCCGCGTCGCTGCGCCTGCTCCAGCGCGGCCGCGATCGCGCGGCTGGTGAACAGGTAGGACTGGACGTAGATCTCCTTGCGCGCGTCCGCCACGGCACGCAACAGCACAGCCTGTGCATCGTCACGCGGCGAGAAGGCGACTTCGACCGTGCCGCGCGCCGCGATCGTGCGCGGCGCCCGCGCGTCGAACGCAGACACCACCTGCGCGAACAGCAGCGAGGCGGCCAGCACAGGCACGCCCCACGCCGATCTCACTTGCGGCGCTCCAGCACGACCGCATAGAAGCCGTCGGTGTCGTGCTGCTGCGGCGAGAGGCGCAGCGCGTCGCCGGTATCCAGCGTGATCTGCTGCTGGCCGAGCACGCGCGTCGCCGGGATCTGGCTGAAATCCTCGTGTGCCGCGAGAAACGCCGCGACCACGTCCTCGTTCTCCTGCGGCAGGATGCTGCAGGTGGCATAGACCAGCCGCCCGCCCGGCTTCACCAGCCGCGCCGCACCGGAGAGGATGTCCTGCTGCTTGCGCACCAGCTCGGCCACGCCCTCGGCAGTCTGACGCCACTTGAGGTCGGGATTGCGGCGCAACGTGCCCAAGCCGCTGCACGGCGCGTCGACCAGCACGCGGTCGATCTTGCCCGCGAGGCGCTTGACGCGCACGTCGTTCTCGCTCGATATGCACACCGGATGGACGTTGGACAGCCCGGCGCGCGCCACACGCGGCCGCAGCCGCGCCAGCCGCTTCTCGGACACGTCGAAGGCATAAAGCCGCCCGGTGGAGCGCATCAGTGCACCGAGCAGCAGCGTCTTGCCGCCGGCGCCGGCGCAGAAGTCGACCACCATCTCGCCGCGTTTGGGCGCCACCAGATAGGCCAGCAGTTGCGATCCCTCGTCCTGCACCTCGATCTGGCCCTGCTGGTACAGCGTGTAGCGCGTCAGCGCCGGCTTGCTGCGCAGGCGGATCGACAGTGGCGAAATCCTGCCGGCTTCGGCCTCGTAGCCGTCGGCCTTGAGCTGTTCGAGCACCGCATCGCGCGAGGCCTTGAGCGGGTTCACGCGCAGGTCGAGCGGCGCCCCGGTGTTGAGGCTGCGCGCCAGTTCCAGCAGTTTCTCGCCGCTCATGTGCGGCGTCAGCATGTCGACCAGCCAGTCAGGCAGGTCGGCCTGCTCGGCCAGCGTGAGTTCGGGCTCGGGCTCGGATTTGAGCCGTGCGAGCCAATCGGCCTCGCCGGTCTCGAGCAGCCCTTCGAGCGCCCGCTGCGACAAGCCGGCATGGCGCACCAGTTGCGCCAGGATCAGGCGGCGCGGCGTGACCGGAACACCGATCACGCGCGACAGCGAGCGCTTGCGGCGCAGCACCGCGTACACCGTTTCGGCGATGAAGGCACGATCGCGTGCGCCGAGCACCTTCTGCTCGCGGAAATAGGCGGACAGCACGCCGTCGGCCGGATGTTCGAATCGCAGCGCATCGCTGAGCGCGGCGCAGGCTCCGCTGAGTTGTTTCGGCGTCACGCGCATAGGGAAAAGACCATGATCATTGTTGTTTTGCTTGTTCCGTCGTGTCCCGCGCCTTGCCGAGCAGGGTCTGGCCGTCGGCCTCGATGTGCTCGGCCACCAGTTGCGTCGCGGTGCCGTTGCGGTCGGTGAACATGATGCGCACCGGCAGATTCTGCAGTTCCGGCGCCAGCCAGACTTCCGTCGTCTGGTCGCGCCCGGTGGTGCGCACGTGCAGTGTTCGCACCTCGCCCGCCCGTGTCCTGACCGTATCCTCGCCCACCCATTCGAGCGCGTTGCGGTAGAAATTCCTGCCGCTGGCGACCGCGACGTCGGTCACACCTCGCGCATTCGCGATTGCTCCGAGCTGGTAGGCAAGACTCAGCACGTCCTGCGCGCCGGGTTCCAGCGGAAACTCGCGCCGCTTGCTGCCCCTGTCCAGCGTCAGCCTCATCTGTTTCCAGTCGAAGGTCGTGTTCGAGGTGTCGCGCCCGGTCTGCTCGAAAGAAAACCGGCGCGGTCTGAGGCCGCCTGAATAGAAGCTTCCGGCGCTGGTCTGGGTGACGGTGAGCGGCTTGAACAAACGTGCGGCACCAGTTGTTTCCATGACGATGCGCAACCGGTAGCCCCGCTCGTCGCGACGCCAAGTCTGAAACGCTTCTCCGACCTGAATGTTGCCAAGTATAAGGGAGAACGCGATGCGGGCCTCGCGTGGCAAAGCGGATGCGCCGGCAAAGCCCTCTTCCGGCTGATCTTCGGCGGAATCGGCAACTGGCTGCGCATCCCCTTTATTATCAGTCACTTGAATATCTTCGACTGCTTCTGCCGACGCATCCGGCAGCGCCTGCGCGGGCTCGGGCCGGGGTGTCTCCGGTTCAGCCGGGACCGACGCCGGCTCGGGCTCCGGTGTCGGAGGCGACGGTCCGATCGTGGCCGCCGGCGCCTGCGGTGTCGGTTCGGGGGCCGGCCTCGGCTTGGGCTTGGGTCGCGGCTTCGGCCGCGGTTTGGATGCCGGCGGCGGCAGCGGCTGAACGACCTCGGCGGCAGGCGGCTCGACCGCCTTGCTTACCAGCTGCGCCTCGATGCGTAGTGCCTCGGGTTCCGCCAACTCGGGCACGTCCCAACCGGGACCGGCAACCAGCGTGACATGGGCCAGCGCCGAAACAACGAAGGCGCCCAGCAGCGCACGGTCGATGCGCCTGGCCATGTGGACTCAGACGCCCGCCGGGTCCGGCAGCGGGTTGATCAACGACTGCGCCCCCTCCGCCGCACCGGCCAGTTGTGCACGGCCATTTGGAGCAAGCGTCAGCCGGCCCTCGAGAAACCAGCGGATCGCCTGCGGGTAGAGCCGGTGCTCCTGCTCGAGCACACGTGCCGCCAGCGCGGCCTCGTCGTCGCCGGGCAGAACCGGCACCGCGGCCTGGGCGATGATCGGCCCGCCATCGAGATCGGATGTCACGAAATGCACCGTGCAGCCGTGGATGCGCACACCGGCGTCGAGCGCACGGCGGTGCGTATCCAGGCCCGTGAAGGCAGGCAACAGCGACGGATGGATGTTGATCATGCGGCCGCGGTAGCGATCGACGAAGCCGGCCGTCAGCACGCGCATGAACCCGGCCAGCACCACCAGTGCAGGTACGTGGGTGTCGATACGCTCGGCCAGCGCGGCATCGAACGCCTCGCGCGAATCGAACTCGCGATGGTCGAGCACCGCCGTGGCGATGTCCGCCGCGCGCGCCAGCGCCAGCCCCGCGGCGTCCGGGCGATTGCTGATCACCGCTGCGACCTGGGCCTGCAGGCCGGCGCGCAGGATCGCCCCGAGATTGCTGCCTCTGCCGGATATCAGGACGATGATGGATTTCAATGTCAGGGTAACCAGGACGCGAAGACAAGGCCGTCACGCCGCAATTCCGCCGCCCGGATCGGGGTCGGCCCCAGGTTCGAGCCTGTCTCCCGAGCCAGGTTCCCGTGCATGTCGCAGGCCGCGGCGGAACAGCGGTGACGCTACAATTCTACCGCGCCACCCGGAACACCCCTATCCAACTGATAAAACTACCCTTTTTGTGCAGCCAGGACGCCACGTCGATGCTGCCACCAGCCGATGACGAGCGGCAGCAGCGAGATGCCGATGATGGCGAGGATCACCGCGGTCAGGTTGTTCTTGATGAAGGGCACGTTGCCGAACAGGTAGCCGGCGACGCACAGCGAAACCACCCAGGTCAGGCCGCCGAGGAAATCCACCATCACGAAACGCGGATAGGTCATCTTCGCCACGCCAGCGACGAAGGGCGCGAAAGTGCGCACCAGCGGCAAGTAGCGCGAAATCAGCAGCGCCTTGCCGCCATGCTTCTCGTAGAAGGCGTGGGTCTTGTCGAAGGCGGCGCGGTTGAAGAAACGCGACTGCTCCCAGCGGAACACGCGCGGCCCGAAATAGCGCCCAACCCAGTAATTGACGTTGTCGCCGATTACCGCCGCCACGGTCAGCGTGGCGCACAGGGGCACGATCTCCAGGCCGCCGCCCTTGGCCGCCAGCGCGCCGGCGAGGAAAAGCAGCGAATCGCCCGGCAGGAAGGGCGTCACCACGAGGCCGGTCTCGCAGAAAATGATCAGGAACAGGATCGCGTAGATCCAGGTGCCGTACTGCGCGAGCAGCATCTCGAGGTGCTTGTCGAGGTGCAGGACGATGTCGATGAACTGGCCGAGCAACTCCATGGCGGGCAGAAATCCGGCGATGCAAAGGCGCGATTCTACCCGAGCGGGCCAGGCGACCCGGCCGGCTATAATCCGCTGCCTCCATGCCTGCCATCCACGCGCTTCCGGAACTGCTCATCAACCAGATCGCCGCCGGCGAGGTGGTCGAGCGCCCTGCCTCGGTGCTCAAGGAACTGCTCGAGAACAGTCTCGACGCCGGCAGCCGCACAATCGACGTGCAGCTCGCCGAAGGCGGTGTGCGCCAGATCCGCGTGGCCGACGACGGCGGCGGCATCGCGAAGGGTGACCTGCCGCTCGCGCTCGCGCGCCACGCGACGAGCAAAATCGCCACGCTCGACGACCTCGAGCGCGTCGCCACCATGGGCTTTCGCGGCGAGGCGCTGGCGGCGATCGCAGCGGTCTCGCGCATCACGCTGACCAGCCGCGAGGCGGGCAGCGCGCACGCCTGGCGCATCCACGGCGGCGAGTCGGCGCCCGCACCGGCCGCACTCGGCGCCGGCACGGTGGTCGAAGTGTCCGACCTCTACTTCAACACTCCGGCGCGGCGCAAGTTCCTCAAGTCCGACGCCACCGAGTTCGCGCATTGCGACGACGTGTTCCGCCGCATCGCACTGGCGCGGCCCGACATTGCGCTGCAGCTCGCACACAACGGCCGCGTGTCGCACCGCCTGCCGGCGAGCGACAGCGGACGCCGCGTCGCCGAACTGCTCGGCGACGAATTCGTCGCCCAGGCGCGCGTCATCGAGGCCGACGCCGGTCCGCTGCGCCTGTCGGGCCATGCCGCGCTGCCCGCCTATTCGCGCGGAACGCGCGACGAGCAGTTCTTCTACGTCAATCGCCGCTTCGTGCGCGACAAGCTGCTCGCCCACGCGCTTCGTGAGGCCTATGCCGACATCCTGCACGGCACCCGCCATCCGGCCTTCGTGCTGTTTCTCGACATCGACCCGGCGCTGGTCGATGTGAACGTGCACCCGGCCAAGACCGAAGTGCGTTTCCGCGACGCGCGCGCGGTGCATCAGTTCGTCTTCCACGCACTGACGCGCTCGCTCGCCACGCCCGGCACGCAGCAGGCCGCGCATCCGCAATCGGTCGCCGCGCAGGCGCCGGCATGGATGCCGCCGCAGCAGACGCGGCTCGCCGTCGAGCAGCCGCGCGAAGCCTATTTCGCCTTCGCGCGCAGCGCGCTCGCGCCTGCCGACGCGCCCGAAGGGACCGGCCTGGGAGCAAATATCCATGCGCCTTCCAGGGCATCGGTCGAGCCGGCCGCAAACGCCCCGGCAAGCGACGAAACCGGCGCGCCGCCGCTCGGCTACGCCATCGCGCAACTGCACGGCATCTATGTGCTGGCGCAGAACGCCGCCGGGCTGGTGCTGGTGGACATGCACGCCGCGCACGAGCGCATCCTGTACGAGAAGCTCAAGCAAGTACTCGACGGCGCGCCCGCGGTGCAGAACCTGCTGATACCGGCGGTGTTCGGCGCCGGGGCGCAGGAGATGGCCGCCGCCACCGACCATGCCGATGTGCTGGCACGGCTCGGCTTCGATGTTGGCGCCGCCGGGCCGAACGAACTCGTGGTGCGCAGCGTGCCGGCGCTGCTGGCGCGCGCGCCGGTCGCCGACCTGGTGCGCGCCCTGCTCGCCGAACTGCGCGAGTTTCCCGCCAGCACCGTGATCGAGGCGCGGCGCAACGAATTGCTCGCCACGCTCGCCTGCCATGGCGCGGTGCGCGCCAATCGCGTGCTGGCCCTGCCGGAAATGAACGCGCTGCTGCGCGAGATGGAAGCCACCGAACGCGCCGACCAGTGCAACCACGGCCGGCCGACGTGGACGCAACTTTCCATCGCCGACCTCGACCGACTGTTCATGCGCGGGCAATGAGGCACTTCAGCTTTCAGCGCGCTGAAGGCGGCGCTTCCCCACCCTCGAGGCACAGCATTCGGGCCTGGGTATGCCTGTCTGATTCGCCTTACGACGCCAGTATCGGAATGGCCGCGCCGGTCTCGCCCGCCGGGCGAGACCGGCGCGGCGGCGGCATCGCAACAAGCGCAAGTGATATCTGATGCCGCTCCGCCCACCTCATCCACATCCCCTGGCTGGCGACCGGAGGACGATCCGCTGAACGCCTCTCCCCCCCCCGCCATCCTGCTGCTCGGCCCGACCGCAAGTGGCAAAAGCGCCGCCGCGCTGGAAATCGCGCGCCGTTTCCCGATCGAGATCATCAGCGTCGACTCGGCGCAGGTGTATCGCGACATGGACATCGGCACCGCCAAGCCGAACGCCGAAGAACGCGCCACCTGCCCACACCACCTGATCGACATCATCTCGCCGGAGGAGAACTACTCCGCCGCGGCATTCCGCGCCGACGCCGTGCGCTTGATGCACGAGATCACCGCACGCGGCCGCGTGCCATTGCTGGCAGGCGGCACCATGCTCTACTTCAAGGCGCTGCGTGAAGGGCTGTCGGAACTGCCGGAAGCCGACCCCGGCATTCGCGCGCAGATCGACGAGGCGGCGATGCGCCATGGCTGGCCGGTGCTGCATGCCCAGCTCGCGGCGATCGATCCCGAAACCGCGGCGCGCCTGCAGCCCACCGATGCGCAACGCATCCAGCGCGCGCTCGAAATCGTGCGCCTGACCGGCGAGCCGCTTGCCGCGAGCTATGCAAAACGCAAACCGGCCGCGCTACCTTTCCGCCAGCTTGCGCTCTGCCTGGCACCGTCAGACCGCAGCGTGCTGCACCAGCGCATTGCGCAGCGATTCGATGCCATGCTCGCCGCCGGCATGCTCGACGAAGTGCGCCGCCTGCGCGAACGCTACACGCTCGATGCGCGCCTGCCCTCGATGCGCTGCGTCGGCTACCGCCAGGCCTGGGAGGTGCTCGACGGCACGCTGCCGGCGGCCGATCTGCGCGAGCGCGGCATCTACGCCACGCGCCAGCTCGCCAAGCGCCAGCTCACCTGGATGCGTTCGATGAACGATGTCGAGATCGTCGATTGCTGCGATACAGAAGCCGCCGCATCGATCGTCGCGCGATCTGCAGAGTGGCTCTCGCGCGACACGCAACGGTAGCGCAAGCACAGGCCTGCCAGACGACGGGGGCCTGTTGCCGGTCGCTGCCGCGAATTCACTGCCGGGAGTCTGCAGACCTACGCCCGCACCCTGGTCCAGCGTTCGAGCGCATCGAACAGCAGCTCCGCCTTGATCGGCTTCGAGATGTAGTCATCCATGCCGGCCTCGATGCAGGCCTCCCTGTCGCCGCGCATGGCGTTGGCGGTCATCGCGATGATGGGCACGCGCGCGCCGTCACGCTGCCGCTCCCTTGCCCGTATCGCCTGCGTGGCCTCGATGCCACCCATCTCGGGCATCTGCATGTCCATCAGCACGGCTGCAAAGGTGCGGTTCGACAGCACGTCGACCGCTTCCTGGCCATTCTGCGCCAGTGTCACGCGGTACCCTCGCCGGCCCAGCAGCGCCAGCGCAACTTTCTGGTTGACCGGGTTGTCCTCGACGAGCAGGATCTCGGGCCCCTGCTGGCGCGCGGCGTCGAGCATCGCACTGACCACATCGCCTGCGGGAACGCCCGGGGTCGGCGCGACGGGCGCCGCAGGTTGGGTCGTGCTACCTGCGTCAGTCAATGTGAAATGGAAGGTGCTGCCGACTCCGGGCTGGCTCTCCACCCAGATCCGGCCGCCCATCAGCTCGACCAGCTGCCGCGTGATCGTTAGTCCCAGCCCGGTGCCGCCGAATTTGCGGGTCGTCGAGCTGTCGGCCTGGGTGAATGCGCTGAAGATATGCTCGAGCCGGTCGGCCGGAATGCCGATGCCGGTGTCGCGCACGGTGAAATGCAGTTCGGCGGGCTCGTCGTCCCGACCGGTTGACGCCACGCCGATGACGACCTCGCCGCGATCGGTGAATTTGATGGCATTGCCCGCCAGGTTGGTGATGATCTGCCGCAGACGCACCGGATCGCTCGACAACCGGATCGGCGCATCCGGCGCGATCTCGCAGCGCAGGACGATATGCTTTTCGGCAGCACGCTGCACCAGGGGCTGCACGGACTCGTGAACCACCTGTCGCAGGCTGAACGACGTCGTCTCGATGCTGAGCATGCCCGCCTCGATCTTGGAGAAATCGAGGATGTCGTTGATGATGGTCAGCAGCGATTCCGCCGAACTCTGGACGATCTCGACGTTCTCGCGCTGCTCGCGGTCGAGCCGCGAATCGAGCACCAGTTCGGTCATGCCGATGATGCCATTCATCGGCGTGCGGATCTCGTGGCTCATGTTGGCTAGGAACTCGCTCTTGGCACGGCTCGCGGCCTCTGCGGCCTCCTTGGCCTGCTCGAGTTCCACCCGGCTGGCTTCGCGCTCGGCCACCATCTTCGCCAGCACCTTCGAAAGAGCCGCGATGTCGTCGCCCGGACTCGCCGAATCGACATCGCTGACCGGCAGCAGGCTGGCGACGATCTCGCGCAGCGATTTCAACGCCTGGTCGCGCGCGTCCAGCTCCTTGCGCAGGCTGTCCGCGGTACGCTGCAGCACCTCGAATGTGGGACGGAACTCCAGCGGCACGTCCTCGTTCAGCGCGGCATCCGCCTCGTTGCCGTGGGCGCGGAAATCGCGCTCGAAGTTGCGCACGCGGTCGAGCGTGCCGAGCCAGTGCCTGAGCGGAAACCAGATCAGCATCAGGCCGCCGATCAGACTTGCCAATGCCAGCGCCAGCGCAGAGCGGGTCAGCTGCCAGAGGCCGTCGGCGATGATGTCCGGCGAGAAGGAGAGGCGCAGGACGCCGTAGTCGACGCCACCGACGGAAATTGCCCGATTCACGTCATAGAGCTGCTCGACGATCCTCTCCCGCAGCATGTCCGGCGCGCCACTGCGCGCGATGGTCGGGTTCTCGCTCTTGATGACGCCGCCCTTCAGATCGATGTACCTGGCCGACTCGAATTGCGAGCGCAGGATGGCCTTGTCGAGCGTGCGCTGGATGGTGTCGTAGTCGCCGATCACCGCGCTGTCGGAAACCGTTTGCGCGGCTACCTCGACCAGCATGGTCGCCGAACGCTGCGCCTCCTCGATCGCCTCGTTGTACTGGTAACGGTTGAACAATGCGAGGCTTCCGCCGACGAACAGCAACAGGGTCACAGAATAGAGCGCGTAGACGCGCCATATCAGCGATTTCGGCCAGAAACGGGACAGCACGCTCACTGGCATCGATCAGCGCAATGAAGGAATCGCGGTTTCATAGAACTTGCGATACGAGGCATAGTCTGCGCCCGTGGCGGGCAGGAAATACGCCTTGGGGTCGAGGCCGACCTCCTCCGACGCCTTGAGCAGGATCGCCTTGCCGACCGGATCCCGATGCATCCCGATGAAGGCAGACGCAACCGCCTTGACGTCCTTTTCCGGCACCTTGCTGGATGCCATCAACGCGAGGTCGTGATAGGCCTCGGACGTCCAAAGCACGCGGAACTGCTTGCCTTCGCGGATCGAATAACCGTCGATCAGCGCCGAGTTGCTGCCGACCGCCTTCGCCTTGCCGGCGAACATCTGCGCGAACGCAGCGTTCTGGTTGCCGGCGAAAACGGCCTTCACGTCGATGTTCTTCGAAGCCAGCAGGCCGTAGGTGATCTTGTAGCCGATGAAGGCCTCCGGCCCGGCGAACACCACCTCCTGCCCCTTGAGCTCTTCCAGCCGGGTGATCGGCGAGTCGGCCGGCACGGCGATCTGGCCGTAGAGGGGCGGCGTCCAGCGGCGGCCGAACACCTTCCATCCGAGCTGCTCGCGCGCCGGGCTGAAGAGGTGGTTTGAAAAGACGAACTCCACTTCCTGCGCCAGCACGTACGCCGTGGTGTCGGCTGACGTGCGGCCGATCTTGAGTTCGAGCTTGACGCCGCTCTTGTCGCTGACGTACTTGATGATCGGGTTCCAGTACGAAGCGGTCTTGTTGATGTCCCACTGGTTCACCGGCGAAAAGCGGTACGTGGCGGTCTCGGCCAGCAGCGTTGCCGGAAAGGCAAGCGCGAATCCGGCAAAAATGAGCAGGCGTCGGAACATGGGATGGCTTTCGTCGGTGGGATGGGTCGCATGCAAGCTTATGTCAGCGCACCGCTGCCCAATCGCCGGGAAAGCGTCCGGATTGCTGCTTTCTTCGGCGCATCGGCCGTATTTCGGCCGCCGTCGTGCCCGGTGCAAGGCGTGACCACATAGGATTGCGGCAGAATGCCGCCTGGACTTCAACCGATCTTCAACCGATTCACAGGAACTCCGGCGCCGCACCATGGACTTAGAAGGTGCAACAGAGCGCAATGGGCTTGTACCGCCGCCCCCTGGACGGACCTGGTGCCCGCTTCCCGACAACCCTGACCAAGCCTTGCCCCTTCCATGCCCGAACACAGCGTCCCCCTGATCGCCACCCTTGCCACCGGCTTCGGCCTCGCGCTGGTGCTCGGCATCGCCGCGGTCAAGCTGCGGCTGCCGGCACTCGTCGGCTACTTGCTCGCCGGCGTGCTGATCGGGCCGCACACGCCCGGCTACGTGGCCGACGTGAAACTCGCCGCCGAACTGGCCGAGATCGGCGTGATGCTGCTGATGTTCGGTGTCGGCCTGCACTTCTCGCTCGGCGACCTGCTTTCGGTCAAACGCATCGCGGTGCCCGGGGCCGTGCTGCAGATCGCGGTCGCGACGGCGATGGGCGCCGGCCTTGCATCGAGCTGGGGCTGGGCGCCCGGCGGCGCGCTGGTGTTCGGCCTCGCGCTGTCGGTTGCCAGCACCGTGGTGCTGCTGCGCGCGCTCGAGGCGCGCGGCGCCGTCGCATCGATGAACGGCCGCATCGCCGTCGGCTGGCTGATCGTCGAAGACCTCGCGATGGTGTTGGCGCTGGTGCTGCTGCCGCCGCTCGCCGAGGTGCTCGGTGCGACCGCCGGAAGCGGCGGAAATCTGTGGCAGACGCTTGCCATCACGCTATTGAAGGTCGCGGCCTTCATCGCCTTCATGCTGGTGGTCGGGCATCGCGTGTTCCCGAAAGTCCTGTGGCTGGTCGCGCGCACCGGCTCGCGCGAGCTGTTCACGCTGTGCGTGGTGGCCGCCGCGCTCGGCATCGCGTTTGGCGCGGCCAAGCTGTTCGGCGTCTCGTTTGCGCTCGGCGCCTTCTTCGCCGGCATGGTGATGCGCGAATCCGAGTTCAGCCACCGCGCGGCGACCGAATCGCTGCCGCTGCAGGAAGCCTTCGCGGTGCTGTTCTTCGTCTCGGTCGGCATGCTGTTCGACCCGCGCATCCTGATCGATGAGCCGCTGCAGGTGCTTGCCGTGGTCGGGATCATCGTGGTCGGCAAGTCGATCGCCGCCGCCGCGCTGGTGCTCGCGTTGCGCTATCCGCTGAACACTGCGCTCACCGTCTCGGCCAGCCTCGCCCAGATCGGCGAGTTCTCCTTCATCCTCGCCACGCTGGGCGTTTCGCTCGGCCTGCTGCCCGTTTCCGGCCAGAGCCTTATCGTCGCCGGCGCCCTGATCTCGATCGCGCTCAACCCCCTGGTCTTTGCGGGCGTCGAACCCCTGCGGCGCTGGATACTCGATCGCTCCGACCTTGCGCGCAAGGCGGAGAGCAGGCAGGATCCCTACGCCGAGCTGCCTATGAGCACCGAGCGCAAGTACCTCGAAGGCCAGGTCGTGCTGGTCGGCCACGGCCGCGTCGGCCGGCGCATCGCCGATGCCCTCGACCGGCATGGCATTCCCTGCGTGATCGTCGACCAGAACCGCGAAGTGGTCGAGGACTTGCGCGACCGCGGCAAGCCCGCAGTCTGCGGCGACGCGGCCGAGCCCGCGGTACTGATCCAGGCGCACATCGCCGAAGCCGCGGTGCTTGTGGTTGCCGCCGACGATCCGCTCGACGTGCGCCGCATGGCAGATACCGCACGCACGCTCAATCCCGACATTGGCATCGTGCTGCGCACCCACGACGCGGACGAATCCGAGTTGCTGCGGGCAGACGGCATCGGCACCGTGTTCCTCGGCGAGAACGAACTCGCCAACGGCATGGCAAGCCATGTGCTGGCGCGCCTCGGCCGTCGAAACGACGAGCCCGGGGCACAGGCGGCCTGAAGCGCCGTCCGGGCAGCGTTGCCCGCGTCCATCGACGAACGCGGGGCGAACGCCAATCGGCCGGCGCCGGGCGTAGCGAGCCTGTCGCTGCCCAGCGGGATGCCCGGCGCCAACGACAGGCGGTCGATGCCGTTCGTGGTGAGACCGTCGAAGCATGGACGGACGCGCGGTCGTCCCAAGCTTCCTCAAAAAACCCCTAGCGATCGCACCCGGCACCGACATCCGGTGAACTGCAGTTCGGCGGCTGCAGGTTGATCGCCGAGTCGAGAAAGCGGAACGTGATCGTCGCCGCACGCTTGCCCTCCGCCGTGCGCAGGAGATGCGGCGACCCGCCATTGAGCGTGAGGTCGATGCGATGGCTCTTGGGAAACGTGCGGTCCCAGCGCGGCAGGATCTGCTTCAGGTAGTCGATCTCGTGCTCCTCGCGGATGATCACGCCCATGGTTTCGAGCAGCGTCAGCTTTGGCCACTGCTCGCCGGCCGGACGGCCGTGGCCAACGATGCCCATGAAGCGGTCGAAGTCCTTGTAGAACGGATCGGACGGATCGATCATCTTGCCGTTCGAGTAGATCGCATCCATGAAGTAGGTGACGGTGCGGTTGCGCGGCGGCTGCTTCGCCCACTGCAGCAGCACTTCATTGATCGCCGTCGACAGGCACATCTCGAGATGCCCGCCGACGACGTAGAGCCGGCTCACGCGGCTCAGATCGAAGCCGAGTTCGCCGCCTTGCGAACGCACCCGGTAGTCCGGCTCGCAGTCGTCGGCGAAGTAATCGCGCCCGGGCGAATCGTCCTGCAGGTAGATCACCGGCATGCGGCGCGAACGCGCAAGCGCGATTGCCTGGTCGGTGCCGTGCTTGGTCGCATAGCGCGGGTCGAAACCGGCACTTGCATGCACCACCAGCAACACCGCCTCGCCGTCGATGCGCACCGACCGGGGCGGCGTGAAATCCTGCGGCGGGCAGGCCGCCGACACGCGCAGCGCGACAAGGCACAGTGCTACCGCAAGCAACCGGCACTGCGCGATCAAGTAAGGGCAGGTTCTGGAGCGCACACGCAATGATAGGCCGAGGCGGGCGCCGGCATGCCCGGCTGGACGGCGCAGGCATTGTGCCCTTCGTCGATGACGAACCCGCAAGGCAGATGGCGCGGCACCTCCCCGGGCGATGCGGCGTCATCGAGGACATGGCGCATGGGTGTCGAGAGCCGCGCCGCAAAACTTTAGACAGCGCTAATTTATCGACTATACTTGTAAGTAACTTATTACATACATCACAGGATGGTCAGGATGGCACGCCAACCGACCGAATCGCGGCAGGTCGAGATCATCTCGACGATGGTGCGCCTTGCGGCAGAACGGAACCCAGCCGACATCACGACGACCGACATTGCCAACGCCATGGCGGTCACGCAGGGGGCACTGTTCCGCCATTTCCCGACCAAGGAGGCGATCCGCCTGGCGGTGGTCGAGTGGATCGAGGAGCGGCTGATGCAGGAAATCGATGCCGCCCGGGCAGCATCGATCGATGCACTGGCCGAGTTGAAGGGCATGTTCATGGCCCATGTCCGATTCACGATCGCCTATCCCGGCGTGCCCCGGCTCATCTTTGCGGAACTTCAGCAACCGGACGGATCCGCGGTGCGTGAGCGCGTGCAACTCATCATGCAGCGGTATCGGAAAACCCTGGCCATATCCCTCGCACAGGCGATGGAGGCAAAGCTGATTCGCCCAAACGTCGACGTTCAGGCGGCGGCGGCCTTGTTCCTCGGGGCAATCCAGGGCCTGGTCATGCAATCGATGCTCAGCGGACCGATGGCGAAGGCCGAGCACCAGGCGGCCGGCGTCCTGAAGCTCTACCTTGCCGGATTGGGAGTCGAATCATGAAAGCTGGCAGTCTGGTCAGCCGCAAGTCCGGACTCGGCTTCTTTGCCGTCGTCCTGCTTGCTGGTTTCGGTTTCGTCATTGCCCGCTCGGGACCTTTGGCGCCGACGAAGGTAACGACCGTGCGCGTGGCGTCGGGCACGGTGTCGCCGGCACTGTTCGGCATCGGCACCGTCGAGGCGCGCCGCGGCTATCTGATCGGGCCGACGGCAGCCGGTCGTGTGCAGGCCGTGCATGTCGACGTCGGCGATGCGGTGAAGGCCGGGCAACTGCTGGCGGAAATCGACCCCGTCGACCTCGACGAGCGGCTCCGCTCCATCGACGCGGCCCACGCCCGCGCCGCCAGTGCCGTCGTCGCTGCCGAAGCCCAGCGCACCGATGCGCTGGCGCGGCGTAACCTGGCCGAACTGGCTGCCAGGCGTTATCGCGAACTCGGCGAGAAGAACTTCGTCAGTGCCAGCGCCGTCGATGCCAAGCTCCAGGAACTGGCTTCCGCCGAGGCGGCAGCCGAGGCAGGCAGCGCCAATCTCGGCGGCGCCCGCCAGGAACTGATCCGCGTGAAGGCGGATCGGGATGGCTTGCGACAACAGCGCGACAACCTGCGCTTGCTGGCACCTAGCGATGGCATCGTGACCAGCCGGGATGCGGAAGCAGGCTCGACCGTCATTGCCGGCCAGGCGGTCGTCAGAATGGTCGAACCGGAGAGCCTTTGGGTCAAGGTTCGCCTGGACCAAGGGCGCTCGCGCGGCCTGGCCGTCGGACAGGCCGCCGAGATCGCCCTGCGCAGCAATGCCGCCGCCCCCTTGGCCGGCAAGGTCGCCCGCATCGAACCGGTCAGCGACAGCGTGACCGAAGAACGCATCGCCCTGGTGGCTTTCAACCGGATCCCCGCGGGCCTCGGCATCGGCGAAATGGCGGAGGTGACGGTACATACCGCTGACGCGCGGACCGGACCGATCTTGCCCAACGCCGCCATCAAGCAGACGCAGCAAGGCGCGGGCGTGTGGAAAATCCAGGATGGCAGGCCGCACCTGATCGGCGTGAAGCTGAGCAGCGCGAGCCTCGACGGCGCGGTGCAGGTCGCTGCCGGCCTTTCGGTCGATGACGAAATCATCGTCCACAGCGAGCGCGAATTGACCGAAGGCGCGCGCGTCAAGGTCGTCGACCGACTGGCGGAGCCACAGCCGTGATCAGCCTGGCCGGTCGCGACATCCTTCATTCGTGGTCGAAATTCGTGCTGACCGGCATCGGCCTCGGCTTGCTCATCGGCGTGACCCTGACCATGGCCGGGGTGTATCGCGGCATGGTCGACGACGCGAAGGCCTTGCTCGACAACAGCGGTGCCGACCTGTGGGTCGTGCAGCAGGATACGCAGGGGCCGTATGCCGAGTCGTCGAGCATACGTGACGACGTGTATCGCACATTGCTGGCACTGCCCGGCGTTGCCCGCGCGGCCAACGTCACTTACCTGACGATGCAGGTGCGGCGCGACGATGGCGACGTGCGGGCCATGGTCGTCGGCTTCGAGCCCGGGCAACCCGGCGAGCCGGGCTATCTCGTGGCGGGCCGCCACATCACGCGCAACCACTACGAGGCCGTGGCCGACGTCAAGACGGGGTTTCGCCTCGGCGACAGCATCCGCATCCGCCGGCACGACTACCGCGTCGTGGGCCTTACGCGGCGCATGGTGTCTTCAGGCGGCGACCCCATGGTGTTCATTCCGCTCAAGGATGCGCAGCAGGCCCAGTTCCTCAAGGACAACGACGCCATCCTCAACGAGCGCGCGAGAACGGCGGCCAACCCGAGCCTGAATCGCCCCGGCGTGCCCGGGCTGCTGGAGGCGATTCAGGCATCGCAGAGCGCCAATCGCAACGTCAATGCGGTGCTCGTCCAGCTTGCCGGGCACGCCGAGGCCGAAACCGTGGCCGGCGAGGTGCGACGCTGGAAGCACCTGCAGGCCTTCACACGCGCGCAGATGGAGGAAATCCTGGTCGCGAAGCTGATTGCGACCTCGGCGCGACAGATCGGGATGTTCCTCGTCATCCTCGCGGTCGTCAGCGCGGCGATCGTGGCCTTCATCATCTACACGATGACGCTCGGCAAGATTCGCGAAATTGCAGTGCTGAAACTCATCGGCACGCGCAACCGAACGATTGCCGGAATGATTCTCCAGCAGGCACTCGGGCTCGGCGTCATCGGCTTCATGGTCGGCAAGACGGCGGCCACGGTCTGGGCGCCGTTCTTCCCGAAATTCGTCCTGCTCGAACCCGGCGATGCGGCGCGCGGCTTCGTCGCCGTGATGCTCATCTGCGCGCTGGCCAGCACGCTCGCCATCCGGACCGCGCTGCGCGTCGACCCCGCGACCGCGATCGGAGGCTGAGGTGGAAGGTTTCGGCATTCGCATCGAAGGCTTGAAGAAGCGCTACGGCGAAGGCGACACCGCGGTCGACGCCCTGAAGGACGTCAACATGACAGTGGCACCGGGCGAAGTGGTCGGCCTGATCGGGCCTTCGGGTTCCGGCAAGAGCACCCTGCTCAAATGTCTCGGCGCGGTGATCGAACCGACCGCCGGCAGGATGACCCTGGGCGATGAAGTCATCTTCGAGGATGGCTGGAAGATTCCCGACCTGCGCGCCTTGCGCCGCGACCGCATCGGCTTCGTGTTTCAGGCCCCGTACCTGATTCCCTTCCTCGACGTCACCGACAACGTTGCCTTGCTGCCCATGCTGGCCGGGCGTTCGAATGCCGAAGCACGCCAGCGCGCGAACGACTTGCTGGCCGCACTCGACGTTGGCCACCGTGCGAGCGCCCAGCCCTCGCAACTCTCCGGCGGAGAACAGCAGCGCGTTGCGATTGCCCGCGCGCTTGCCAACCAGCCGCCCGTCGTGCTCGCCGACGAACCGACCGCGCCGCTCGACAGCGAGCGTGCGCTGGGCGTCGTCCGCATCCTCAACGACATGGCGCTGCAGTTTCGAACCGCCATCATCGTCGTGACGCATGACGAAAAGATCATCCCGACCTTCAAGCGCATCTATCACATACGCGATGGAAAGACTTACCAAGAACAGGGACTGACGACGACTTGATCGCTCCTTGATCCAGCGGCCTGCCCGCCCGGAACCCGCACGGACAGGCGCGCTCCAGCCCGGTGCGCCGCGATTTGCCCATTCATGCGCCCGCGAGCCATGCGAGATCCAGCGGCGGTGCGGCAGCGTTCCGGTCTGGCGCCGCCGCGCGCTTCTGGCACAAACCGCGTCGCCAAGCGATACTTGCCATCAATCCCGCCGCGCCCGGTTCGGCACACGCGCCAACCAGTGCAATCATCGAAAGGTAACCGAAATGAGCAGCCTGCCCGCCTGCCCCCAATGCAGTTCCGAATACACCTACGAAGACGGCGGCCAGCTCGTCTGCCCGGAATGCGGCCATGAATGGAGCGGCAGCGCCGTTGCGGCCGTGGAGGAAAAACGCGTATGGAAAGACGCCCACGGCAACGAACTGAAAGACGGCGACTCGGTGACCGTGATCAAGGATCTCAAGGTCAAGGGCGCATCGTCCGTCGTCAAGGTCGGCACCAAGGTCAAGAACATCCGCCTGATCGAAGGCGACCACGACATCGACTGCAAGATCGACGGCTTCGGCTCAATGCAGTTGAAGACGGAGTTCGTCAAGAAGGCTTGACCGGCTTCGTGCCATGGGATGTTGTAAGCGCAGAGAATGGGCGTTTGACTGACGCGGCGAAGAGCTTATTTTCCGCGCCGGTCTCCTGACCGGTCACAAACGTCATGTAATCGTTGGCCCCTGTCTCGAACCCATTTTGAATCCACGATCCCCTGGATCCTTGAAACCGTCTGGTTTTTCCCCTTCCGATACATTCACCACTCGCATGATTTTGCGGCATCGAGAAGCAACGCCGAATGGAGCACACCATGGAGCCAAAATCGCACTGGGAGAACGTCTACGCCACGAAGGCGGCGACGGCGGTGAGCTGGTTTCAGGCGCATGCGGATCTGTCCTTGCGCCTGATCGCGGAGACCGGCGCGTCGACGGACGCGTCGATCATCGACGTCGGCGGCGGCGCCTCGACGCTGGTGGATGATCTGCTGGCGCGCGGCTACACGTCGCTTTGCGTACTAGATCTTTCTGCGGCGGCGCTGAACGCGGCGCGCGCGCGTCTGGGCCGCGACGCGGAACAGGTGCGCTGGATCGAGGGCGACATCACGTCGATCGCGCTGCCGGCGCATGCCTACGACCTGTGGCACGACCGTGCGGTGTTCCACTTCCTGACCGGCGAGGCGCAGCGGCGCGCGTACGTCGCCGCGGTGCTGCGCTCCGTGAAGCCGGGCGGGCACGTGATCGTCTCCACCTTCGCGGAAGACGGCCCCCTGCAGTGCAGCGGCCTGCCGGTGATGCGCTACAGCGCCGATCAGTTGCACGCCGAGTTCGGCGCGCCGTTCACGCTGCTCAGGCACGCGCGGGAGGCACACCAGACGCCGTCGGGCAAGCTGCAGCAGTTCATCTATTGCTACTGCTGCACCCGCGCGGCGTAACGCGCCGGCCCCCGCAATGCGGCCTGCATGTCACGCGGGCGCGGCATCGCGCGCACTGAACCCGCCAACCGATCGAGCCACGACCCGCATGGATATTCGCTCTCCAGCCTGAAACACCGGAGGGCGCCATTTCATGCGCCGCCTGGCCATGCCCGCCCCGGACGCAAGCATCCATGCGCCCCGCAGGCCGGTCGATCCCGAGGATCCGCGCGTCAGCTAACGGCTTGCCGTCGTCAGCACCGGCACGAAGAGGAAATCGCCGGATTCGTGGCCGGCGAACTTGAGCGGGGCGTACTCGGGGCGCTGTTCGAGACGGTAGCGGCTGGCGACGTCGAGCACGCGCGCGGCGACTTCGCGGTAGAGGCGTTGCGCTTCGAGGGCGTCGTTGTTGGCACGCAGCACGTCGAGGAAGAACTTGGCGAACACCGAGTGCTTGCCGCCGCCGCCGTCGAGCACCGGCTGCAGGCCGCCCGAGGTGAGCACGGTGCGGGCGCGCGCCTTGACCATGGCGCGCAGCCATTTCTCGCGCGCGTCGTCCGACATGCCGGATTCGAGCTGACCAATCGAAGAGCGCGTGAGCGTGCCGGAGTAGCACGAATCGGCCACCACCAGCGCGTGCTTGACCGACAGCGCGCTGAGCAGGTCGGTGATCGAGACGTTGGAAATCCAGTTGGCATCGCTGTTCGGCTCGGCGTCGATCGGCAGCCAGTAGCCGCGCTGGTTGGCCTTGTCGATTTCGCCGTGCCCGGCGTAGTAGATCAGCAGGTTGTCCTTCTCGGTGAGCTGGGTGCGCAGCTTGTTGAGCGCCGAGAGGATTTCGTAGCGCGTGGCGTTCTGCAGCATGGTCACCTTGAAGCCGTACTTGCTGGTCAGCACCTCGCTCACGGCCCTGGCGTCCTCGATCGCGGTGTCGAGGCGCGGCAACTGCTTGTAGGCCTGATTGCCGATCACCAGCGCGTAGTAGTGGCCGAACTCGACGCGGGACAGATACGGGGCAGCCGCAGCGGTGACGACGCCGTCGGCGCCCTGCTCCGCCTGCAGGATGAAGTCGAGCGCGGCGCGCTTGCCCTGCTTGTCGACGGCAACAAGGTTGACCGGCGTCTCCCTGCCCTGCAGCGTGACCTGCACGCGGAACAGGCCGTTCTTGTCGGTGTCGATGCCGAGGTCGTTGACGGTGAAGGCGAGCAGCCCGGCCGGCGCGGTGACCTTGCCGACGAGTTCGCGCTGCTTGAGGTTGCCGCGCACCTTGACCGTCATCTGGCTGCGAGTGAGCACCATCGGCGGATCGATCAGCTCGATGCTCGGCGGCGCGATGGCGACGACGTCCTTCGCGGCGCGCGCGCTGCCGGCGATCTCGCGCGGCTTTTCCTTCTCTTTTGCCTCGAGCGCGGCGAGACGCTCCCTGGCCTGCCTCGCCTCGGCTTCGACGCGCGCGATCTCGCTCTTCTGGCGCGCGAATTCCTCCTCGCGCAGCTTGAGCTGGGCTTCGAGGCGGCGCAGGTTCTCGTCCGCCCTGGCGTCGCTCTCGGCGCGCGTGCCGGAAAGCTCGGCCTTGAGGCCGTCGATGCGCCGCTTGTCCTCGTCGGCGCGCTGACGGCGCACCGCGAGTTCGTCTTCGTTTGCCTGCAGGCTCTGGCGCGCCCGATCGAGCTGCTCGCGCAACGAGGCGGTTTCGCTTTGCAGCGACTGCAACTGCTGGCGCGTCGCACCGAGCGAGGCGTTGAGCGCGCTCACCTCGCGGATGCGCGCGTCGAGTTCGGCGTCGCGCTGGCGCAGCGCCTCCTTCAGTTGTCCCACGGCCGCGCTGTCGCCGCTGGTCTGCGCGTCGCGTATGCGCCTTTCGAGCAGGCTGCGCTCGGCGCCGGCATCCTTGCGCAGGCGGTCGAGTTCCTTCTGCGCCTTGTCGAGTTGCTGCCGCGTGGCGTCGAGTTCGACTTGCAGCGTGCGCACCTGCTCGTCGCGCGCGGCATTGCCGCCTTCGAGGGCGATGGCACCTTCCAGCCCGGCGGCCTTGCGGTAGAAGTTGATCGCCTGCGTCGGGCTGCGCTCGACGCCGAGGCCCTTCTCGTAGAGGAAGCCAAGGTTGACCAGCGCGCGCGAATAGCCTTGGTCGGCGGCCTTGCGATACCAGCTTGCCGACTCGTCGAAGTTGGGCGTCACGCCGCCGATGCCGCGCTCGTAGATCTCGCCGACGTAGGTTTGCGCGGCAGCATCCCCCTGCTTTGCGGCCGGCATCCAGGCGGCGAGCACGTTGTCGAGACTGGCACGGTCGTACAGCACGTACTCGCCGCCGCGCAAGCTGCATTCGTCGGCGCTGAGTTTGGCGGCGCGGCGTGCAGAGAGATAAGTCATGTTGGTGCCGAGCTTGCGCACCTGGCCAGGCAGCATGCAGTCGACGACCAAGAGCTTGTCGGCGTCGCGGCCCGCCTGCTGCGCCGATGCCGGCAAGCTGGTCAACTGGCCACACAAACCAAGGAAGCCTGCAACGCATAGACGCAGCAGTCTTGCGCAAGCGGCGGCATTCGGTTTACCCGTTCTCATGGTCGATTTATAGCACCGGTGCCCGCGACACACGATTGGGCAGGCGGCCTAGCCTGTCGCCGGGTGCCGTCACCCGACATGGCGGGGTGGACTAGGTCGTTAGTCGGGCTTCACTCCGCAATGATCGTCGCTAGAATGAACTCAATGTCTTCCCTTTTTCAGGGCGGCTCGAACAGCCGGCATCACGGCGCTAACGCGCGCTGCAATGGCGCACCGTCGAAGGTTCCATCCGGATCCGTCATCGCGCACCCGCGCTGCGGACGGTCCGTCAACAACGCTGGCCGTCCGGCACGAGGCGGCAATGGGAGAGTCCACATGAAGCAGACCAAGCCGAGTCCTTTCCTCCGTCCGCAATTGCTGGCCGCCGTCGTCGGCAGCCTCTCGATGGCAGCCGCCCATGCCGACCTGACACTGGTTCCCGGAATGAACCCGGTCCAGTCCTCGGCCGCCACGCTGACGCAGACGGTGTGCCCGGCGATGGGCGGCATCGCCGAATCGCTGACCGCACCGCAGCGCGTGCTGTTCGAATCGTGCTCGAAGCTCGTCGTCACCAGCAACTGGCAGCAGTCGCCCACCGGCCAGACGCCCGGCCAGGGCACCTTCAACCTCGCCCTGACCGAGGCCGGGCTGCGCGATGCCCTGCAGGCCGTCGCCCCCGAGGAGATGAACGGACTCGCGCGCGCGCGCACCACCAGCCTCGCCAAGCCGATCAATGCGCGCCTGCTGGCGCTGCGCAAGGGCAAGGGCGGCGGCGGACTGGCCGGCTCGAGTTTCGACTTCAACGGCCACGCGGTATCGCTCGCCAGCCTGGTGCCGGCAGGATCGACCGGCGGCGGGGCGAGCGCCGATGCGCTTTCCGGCGGACGTTTCGGCGGCTTCATCAATGCCCACACCAACTGGGGCGACCGCGACCGTTCGCGGCTCGAGGATGCTTTCGATTTCAACGATACCGGCATCACGGCCGGCATCGACTACCGCTTCAGCGACGCACTGGTGGCCGGCGTGGCGGTGGCGTACTCGGCAACCGATGTCGACTTCGACCGCCGCCTTGGCGGCGTCGAGTCGGACGACCTCGGTGTGAGCCTTTACGGCAGCTACCACCTCGGCGGGCTGTATTTCGACGGCCACCTTGGCTTCTCGAAGGTCGATTTCGACACCGCGCGGCGCATCGTCGTCGTCAGCAACACGGCGGTTGCCGGCTTCGACACGGTGGCGCGCGGCTCGACCGATGCCGACCAGATCACCGCGTCGCTCGGCGTCGGCTACGACATGGCCAACGGCGACCTCACCGTCTCGCCCTTCGCGCGGCTGAACTACCTGCGCCTCGACACCGACGGCTTCCGCGAGCGGGAGGCGCTGCACAGCCTCGGCCTCGACGTGCGGGGGCGCACCGTCAATTCGCTGATCTCGGCGCTGGGCGTGAACCTGACCAAGGCGATCGGCACCGGTGCCGGCGTGGTTTCGCCCTACCTCGGCGTCGAATGGAACCACGAGTTCCGCAACGATGGCAGCGGCATCGTCGCGAAGTACACGCACGATCCGTTCAATACGCGCTTCGTGATCCCGGTCGCCTCGCCCGACCGCAACTACTTCACCGTGCGTGCCGGCGTGAGCGGCACCTTCGCCAACGGCTGGTCGGCCTTCGCCAACTACGAAACCGTGCTCGGCCTCGAGGACACCTCGAACCACGCCCTGACACTGGGCGTGCGTGTGGAATTCTGAACCTCGCGGCCCAGCGCGTCGGCGGATGTCCGCGGCAGTTCGCACTGCGGCGGGCATTTGCGTTTATCGTCGCCACGCTTGTGCCGGCACTGCTGCTTGCGCTGGGCGGTTGCGCCACGCCACGTGACACCGCGGCCGCAATTGCGACGTCCGCACGCATGGAGCCGATCAATCTGCGCGGCGCGCCGTTCCGCCACCACGCATGGTTGCGCGAAGCAGCGCCGGCGACAGTGCGCGAGTTTCACGCGTTGCACGTTTACATCGACCACGACGGCACGCCGTGGCTGCGCCGCGACGTGGTGTCGGCCGACCCAACGCCGCGCAATCCGCTGGCGCTGCGGCTGATGGCACAGGACGACGCGCCATCCCTTTACCTCGGCCGCCCCTGCCATTTCACGACAGGCGACGATGCCTGCAATCCGCTGTTTTGGACGCACCACCGCTACGGCACCTCGGTGGTCGACAGCATGGTGCGCGCGCTGCGCGGCTTTCTCGACGGCAGGCGATTCGATCGCCTGGTGCTGGTTGGCTATAGCGGCGGCGGCACGCTCGCCCTGCTGATGGCGGACCGCATGCCCGAGGTGGCCAGCGTGGTCACCGTGGCCGGCAATCTCGACATCGCTGGCTGGGCCGCACTGCACGGCTATTCGCCGCTCGCAGGCTCGCTCGATCCGATGCTGCGCGTTCGCCGCGCGCCGCCTGCACGCGAGTTCCATCTGGTCGGCGGACGCGATGAAAACGTCGCCGCCGCGCTGGCGGCCGGTTATGCGAAGCGGTTTCCCGATGCCACGCTGATCGAGGTCGCGGATTTCGACCACGTATGCTGCTGGGCGCGCGACTGGCGCGCGTTGCTGGCCGGGCCGTCGCTGCGCGGCGCTTTCGGCCGGCGCATTGCAGACTCCACCGACTGACCGGCCTGAAGCCCGCATGGAATGGCTCTCTCCAGCCATTCCGGGCTGCCAGCACGGCTGCACGCGCCTTTCAGGCCTACCCTCCCTGCGAGGGCCGGGCCGCCTGCCTCGCAGGGCAGCGGCCGGGCGAAAAAAAGGCGCCTCGCGGCGCCTTCTTTTTCGAGCAGCCTTGGACTACATGCGCTCGATCATCGCGTTGCCGAAGGCGGAGCAGGACACTTCCTGCGCACCGTCCATCAGGCGGGCGAAATCGTAGGTGACGACCTTGTCGCCGATGGCGGCTTCCATCGACTTGATGATCAGGTCGGCGGCTTCCTTCCAGCCCATGTGGCGCAGCATCATTTCGGCAGAGAGTATCAGCGAACCGGGGTTCACCTTGTCCTGCCCGGCGTACTTCGGCGCCGTGCCGTGGGTGGCTTCGAACACGGCATAGAGATCGGAGATGTTGGCACCCGGCGCGATGCCGATGCCGCCGACCTGGGCGGCCAGCGCGTCCGAGACATAGTCGCCGTTGAGGTTGAGCGTGGCGATGACGTCGTACTCGGCCGGGCGCAGCAGGATCTGCTGCAGGAACGCGTCCGCAATGGCGTCCTTGATGACGATGCCGTTGGGCAGCTTGCACCACGGGCCGCCGTCGATCGGCTTGGCGTCGAACTCGCGCTGCGCGAGCGCGTACGCCCAGTCGCGGAAGCCGCCTTCGGTGTACTTCATGATGTTGCCCTTGTGCACGATCGTCACCGACTTGCGGTTGTTCTCGATCGCGTACTTGATGGCCGCGCGCACCAGGCGCTCCGTGCCCTCGCGCGAGACCGGCTTGATGCCGATGCCCGATGTCTCGGGAAAGCGGATCTTCTTGACGCCCATTTCTTCGCGCAGGAACTTGATGATCTTGCGCGCGCCGTCGGTCTCGGCCTGCCATTCGATGCCGGCGTAGATGTCTTCGGTGTTCTCGCGGAAGATCACCATGTCGGTCTTCGACGGATCCTTGAGCGGGCTGGGCACGCCCTTGAAGTAGCGCACCGGACGGACGCACTGGTAGAGATCCATCTCCTGGCGCAATGCGACGTTGAGCGAGCGGATGCCGCCGCCGACCGGCGTCGTCATCGGGCCCTTGATCGAGACGGAATATTCCTTGCAGGCGGCGATGGTTTCTTCGGGCAGCCAGACATCGGGCCCGTAGATGGTGGTCGATTTCTCGCCGGCGAAGACTTCCATCCAGTGGATCTGCCTGCTGCCGCCGTAGGCCTTCTTGACCGCGGCGTCGACGACCGCCTTCATGACCGGCGTAATGTCGATGCCGATGCCGTCGCCCTCGATGTACGGGATGATCGGATTGTTCGGAACCGGCTGCCCTGGCACGATCTTGCTGCCGCCTGCGGGTACCTTGATGTGAGATGCACTCATGCCCTACTCCCTCTTATAGACGCACTGGTGGTTGAGTCTGCGATGTCGGCCCGGCGCACGCTCCTTCCATCGATGGCCGGGGGTCGTGTTATGCACGACGCAGGGGATTATCCTCCAAATTCATCCGGGTGCGACAGGCAGGCTCGTCATGCCCGCGCCGGACGGTGCGCAAGCCGGTGCTAGAATTTCGACATGTGAAACGGCGTGCAGGCCCGGCGCATCGAGGCGACAGATCATGCAGAAGACGGATACTCCCGATTCGGTACCGCATTCCATCGCACAGGCGATGATCGAAGGTTTCAACAAGCACTATCGTCTGTTCCGCGAAACCAGTGCCCAGGCCAAGGCACGCTTCGAGCAGTCGCGCTGGGCGGAGGTCCAGGTGGCGGTGAAGGAGCGAATCCGCTACTACGAGGAGCGCGTGGCCGAATGCGTGGATCGCCTGCGCAACGAGTTCAAGGCGGAATCGCTCGACGACGCCGCCTGGCAGCAGGCCAAGCTCCACTTCATCGGCATGCTGGTCAACCACAAGCAGCCGGAACTGGCCGAGACCTTCTTCAACTCGGTCAGCACCAAGATCCTGCACCACACCTACTTCCACAACCAATTCATCTTCGTGCGTCCGGCAATCTCGACCGAGTACATGGAATCGGACCCGCCGACTTATCGCTGCTATTACCCGAAGACCGAGGGCGGATTGCGCAGTTGCATCCGCCAGCTGTTCCTCGACATCGGCTGGGGCCTGCCATTCGCCAACCTCGACCGCGACGTCGATCACATCATGCGCACCGTCAAGGCCAGCCTGGGCGGCGAATGGCCGGAGATCGAGGCGAACTGCCAGATCCAGGTCCTCAACTCGCCCTTCTACCGCAACAAGGGCGCCTACGTGATCGGCAAGACGGTGAACGGACACCAGGAATGGCCGTTCGCGATACCGGTTTTGCACGACGCCGACGGTAAGCTGGTTCTCGACACCATTCTGCTCGAAGCCTGGCGCATCAGCCTGCTGTTCTCGCTGTCGCGCGCCTACTTCATGGCGGACATGGAAGCGCCGTCGGGCTACATCCAGTTCCTGCGCGGCATCATGCCGAACAAGCCGCGCTCGGAGCTATACACCATGATCGGCCTTGCCAAGCAGGGCAAGACGATGTTCTACCGCGACCTGCTGCACCACCTGCGCCATTCCGACGACCAGTTCATCGAGGCGCCCGGCATCCGCGGGCTGGTGATGCACGTGTTCATGCTGCCGTCCTACCCCTACGTGTTCAAGATCATCAAGGACCGCTTCGGCAGCTCGAAGGACACCACGCGCGAGCAGGTGAAGAAGAAATTCCTCATGGTCAAGCAGGTAGACCGTGTCGGCCGCATGGCCGACACGCTCGAATTCACCGAACTGGCGTTGCCGAAGACACGCTTCTCGCCGGAGCTGCTGGAACAGCTTTTCGATCTCGCGCCGTCGATCGTCAAGGACGAGGGCGCGAACATCATCATCGATCACTGCTACATCGAACGGCGCATGACGCCGCTCAACATGTATCTCGAGAACGCGGGCGACGAGCGCATCGACCATGCGGTGCGCGAGTACGGCAACGCGATCCGCGAACTGGCGCGCGCCAACATCTTTCCCGGCGACCTGCTGTGGAAGAACTTCGGCGTCACACGATACGGTCGCGTGGTGTTCTACGACTACGACGAGATCGAATACCTGACCGACTGCAACTTCCGCCGCATCCCCGCCGCACCCTATCCGGACATGGAACTTTCGGGCGAGGTCTGGTATTCGGTAGCCAAGAACGATGTGTTTCCGGAGGAGTTCGGCACTTTCCTGCTCGGCAACGCGAAGATCCGCGCCGCGTTCATGAAGTATCACCGCGACCTGCTCGATGCCGCGTTCTGGCAGCGAACGCAGGAGATCATCCGCCGTGGCGAGCTGGAGGATTTCTTTCCGTACCCCGAATCGCTGCGTTTCTGCAATGCATTCGCGGAAGCCGCGACGGCAGGCGAAACGGCGCCGGCCTGACTCGGCTCAGTCCAGGCTGCCGACGTATTCGGCCAACGCCCTGATTTCGAACTCGGTGAGCTGCGCGGCGACGGTGCGCATCACGGCATTGTCATTGCTGCGCTCGCGCTGGTTGAACTTCATGAGCTGCGCGGCCGTGTAGGCCGCACGCTGGCCGGCCAGGCGCGGCAGCTGGTCGGTGCCGTGCGCGCGCGGACCGTGGCAGAAGGCGCACGCCGGCACACCCGACCAAGGATTGCCGTTGTTGTAGAGATACTTGCCGGCGGCGGCCAGATCGGCGTCCTGCATGCCGCCTGCCTTTACGGGCTGCTTCTCGAAATACTGCCCCAGCGCCATCATGTCAGCATCGCCGAGGTCGGCTGCCATCTGTGACATCGTGTCGTTCTTGCGCCGGCCCGCCTTGTAATCGGCCAGCTGCTTCGCGATGTACTTCGCATGCTGCCCGGCCAGACGCGGATAAAGCTCGGTCGAACTCTCGCCCCGCGGGCCATGGCACAGCGCACAGCGCTCGCCAACCAGGCTTGCGACGCGTGCATCGTCGGCCAAGGCACCAGCGGAATACGCGGCGATCGCGGCAAACGCAATGGCCGGCAGATGCAAGCGTCGTTTCATCGAATCCCTGCCTGTCTTCATCCATTGACGGGAATGCACTCCCGGATTCGAGAGCGCCTCGAGCGGGTTCTCGCAAACGGGAACCGCCGGACCACACAATCCGTCCCGCGAATCAGGTAACGCGTTGATGATGTGTCGTTCAGCAGGGAAACTGCAGCAAGCTTCGCGCCACGCGCGCAGCGGGCGGCAATGCTCAGTGCTTGCCGGTACTGCCGAATCCGCCGTCGCCGCGCTCGCTCTGGTCGAAATCGTCGACCACGTTGAACGCCACCTGCAGAACCGGCACGACGACGAGTTGCGCCAAGCGCTCGAGCGGATTGAGCGTGAAGGGCGCGCTGCCGCGATTCCAGGTGGAAACGAAGATCTGGCCCTGATAATCCGAGTCGATCAGTCCGACGAGATTGCCAAGGACGATGCCGTGCTTGTGGCCCAGGCCAGACCGGGGAAGGATCATGGCGGCGAGTCCGGGGTCTGCAAGATGAATCGCGATACCGCTCGGCACGAGGTGGGTTTCACCCGGCGCGATGACCAGCGGCACGTCGATACAGGCGCGCAGATCGAGGCCAGCAGCACCGGGTGTGGCGTAGTGGGGTGGCTGGTCTTTGAGGCGCGGGTCGAGAATCTTGACGTCGATGCGATGCAAGCCGATATCTCCGGTTGTCAACGGTGGGGGTCGATCATGCGCCCGATGCGGGCGACGACTTGCCGCGCGACATCCAGCTTGCCCGCCGGCGCAAGCGGCGTCGAGCCGTTGTCGTCGAACAGAATGACACGGTTGTCATCGGCGCCGAGCCCTTCCTGCACGAGATTGCCGACGATCAGCGGAATGCGTTTCGCGATGCGCTTGGCGGAGGCGTACTCTTCGAGCCGCTCGCTCTCGGCAGCGAAACCGACGCAGAACGGCGGCTTGGGTAAGGCCGCAACCTCGGCAAGGATGTCAGGGTTCGCCTCGAGCGTGAGCGCGCGCGATTCGCGGCTCTTCTTGATCTTGTGCTCGGCGACCTGCGCCGGACGGTAATCGGCCACAGCCGCCACCGCGATGAAAATGTCGTTGTCACCGACACGGGCCATGACCGCATTGCGCATGTCGCGCGCCGTCTGCACGTCGACGCGCCCCACGCCGCGCGGTGTGGTCAGCGCAACCGGCCCGCTGACAAGCGTCACTGACGCGCCTGCCTCGCGCGCAGCGCGTGCCAACGCATAACCCATCTTCCCAGAACTCGAATTGGTGATCCCGCGAACCGGATCGATCGGCTCGAAGGTCGGGCCGGCTGTCAACAGCACCCGCCGCCCCGACAGGACCTTGGGCTGCGACTGCGCAATGATTTCCTCGAACAATTCTTCCGGCTCGAGCATGCGTCCGTCACCGGACTCGCCGCAGGCCTGCTCGCCGCATCCCGGACCGAGTATCACGACACCGTCTTCCCGCAGCCGGGCGATGTTGCGCTGGGTCGCCGGGTTATCCCACATCTGGCGGTTCATCGCCGGTGCAACGAGCAACGCACAGGCATGTTGCGCACCGTCGACCTGCTGCCGCGGCCGCGCCAGACAGAGCGTGGTCAACAGATCGTCAGCCATGCCGTTTGCAAGCTTGGCGAGGAAATCCGCCGATGCGGGTGCAACAACGACCGCCTGCGCGCCACGCGTGAGGTCGATGTGCGCCATGTTGTTCTGCATCGAAGCGTCCCACAGGTCCGTCCAGACGCGATTGCCAGACAGCGCCTGGAAGGTGACGGGCGTGACGAAGTGCGCGCCGCCCTGCGTCAGCACGACATGTACGTCGGCCCCGTCCTTGACCAGCAGGCGCGTGAGTTCTGCGGCCTTGTATGCTGCGATGCCACCGGTCACGCCAAGAACAATGCGTCGGGTACTGGGAGAATTCATGACAATGTAAAATCCACGGGATCGATTGCAGGATTCTAAAGGATAGCTCCCTGGCTGGCGAAAACGCCACCGGGTACCCGACATGGCGATCACTGACTGGCCCGAGGACGAACGACCGCGCGAGCGCCTGCTCGCGCGCGGTCCGGATGCGCTGTCGGACGCCGAACTCCTGGCAATCTTCCTGCGCGTCGGATTGAAGGGCAAGAGCGCCGTCGAACTGGCGCGGGATCTTCTCGCACACTTCGACGGCGATCTCTCGCGGCTCGCCCACGCGCACTGGAAGGAGATGGCTGAGGTCAGCGGCATCGGTCCTGCGAAAGCGGCACAGTTGCAGGCAACACTTGCGCTCGCCCTGCGCGCACTTCAGGCAAAAATGATGACGCGGGATGTGTTCGGTTCGCCGGAATCGGTACGCGATTGGCTGCGCCTGCGCCTCGGCTCCCTGCCGCATGAAGTGTTTGTGGTTCTGTTGCTGGACAGCCAGAACCGGCTGCTCCACTTCGAGGAGATGTTTCGCGGCACCCTCACCCAGACCAGCGTGTATCCACGCGAGGTCGTAAAGCTGGCACTCGAATGGAACGCGGCCGCCGTGATCTTCGCCCACAACCACCCCTCGGGCGTTGCCGAGCCGAGCCGTGCCGACGAGTCGTTGACGAGCACGCTGAAGCAGGCACTCGGACTGGTGGATGTTCGCGTACTGGACCACTTCGTCGTCGCAGGGACGGCACGCCCTCTCTCGTTTGCCGAGCGTGGCCTGCTCTAGGCCCGGATCATCGAAGCGAGATTGGGCTTGAACGAATCACAATAGTTCCCGTATAATGCTGGGTTTTGCGAAACCGATTCCGGAGTTACCGAGATGGCCCGCGTTTGCCAAGTGACGGGGAAAGCCCCGATGACAGGGAACAACGTTTCCCACGCCAATAACAAGACCAAGCGCCGCTTTCTGCCGAATCTGCAGAATCGCCGCTTCTGGGTCGAATCCGAGAACCGCTGGGTCAGCCTCCGCGTGACCAACGCTGCACTGCGCACCATCGACAAGAAGGGCATCGATGTCGTGCTCGGCGAATTGCGCGCACGCGGTGAGAAGATCTGAGTCGTCGCTGAAACCTAACCTGGAGAAACATCATGGCTAAAGGCGGCCGCGAAAAGATCAAACTGGAATCGACGGCAGGTACAGGTCATTTCTACACCACGACCAAGAACAAGCGTACGACGCCCGAGAAAATCGAGATCATGAAATACGATCCGAAGGCGCGGAAGCACGTGGCCTACAAGGAAACGAAGCTGAAGTAGCACGGAGCATTTCAGCCCGCACCGGAGAGCCCGCCTTTGGCGGGCTTTTTGTTTCTGATCGGCCGAAAACTCGAACTGCTACACACAAACAACCGCCGGCTCGCAAGAATTGCAAGCAGGAGTTGCCGGGAACGAAACGATTGGAATTCGGGCCTGGCATCTGGGCCTCGAAAAACAAATGGGCTGGACTCGTGAAAGTCCAGCCCATTGCTTGATCTGGCGCGCCCGGCAGGATTCGAACCCACGACCCCCTGGTTCGTAGCCAGGTACTCTATCCAACTGAGCTACGGGCGCTTCGCAAAAGAGGGCGAATTATACGCGATCTTTTGGCGGAGAGGGAGGGATTCGAACCCTCGATACAGGTTTTGGCCCGTATGCTCCCTTAGCAGGGGAGTGCCTTCGACCTCTCGGCCACCTCTCCAAAAGAGGCGCGGATCATACCGCAGCGCCCCACTGCGGTCAATTTGATCCGCGTTCAGCCCGGTGAAAGATCAGGCTTCGACTTGATCAAGTTCGAAAGCCCTATGCAGGACGCGCACGGCAAGTTCAAGGTATTTCTCGTCGATGACGACCGATATCTTGATTTCGGAAGTGGAGATCATCTGGATGTTGATCCCCTCCTCTGCCAGCGTGCGGAACATGTTGCTCGCGATTCCGACATGCGAACGCATGCCGACTCCCACCACGGATACCTTTGCAATGCTCTTGTCGCCACTGATTTCCTTTGCCCCGACCTGAGCTTTGACTTGATCGAGAATTGCCTTGGCGCGATCGAAATCGCCTCGCCCTACGGTAAAGGAAAAATCGGTCATGCCATCGTGGCCGACGTTCTGGATGATCATGTCGACGTCGATGTTGGCGGCTGCCACGGGCCCGAGAATCTGGTAGGCGATGCCAGGGCGATCGGGTACCCCAGTTACGGTGAATTTGGCTTCGTCCCGATTGAACGCAATACCCGAAATGATCGGCTTTTCCATGTTCTTGTCATCCTCAAACGTAATCAGCGTGCCCTCCCCTTCGTCCTGGAAGCTCGAAAGCACGCGCAACTTGACCTTGTACTTTCCGGCGAACTCGACAGAGCGGATCTGCAGCACCTTCGATCCAAGGCTCGCCATCTCCAGCATTTCTTCGAAGGTAATGGTCCGCAAACGCCGGGCTTCCGGAACGATTCGCGGGTCCGTGGTATAGACGCCATCCACATCAGTGTAGATCTGGCATTCGTCGGCCTTGAGCGCCGCCGCAATCGCGACAGCAGACGTGTCCGAGCCACCGCGTCCGAGGGTAGTAATGCTGCCCTCGGCGTCGATCCCCTGGAAGCCGGCCACCACAACGACTTTCCCGTTCGTCAGATCACGACGAATGTTCTTGTCGTCGATGCTCTCGATCCGGGCCTTGGTAAACGCACTGTCGGTGAGCACCGTAACTTGTCCGCCGGTGTAGCTGACAGCATCGACGCCGATCGCCTTGAGCGCCATCGCCAGCAATCCAATCGTTACCTGCTCTCCTGTGGATGCAACCACATCGAGCTCTCTGGGATCAGGGTTGGGCTGAATTTCCTTCGCCAGGCCGATGAGCCGATTGGTTTCACCACTCATTGCAGACACGACCACGACAACCTGGTGACCTTGCGCACGCCACCTGGCCACGCGAACCGCAACGTTCTTGATCCGGTCGGTCGTACCAACCGAAGTACCGCCGTATTTCTGGACTATCAATGCCATGTCTGTCGTCTATTTCGCTGAAAACGATGAAAGTCTACAGGAATTCGGCCGCCGACGCCTGCGTCTGGCCGACCGGGGATTCGTTCAGGAATCACAGGAAACATGCATTGAACCGGAACTGGGGAATACCCCAACCGGTGTTTGCTTGTATTCATAGGGAATAATGCCCTATACTTGATTTGCTATATCTTTAGATATAGATACGGGATGGATCGTTGGCGGCGCTTCGGGGGAAGGCTCGCCTCAGTCAAATCAGACATAGGGTGTGCGCAAAATGAAAACTTTGGAAAAGATCGACGTTCGTGAGGTCCGTCGGAAACTTGGTTTGAACCAATCGCAGTTCTGGTCCAAGATTGGCGTGACGCAAAGCGGTGGTTCGCGTTACGAGAGCGGAAGGAACATTCCGCGGCCCGTGCAGGCACTTCTGCGCCTCGTACATGTCGAGCAGATCGATATCAGCCGTCTGCGCAAGGACGACTTCGAAGTCATCGAATATCTGCGCTCCAAGGATCCCTCGCTGTTGAAGGATCTGAAGAAGGCGGCGAAGTCGCAGGGCAAGAAGGGCTGAGCCAAACTCGTCTGCCCTCACTTGGCATCAGGAGCTCACGATCCGGCGTCTGCAACTTGAACCACGGCGCTGAGCCAAACTCGTCTGCCCTCACTTGGCATCAGGGGCTGACTTTTACGGTCAGCCCCGTTTCTCGAATCGACGCGGCTATCGACTCGATCTCCTCGGTCGAGAGTCGAGCCAGTCGAGTTGCCTCTGGCTGCATCGACGGGCGTGCGATGCCATATAGCAGTACGCCTTTCAGCCGATCGGTGCCCGCATCACGCAGTAGCGACAGATAGTCGTTCAGCCAGGTCTCGTCCGGCCCTTGCCCGTCGAGCGAAAAAACGCAAGTCTGCACCCAAGTCGAAACCAGCTCGGCACATCGCCCCAGCCGGTGCGCCACACCCTGAGGATCCAGGTTGACATCGTTGATCCTTGCGATCGCTTCCCGCGACCCTCCGTCGACCTTGAACCAAACTTCTCCAGCGTGTTCTTCAATCGAATGCAAGCCGATTTGCACCTGCGGATGCAGGATTTGGCTTCCATTGGTTATCAGGCGCAGCCGGATTGCCCCGCACGGGTCCATCTCGCGCAGCACGCGACGCACACATTGCACGGCATCGCCAAAGCGCGGCGACAAGGACGACTCGCCGTTACCTGAAAACGCCACGTCCTCGATATGACGGGGCCCAATGCCGCCAGCATCGCTCGCGGCAATCGCGATCATCGACCGAAGCTCCCGCTCCAGTTGCTCGAGATCAGGGTCCGGCGGCGCCCCACGCGTCAATCCCGACACCTGACAATAAATGCAACGCCAGTTGCATGCGTTGTTGGGATTGAGGTTGACGCCAATGGAAACGCCACCCGCGCGTCTCGATTCGACCGCATAGACATACTTCATCCCGGCGCCATCCCGGCTATGGTCCTGTCCTGATATCCCTTTCACCACGCACCTTCCAGCGCGCCCGGAAATCGAGCTATGGCGCAATGCTATAATTCGCTTCCCCTCTCGTCCAGTTATGCGAGACATGCGTATCACTCGACGGCTAGAGTTCGATGCCGGACACCGCATTCCCGACCACCTAAGCCAATGTCGCCATTTGCACGGGCACCGCTACGGGATCGAGGTAACGCTCGCAGGCGATGTCATTTCCGCCACAGGCTCGCCGATGAATGGCATGGTGATGGACTTCTCGGAAGTGAAGAACATTGCGCGCCTGTCGATTGTCGACGTCTGGGATCACGCATTTCTGGTCTGGCGCGAAGATGCGCCTGTCGTTGCATTCCTCTCGTCCCTGCCGGAACACAAGACAGTGGTACTGGATTTCGTTCCTACGGCAGAGAACTTGGCCATCCAGGCATTTCGCACCCTGGATCCGCTGTACCGCGACCGATACGGCAATCAGCTGCAACTCGAACGGGTCCGGCTTTACGAAACACCTAACTGCTGGGCAGATGCGATACGCGGCGAGGTCCCGGCTCGCTGATCTCGCCTGAAGCCCTAGGTAGACTGCTGCCTCGACGCGAAACGCGCCAAGGCGGCAGATATCGTCAAAATGCGCCGATCACCGGTTGGATTCTCGCTCGATCAGCCACTTTCCGTCGGCACGAATCCATTCCAGAGACTTGTTTGACGTGTCATTGAAGGTCGACGACCGATAAACCTGCCGGAAGGTCGCGACCGCATGATCCGGCCGAGCCTGCGTGATCTTGAGGTCTTCCACCTGCACCGAAATATTGCCCGGCTTCATTACTCTTGCCTGGCGCTGCGCCAACCATTGATCCTTGGTGGACTTCCCGGATTTGAAAGTGGGCGCGTAATAGCCGCTATACGCCGCAAAGTCCTTCGCGGACCAGGCAGCAGCCCAGTCACGCAATGCCCTCTCAACGTCATTTCCCTCGGGTGCACTGGTCGCAGCGACCGTTGCCGCCCCTGCCGCCGGCACTTGAGTCGCAGCGGGTATGAGGCTCGCGGCCCGTGCATCCAGCGCCGCCTTGTTGGTGACGACGGGAGCCGGCGGTTCCGGCGGGCACCGCTCAGGCGCATCGGAACCTGCCTCCCAGCCTTGCAGTTCCGGCTGGTCGCCGGTGTCGTTCCGCGACAGATTCAAGGCAGCAAGCAGCCCTCCCAACCCGGCTTTGGTGCGGACATAAGCGATGCCGAGATCGTTCTCGGCATTGACATAGGCACGCCGCGCCTGGAATAGCTCGTTTTCGGTGTCTAGCAGATCCAGCAGCGTCCGTTGCCCGATGTCAAACTGCTTCCGATAGGCGTCGCGAGCCTTCTCGATCGACGTCTGGTGCTGATCAAGATAGGCCAGTTGCTCGCTCAGCTTGCGCGTATCGTTATAGGCGATTGCGATGGTTTGGCGGGTATCCCTGCATGCCTTGTCGCGCAAATCCTTGGCGTTGTTCAACCGCTCGCCGAACTGCCGCACTCGGGCAGCGTCCGATCCACCGTTGAAGAGGTTGTAGTTGAGAACTACTTCAGCGACACCGTCATTGCGCGTCCCGGAAATTCCGTCCCGGTTCTTGTCCCAATCCTGTCGCAGACGAAAATCGACCCTCGGCTGAAAGGGGGACTTGCGGCCATCTGCGTCTGCCTGGGCTGCGCGAATATTCTCGATGGCGGCAGCGATGGCCGGATTTCCAGACTGCCCGAGCCGCTGTGCCTCGACCGCCTGGCCCGGCACGTCCTTCATGAGTCCGGCCGCTGGGAGCGAAGCCGCCGGCGGTTCGCCGACTAGTCGCTGGTAACGGGCAGTAACGTCGTGAAGGTTGGCGGTTTCGGTCAGCAGGTTCGATTCCGCTAGTGCGAGGCGGCCAGACGCCTGCTCGAAATCGACACGTCGTCCCGCTCCTGCCTGAACCTTGCGCTGGATCTGCTCATACACCGATCGGTGCTGTACGTAATTTTCCTCGGCGAGGCTCACCAGTTTTCGATAGCGGATGACGTCGTAGTAAGCGCGCGCCGTCTCGAGTGCGGCGCTCTCCGATGCGTCGAGCAATTCGAAATAGCGCGTCAATTTTGCGTGCCCGAGCCGGCGCACTTCATTGCGCGTCCCCATTCCATCCCAAAGCATTTGGTTCAGGCTGATCGTTGCGCCTCGCCGGGTGAAACTCTGCGAATCCAACCCAGGCTCGCGCAGCCGCTCCCGTCCGACGCCCGCCGTGACGTCCACGCGAGGGAAAAAGCCGCCTCTCGCCACGTCGATCTCCTCACGTGCAGCATTGAACGCGTGCAATCTGGCCAGCACCTCGGGGTTGCTCGACACCGCCTTCTGTGCAGCTTCTGTCAAAGCCGACGGCACCGGAGACTGTTGCGCGATACCGGCCGACGGGAAAACCAGGGCAATCGAGATTGCAATTCGTGTGGGCAGCGTCATGGTGTCCTCAAGTTCTTAATCTTGTTCCCGAAGATACAGTTAATCGCGATGCCGTAACGCGTAAAGTTCGACGGTCCAGCGCGGATTCCGGCGCAACCACCACACGGTGGATGTGCAAACTGCAACGTGCATGGATTCTACCCGCCGCCCGCCATTCAAAACCCAGCTTCGCGATCACAGCTCGTCTCGACGCACCAGAAAGTAACAATCCGCCGATGTACTCCCAAGCGCTGCGACGACCTGCCGGCAAAAAATGGATCCTCTAGGTGCCTTTCAAGCGACATGAGGCTCAATTCGATCCTTGCCCTACTCGCCCTCGCCGCACTGACCTTTGTCGCGGTGATATGCAACGCCTTCGACGCCACCGCCCTCGCCCGTGCCGTGGCCCGGGCCAGCACGCCTCGCGCAGCAGACACGATCAAGGCATGGGCAAACCTGCTCGCATCAGCCAGGGAACTGCCCGATATCGAAAAACTCAGGCAGGTCAACGACTTTTTCAATCGCAACACCCAATTTGAAGAAGACCAGAGGCTCTGGGCAGTGCCTGACTACTGGGCGACGCCCCTGGAAACCATGACCATGGGGGCGGGTGACTGCGAAGATTTTAGCATCGCCAAGTATTTCACGCTAAAGGCGGTTGGCATACCGGTCGAGCGCTTGCGACTTGTATACGTCAAGGCGCGTATCGGTGGCCCATCGAGCGGAATGAACCAAGCCCATATGGTTCTGGCGTACTACACAAACCCCGACAGCGAGCCGCTGGTGCTGGACAACCTGATATCCGAGATTCGCCCTGCGTCCAGGCGGGCGGATCTGACGCCCGTTTTCAGCTTCAACAGTGACGGGATCTGGGCGGGCACCGGGAACAAGGATCCGAACGCAGACAGCAGCCGACTGTCGCGCTGGCGCGATCTGCTCGCACGCGCACGCGCCGAGGGCTTCGACTGATGTCCGGGCCGGGATATGATCATCGCAAAGAGAGGTCTCACTCATGTCGCTTTTCAGACAAATCTGGCTTGCGGTCATCCTGACCACACTGTTGGCATTTAGCGGTAGCTTCGTCCTCGGCATCCTGTCGGCTCGTGGCTACCTCGAGGAGCAACTCGCCATCAAGAACGCCGATAACGCCGAAGCGCTCGCCCTCTCGATCTCCCAGCATCCTGGCAAGGATCACGTTACTCGCGAGCTTCTGATCTCGGCTCAGTTCGACACGGGTCATTACGCGAGCATCCGTTTTCATGATCCGTTTGGCAATTTGTTGGTTGAGCGGAAAAGCGAGCCGGTCGCGAGTGACGTTCCATCGTGGTTCGTCGAACTGTTTCCCATCGGTTCGGCGCCGGGGAGCGCGAAAATTTCCAGTGGATGGGAGCAGATAGGTGTCGTCTCGGTTGCGAGCCACGCAAGTTTCGCGTACCGGGAACTCTGGCGCAGCTCCCTTCGCCTCCTCGTCTGGTTCGTCCTCGCAGGATCGCTCACCGGAGTGCTCGCATCGGTGATTTTCCGCAGGTTGAAACGCCCGGTGGCTGCTGTCGTCAAACAGGCCGAAGCGATTGGCGAGCGTCGGTTCGTGACCATTCCCGAGCCGGGCATCGTTGAACTTGACAGCCTTGCCGGCGCAATGAATGCAATGGTGGTGCGCCTGAAGTCCACGTTCGACGATCAAGCCTCCCGAATCGAGGAACTTCGTCGTCGCGCCAACCACGATGAATTGACCGGCTTGGCAAATCGAGCCTATTTCGAGAATCGGCTACAAGCAACACTTGCGAGCGAGGAAGCCGCAAGTGGCGGCACATTGTTGCTTCTCCGAGTACCGCAGCTTGCGGAGCTCAACGCTCGTTTCGGCCGGAAAGCTGCCGACGAGATTCTGGTTGGAATCGGCCGCTGCATAGACATCGTCGCCAGACCTCACCATGAGTCTTTTGCCGCGCGCCTGAATGGCGCCGATTTCGCGCTGTTGCTACCCGGCGTTTCGGATGGCGGAGCATCTGCCGATCAATTGCTGTCCTCAATTCGCAATATCGGCATAACTCTCAAGGACGTCGATGCCTTGGCACAGATTGGCGCCTGTCATTTCACGCGGGGAATGTCAGCTGGTGCAGTATTGGCCCGCGCTGATCGCGCGCTCGCAAGCGCCGAGACTGTAGGTACGAACAATTGGCAGGTCGCGAGTGACGAGGTAAGTGCTTTTCAACCGACAAGCGCGGCCGACTGGATAAGCCAGATCCATGGAGCAATCGCCGAAAGCCGACTAAGACTGGCTTCTTATCCCGTCTGCACAGTCGATGGAGGTTTTCTCCATGACGAACTTATGCTACGAATGCAGCTTGACGATAAGAGCGATTGGTTGTCTGCCGGGCAGATACTCCCGATGGCGACGCGAGTTCGTTTGACCGGGGAACTCGATCTGGCCGCATTCGACCTCGCCATCGTCAAGGCACGCGAAATGGGCGCGGACGCGACATTCGCCATCAATATTTCCGCAGATTCAGTCGAGAATGAAGCGTTCCGTGCCAGCCTTGTACCGCGGCTTCAGGCGATCCCAGCGGGAAGCAGATTCTGGATCGAGATCCCCGAGAACGGCCTCTTGCGCCATTTTTCTGCAGTTCGTACCTTGAGAGACGCAATGTCAGGTACTGCCTGCAGGCTCGGTGTCGAACACGTCGGGCGTCGATTCGGCGAGATCGCGCGGATGCAAGAGTTGGGACTTGATTACATCAAGGTCGATGCAAGCTTCATCCGGGGAATCGGCAACTCGGAACACAACCGCGCATTCCTCGAAGGCCTCGTCTCAGTCGGACACGGCATGGGTGTCAAGATCATTGCCGAGGGCGTCGAGAGTGACGATGAATTGAATGCGCTTCGGTCGATCGGTTTCGATGGCGCTACAGGACCTCTGTTAAGCCGAAGGGTCTCCGGCTAACCGGGACGCCCCTGCCGCAACAGGGGCCGCGCGCGTGGACGGCCCCTGATCCCTCCACTGATCGGCGCCAACGCCGATCAATCCACGATCAGCTTCTGCCTGTTAAGGAGTTCCTGAATGACGGCCGTCTCGTTTGCCGCACCGAATGCGGTAAAGAGATTGACGCCCTGCAGCGTGATGGTCTGATTGTGCTGAGCTGCAGCATAGTCGCCTGCCGAGTTGTATCCGCCAGCCGAACTGACCCTCAAAACAGTGTCTGAACCGGAAACCGTTACATCGATATATCGCAGCAAATTACCGATACCGGTATTGTGGTTCTCGCCCTGCAGCAGATCGCGCAGATCGAGAATGTCACCGCCAGTCGCAGACGAATTAGTGCTGAAATCGGTGATTCGGTCATTCGGCGCCGCAGCGCCGGTTCCCGGCCCTTGATGACCGAGAACCCAGCGGAACACATCGATCCCAGCACCGCCGGACAATGTGTCACCGCCTGCGCCCCCTATGATCACGTCGTCGCTGCCACCTCCCGAAATGGTATCGGCTGCCGCGCCCCCCTCAAGCCGGTCGTTGTCAGCACCGCCGGTGATCGTGCCGGACCCGGTGATGCTCAACCCCGGATCATCAACCTTCAGCCCTGAAGCCAAAACCTTCAAGTTAAGCGTCGCCGTTGAGGTGGCGTTCGACGCATTGGGCTCGGTCGATGTTGCTGTCACACCGATCGCAAGATCACCGATAAACGCACTCCCGAAGCGCAACTGCGCCGATGCCAAATCACTCCCCGAGATCGTGATTGAGCCACCGGACGCGAGAATGCCCGTGGGATTACTTGCGGTCACGATAGAGGCGCCCGCCGGCACGCCGGAGAAGGTCAGTGTGAGCGACTCCGATGTGTCCGCATCGACCAGGGAAGCCGAAACATAGGACGCAAGCGACACGCCCGTCTGTCCGCCACCGATGTTCCCCGCGATCACACCCTGATATCCTGTCATGGACAAATCGTCGATGAACGCACCACGACCCGCTCCGACGAACTGGGTCGCATCCGTCCGAATCATCAACGTGTGCGTTCCTCCGTCTCCGAGGAAACTCAACTTCAGATTCCGCCAATCGATGTAATCCTGCGGACTCGTTGCCGAATACTGCGTAACCAAAACGCCATCAACGTAGACACCAATCCGAGTGAAATCGACGCCGAATCCTTGGCGACCCGCATAGTCGAAGGAGAATTCATAAACCATCCCAGCAACCGTAGCCACCGAGCGCGAAATCCCCAAGGTCTGCGGAAGAGTCGTACTGGTCCCGTTGTTCAGCTCAAGGAACTGCGTTCCATTGCCGGTATCGGCCAATACTGGATCGAAGCCACCATCCTGCCGTTGCTGATAGTCACCCTCTGCCCAAACTTCGAACGCGTTTACGCCGCCGGCCTGCGAATCAGGCGATGTGACAAGCGTCCAGCCCTCCAATGTCGGACCTGGCACACCCTGCGAAGTCGTGTCACCGTTCGCGGCAGTTTCCCAGCTATTCGCAAAAACGCTGGAGGCAGTGGTATTCGTCACGACCAAGTTCGGTGCATCAGCCACTGGGGTAACATCGATTCGAAGCGTTGCGGTCGAACTGTTGCTGCTGCCATCGAACACCTGATAATCGAACGAGGCGTAGTCCTGACGAAGATTTCCGGTTCCCGACGTCGGGAATCCGTCATACCCCGATTCATTCGCATCCGGCGAAAACACCAACCGTCCGGCCACTATATCCGTGTTTGAAATCACCTGTCCTGTTGCTACAGCCACGCCGTTCAAACGCAATATGCCGTCCGAAGGCAGTGTCGTGATTCGAATACTCAGGCCGGATGCCGCCGTTTCCACATCTGCGGCACCAAACGCGCTCCATCCAATCGTCAGACTACTGTCCTCGGTTCCGACTTGGGAAACAGGTACTGCCGTCGGTACGTCGTTGACCGCCACCATGGTCAGTTGCAGCGTGCTGGTGTCGCTGCCGCCGTTGCCGTCCGACACGGTGTAGGTGACGAGCGGGATCGCCCCGGTGTAGTTGGCCGCCGGCACGAAACTGTAGCTGCCGTTGGCGTTGA